>CAZOBE010000016.1:6279-14869 GCA_964578205.1 uncultured Sulfurovum sp. | reverse complement strand
TTAACCACTGGGGGTTTTCACATCCTCTATCAAATACTGTTTTGGCACTCACCTCTCTCTATCTACTCTTAAAAGAGGAGAGAAAAGTGTGGTTTTTTTATGGGGCTTTTACAGGACTTTTTTGGTTTTGGTGGATAGGTTTAAGTTTTGAGCACTATGAGATGGGATGGGCTATGCCTATTGCCATCCTTGCAATAGCTCTTCTCTACGGTATGCTCTTTTGGATAATTGCCTTCATAAGTGAAAAGATAGCCTTTGGAGTTCAGCCTTCAGCCTTGACAGAGAGAGGGTCACTACTGATACTACTCCTAAAAACTCTTGGACTTTTGGGAGTAAGTTACATTCACCCTTTCGGATTTGACTGGTTTAAACCTGAGCTAATATTTGTAGAGAGCTATCTTGGTATCCAAAAATGGCAGTTTGCACTTATATTGATCTCTTTAATCTTAACTATATGGAGAAGAGAACCTCTTTTTATCTTTCTAGTGCTGTTTGCCTATCAGCCTACACCATCTCTATCACCTAAGATACCAGATGATATAGAGATAGTTACTACAAATACCTCTGTTGAAAATAAATGGAAAAAGTCTCTACACCCACAACAGTTTGATGCCATTTTCAAAAAGATAGACCAAGCTATAGAGGCAAAAAAGAGGCTTATTATATTTCCAGAGTCTGTTTTTCCTATATTTCTCAACTACTCCCCTGAAATATTTGAAAAGTTAGTGGCAAAATCCAAATATATCTCTATTGTTACAGGTGCTCTCTATATAGATGGCAATATCCCAAGAAACTCTACCTATATCTTTACTAAAAACCATGTTCAAGTAGCAAATAAGGTGATACTTGTCCCATTTGGAGAGAGCAATCCGCTTCCCGATTGGCTCAGTAAATGGGTCAATCAAATCTTCTATGACGGGGCTATAGATTATGAGGCTAGTAGTATAGTGAGTGACTATAAGATAGATAATAGAACCTACCGTAACGCTATCTGCTATGAAGCTACAAGTGAAAAACTATATGAAGGATCTCCCAAAAAGATGATAGTCTTAAGCAACAATGGATGGTTTACCCCCTCCATAGAGCCCACCCTGCAAAAACTTCTGTTACAATACTATAGTAAAAAGTACCATACCACCATCTACCACTCTGCCAATATGTCCCCCTCTTATGTGATTGAAAATGGTACAACTTTAAAGGTCTTAAATGAAAAATAGTAAAAAATTCCGTATAGCTCCTATCAAAGGGTATCAGTATCTCTCCCGGATGTTCCCCTCAAACTGCCGCTACTACCCTACATGCTCTGAGTATGCCAAGTGGCAGTTTGAGTTCAATACTCCTTCTAAAGCACTCATAGCAACTACTCTACGCATTTTGCGTTGTAATCAACTCTTTGCCGGAGGGATTGATTACCCTCTAGTAACCTACTCTCCACCAAAGATCACTGCATTACTCACATTTAATCAATTTTGTGGCAAAATAGAAATAGTCTATTGGTTTGTACCCAAAAATACAAACCCTGTCAATGCACAATACTATGTACTAAAGGATTTTGATGCCATTAAACACTCCTCTGTTAAAGATAAAGTCTCCACTTGATATGCACCTTCACCTCAGAGATGGGGAGATGCTCGAAAATATCGCCAAAGCCAGTGCCCGTACTTTTGCAGGGGCTATCATCATGCCCAACCTTGTACCTCCAGTAAGTAACAAAGAGGAGGTTGTTGCCTACAAAGAGCGTATTATGAAAGCCATAGGTGATGAAAACTTCACACCCTATATGACACTCTTTTTCAAACCCTGCTACGATAAGGCCTTTTTAGAGTCTGTACGAGATGAGATAACAGCTATCAAACTCTATCCTGCCGGGATTACCACAAACTCAGAAGGCGGAGTGAGTGGCTTTAATATAGAGGAGTTACGTCCTGCACTTGAAGCGATGTCTGAACTTAACATTCCACTGTGTATCCATGGCGAGACCAACGGTTTTGTGATGGACAGAGAGACTGAATTTGTCTCTATATATGAGAAGTTGGCAACTGCCTTTCCTAAACTAAAAATCGTTATGGAGCATATCACTACCAAAGAGTGTGTGGCAGTGCTTGATAGATTTGATAATCTATATGCAACTATTACACTACACCATCTTCTTATTACCCTTGATGATGTAGCAGGTGGGATGCTAAAACCTCATCTCTTCTGTAAACCCATAGCCAAACGCCCCGAAGATAGAGAAGCCCTGCTCAAAGTTGCTCTAAATGCCCATTCTAAAGTGATGTTCGGTTCAGACTCTGCTCCACATCCCAAACATGCCAAGGAGGCCTGCGGATGTGCGGCTGGTGTATTTACAGCACCTATTGCACTGCAGGTACTTGCTGAGCTTTTTGAAAAGCATGATGCACTTGAAAACCTGCAGGCGTTTATCTCCGGCAATGCACAACGTATCTATGGTATAACTCCTCTTAACAAAGAGGTTATTTTGGAGAAAAAGAGCTTCAGGGTACCTGCTGAATATAACGGTGTCGTACCAATCTATGCCGGTGAGGAGATCGCTTACTCTGTTAAAGAGATTGTAAGCTCTTCAGATGATACCAAAGGAGTCATATAGTATGGATAGCAAACTTAAAGAGTTTCAAGATGGGCATAGTGCATTTCAAACCGTTAAATTCAGAAAAAACAAAGAGCGTTTCAAGAGACTGGTTGATGAAGGACAAAATCCTAAAGCACTCTTCATAGGGTGTAGTGACTCAAGAGTAATGCCCAGTATGATTACAAGTGCCAAACCCGGTGACCTCTTTATTGTACGCAATATTGGCAATTTTGTTGCCCCTTTTAAACCAAATGAAGATTATCATGCTACAGCTTCTGCCATAGAGTATGCTACAAGCATACTGGAAATTTCAGATATTATTGTCTGTGGACACTCACACTGTGGTGCAATTGAGGCACTCTATAAGGATATCGAGGAGACTGCAGAAAATATCCATACTATCAAGTGGCTTGAACTTGGTTCTGAAGTAAAAAGAGTGGCACTTTTAGCCTATAAGAGTGATACCAAAGAGAGACTGCTTCGATATACAGAGAAGCTCTCTGTTATCTATCAGATTGATAACCTGCTTACCTATCCGGGTGTAAAGCGAAGAGTCCAGGAGGGCACACTCTTCTTACATGCCTGGTATTATGACCTTGAGAGTGGACTTATAGAACACTATGATGAGGAGAATTATGAGTTTAGACCATTGAGTCAAACGGAGGTATAATAATGATTGCAAAAAATATAGAAGAGTTAATAGGGAATACCCCTTTAGTACACATAGATTCACTCTCTAGTGAAACTGGTACCACCATCTTAGGCAAATGTGAATTTATGAACCCTACCTCATCAGTCAAAGATAGAATCGCTTCCAATATGATTAATGAAGCATTAAAGCGTGGAGAGATAGATAAAGATACAACTATTATCGAACCTACAAGTGGAAACACAGGTATAGGACTTGCAGCTGTCTGTGCATCAAAAGGGCTTAAACTTATACTGACTATGCCTGAATCCATGAGTATAGAGAGACGCAAACTGCTTACACACTTAGGTGCACAACTTGTACTGACTCCCGCAGGAAAAGGGATGAATGGAGCCATAGCAAAAGCACAGGAGTTAGAGCGTGAACTTATCAATGCCAAAGTCCTGCAACAGTTCCAAAACCAGAATAATCCTGATATCCATAGAAAAACTACTGCTATTGAGATACTCAAAGATACCCGAGATAATGTAGATATTTTTGTTGCAGCAGTCGGTACAGGCGGAACACTCACCGGTACCTCTGAAGTACTCAAAAAGAGACTCCCCTCTATGCAGTCTGTTGCTGTAGAACCTGCGGCTTCTTCGGTACTCTCCGGTAAACCGGCAGGACCACATAAGATACAGGGTATCGGTGCAGGATTCATTCCCGATATCCTCAATACAACCATATATGATGAAATCATCTGCGTGAGTGATGAAGAGGCATTTGCCATGGCAAAAAAAATGGCAAAAAAGGAGGGATTGCTTATAGGGATCTCCTCAGGAGCAAACCTGCATGCAGCCTATCAAGTCGCTTCTCGAAGTGAAAACCAAGGTAAAACAATCGTCACTATCCTCTGTGATACTGCGGAGCGTTACCTCTCTACAGAGCTTTTTGATGAGTAATAGATGGTCATCTCTACACTGCTGATGGAGACAATCAAAATAGAAGATGGCAAAGTAGCCAATCTTGCTTACCATCAGGCACGTTTTGATAGAGGTCGAAGAGATATTTTTGACTCCAAAGAGAGGTTAGAGTTGTCCTCTTTTATCAAACCGCCACCAAAGGGACTCTATCGCTGTCGTATAATATATAGCCATAAGATAGAGAGTGTAGAGTATATTCCCTATATACCAAAAGAGATATCTACACTAAAAATTATCACCTCAGACATTGAGTATAGCTATAAGTATGCCAATAGAGATGAGCTAAATAGTCTATTAAAGATTTACCCTAATATAGATGAGGTTATAATTGAAAAAGATGGCTATCTTACAGATACAACCATCTCTAATATTGCTCTGTATGATGGCAAAGAGTGGTTTACACCAGAAATACCACTGCTTCAAGGTACCATGAGAGCAAAACTCATTGATGATGGTTTTCTTCACACTAAGAGTATCAGAAAAGAGGAACTAGACAACTATACACACGTTGCTTTAATCAATGCTATGCTAGGATTTAAAATCCTAAACCATATCACAATCAGGAAGAGTAATGACTGTTAACCTTTTTCAGACACCGAAGTATCGTACACTCATTGAAGAGCATCTCATTCAAACTATTAGCTATCTGTTTGAGCAAAATCAAGAGTTTGCACTTGCATGTAAAGCAAAATATATCCATTTCAACCCTGACATTCCTATGTATATCAAAGAGACATTTGAAGAGACTGTTTTGTTTATTTTAAGCGGATACACTTACGAGAGTGCCAAACTTGAAGGGGACTATTTTATCTTTGAAGCGGGATTTGGAAGTGAAAATTTCGGCTCAACCGTAACGGTACCTCTACTTGCAATCAAACAGATTATTGTAGGAGATGCACCGATTGTCATTAATATGGCTGAACCGGTAAAAAAAGAGAAATACTCCACAGATACCACTAAAAAATCATCAATGGAAGCACTGCTGAGTAATCCTGAAAACAGAAAACTCCTCAAGAAAAAGAGGTAGTCCCAAATCACTCTACACTAACAGTGCCATGATAAGATATAGTTTACCACCTTATCTACATAAGCATCATGTTTATTCTCTTTAGAGTAAACAATGTAAAATTTACGTGTCATCGTATAACCTCTAAGTCGTGCCTCAAAGAGTTCACCCGCAGCCACCTCATCTGCTATTGCATGTTTTGAGATGACAGATACCACCGGATTTTTCGGATCTTTTTTACTCTTTTTAATTGTTTGAAGCACGGCTATAGTATTGCTCACTTCACTAAGCACATCAAAACTTTTACACGATACACCCAACTCTTCAAAGACCTCTGCAACAACACGTCTGGTATGAGATGTCTCTTCACGACATATCCATTTATAATCATAAAGCTCTTCAGTTTTCACTATTTTTGGAATAGGCACATTACTTACAATGACAAGCTCATCTTCCAACCACTCTCTATAGATCAAGTCACTATCCATCACCGGTGATTCGATCAATCCAACATCCAGTTTTCTCTCTTTTAATTTTTGTATAATCGTATCACTTAAATCAATACTTAAATTAATATCATTGTCAATCGCTTTAGACATAGTATTGAGACATTCACCAGGCAGAACATAGGTTCCTATCGTAAAGGATGCCCCTAACCTAAAGGTCATCTCTTTATTGATAATTTTAAGTATATCTTTCTCTGAAGAGTTGATCTCTTTTTCCAGTCTCGTTGCAATTTTATAAAGCTCCTCTCCCTCATTGGTCAATCTGATTCCATTTTTTTTACGCTCTATAATCTTTGCACCAAGATATTTTTCGATAAATTTAATCTGTTGCGTAACAGCAGGCTGAGAGATACCCAATTTTGCTGATGCTTTAGAAAAACTTCTCTCCCTTGCTACAGTCAAAAAAGTCTCTAATTTTACGAAGTCTTTTAACATTAGGTTTCCTTATTATATTTATACTTATAAAAAATTCATAGACATTATAGCAGGTTATACTTAATTATACATAACTAATACTTATTGAATTTATCTCAATAAGTATTATTAATCAATTTAAAGGTATAATTAATCTATTAACCTGGCTTTAACAAAGTATTGCAATCAGGTCTTCAGGAGGGTAATAAAGTTATGAAAACAATTTCAAATGGGCTTAACCCATCACAACGTCAGGCAGTAGAACATATAGACGGAGCAATGCTTATCCTTGCAGGTGCAGGTAGCGGAAAGACCAAAACACTCACCTCAAGACTGGCATATCTTATTGCTGAAGTAGGCATAGACCCTGCCAACACCCTTACCCTTACCTTTACAAACAAAGCTGCAAAAGAGATGCGTGAAAGAGCATTAAAGCTTATGGCAGGCAGAGTAAATTACCCTCCACTCCTATGCACATTCCATAAATTTGGCTTGCTTTTTCTTAAATTCCATATTGAAAAACTAGGCAGAAGCAATAACTTTGTCATTATCGACAGCGATGACAAAAAACGACTCCTACGATCCATTGCAAAAGAGCTGAAGATAGACCTTAACATCTCATTTATCGCCTCTGAGATCTCCAAATATAAAAACTCACTTCTCTCCCCTGAAGTCGTACTTCAAAAAGCAGAACTGCCTGACTATAAAAAAGCAGCAAAAGTATATGTTCGCTATCAGGCCAATATCGAAGAGAATAACCTTGTTGACTTTGATGACCTTTTGATGCTCACCTATAAGATACTCAATGAGAATGACGCACTCCGAAAAGAGACGAGCCTTCGTTACCGTTATATCATGGTAGATGAGTACCAGGATACAAACGAACTACAGTTTCAACTCCTTAAACACCTCTGCAGTGAACATGAAAATCTCTGTGTAGTAGGTGATGATGACCAGAGCATATACGGATGGAGAGGTGCAAACATACGTAACATTTTAGAGTTTGCTGAGCACTTTAAAGAGACAAAAACAGTCAAACTTGAAACCAACTATCGTTCAACAACACCCATCCTAAAAGCAGCAAATAGCCTTATAGAGCACAACTCAACACGTCTGGGGAAAAAACTTGTCAGCTATAGAGGAGAGGGTGAAGAGGTAAAACTCATGCACTCTCTGGATGAATCGCATGAAGCAAAAGCTATCGCTAAAGAGATACAAAAGCTACTAGACAGAGGTACTGACCCGGATGAGATCGCTGTACTTTACCGTATCAATGCACTTTCACGTTCTCTTGAAGAGGGTTTTACTAAAGAGGGGATAGCATTTAAACTCATCGGCGGTATGCGCTTTTATGAACGTGCGGAGATTAAAGATATCATCTTCTACTTTAGAGTACTTACAAATCCTCATGATGATTTTTCACTTATACGTATCATCAATAAACCTAAACGAGGCATAGGTAAAGCCTCTTTAGAGAAGCTTCAAAATGAAGCTTTTAAGAATCAACTCTCACTATATGGTTATATCAAAAAATCTCTAAATGGTGAATTACCTGTCGTGGTAAGCAAAAAAGTAGCCAATGCACTTACAGCACTCCTTGAAGATATAAAAATTTTACAAGAGGAGGCACAGCATACCCTAAAGAGGTTCATCACACTCTTTGAAGAGCGTATCAAGCTTAAAGAGCACTATGCAGGTATGGTCGATGGGGTTGACCGCATCTTAAACATCGATGAGTTTTACGGATACTTTAGAGATAGTGTCACCAAAAACCATGACCTTACACTCGATGAGTTCCTCAACGACATCTCACTGCAAAGTGAACAAGACCAGGTCGAAGAAGACACCATCACTATCATGAGTATACATGCTGCAAAGGGCTTGGAATTTGAACACCTCTTTGTTATCGGTCTGGAAGAGGAGTTCTTTCCTCTCCTTGGCGAGGGGTGCAATATGGAGGAGGAGAGACGTTTAGGGTATGTGGCTATCACTAGAGCCAAATCTCACCTTACACTCTGCTATGTGGACAGCAGATTCTATAAAGGTCGCCGTAAGATGCTTACAAAGAGCCGTTTTCTCGGAGAAGCAGGACTTATCCCTGATACCAGTCTCAAAATCACCAAAAGTTCAACATTTAAAAAAGGGGATCTTGTCAAACACAAGATTTTTGGTATAGGACGTGTACAGTCAGCCAGTCGCTCAGGAAACGAGTATAAACTCCTCATTAACTTTGGCGGAAATAAAAAAGAGATACTTAGTTCATTTGTAAAATCTATTTAATGGAGAATAAGGCATGAAAAATAGCACTACACACACAAACTATTCACTCTTCACTCTTCACTATTCACTCTTCACTATTCACTCTTCACTATTCACCCTTCACTATTCACTCTTCACTCTTCACCCTTACCAAAAGGTATCTTTTGATGAATAGACTTTTTGTTGTAAACAAACCCATCT
>CAZOBE010000016.1:0-6179 GCA_964578205.1 uncultured Sulfurovum sp. | reverse complement strand
CTTACCAAAAGGTATCTTTTGATGAATAGACTTTTTGTTGTAAACAAACCCATCTTCCGCTCATCCAATAGTTACATGGGCTATGTCAAAAGAAAATACCATACCAAAAAAGTAGGTTTTTCAGGTACTCTTGACCCCTTTGCTACAGGCTCTCTTATTGTAGCTACAGGACAATACACCAAACTTTTTCAATACCTCAAAAAAACCCCTAAAAGCTATAAAGCGACATTATGGCTGGGAGCAAACTCCCCTAGTCTGGATATAGAGAAGATAGATAGCATAAAAGAGGTTGAGGCTTTTGATGAAAGCCACATAAAAGAAGTGCTACATTCACTACTCGGAGAGCTCACCTACTATCCTCCTAAATTTTGTGCAAAAAAGATAAATGGGAAAAGGGCGTATGAACTTGCCAGAGAGGATAAAGAGGTTGCTCTTAAAACCATCACTTCAACCATTTATGATATGAGACTTATCCACTACAACCATCCTTTTGTCCATTTTGAAGCTACGGTAAGTGAGGGAACATATATCCGAAGCTTAGGGGCACTCATTGCAGACAAACTTGGGTTTGAGGGTACACTCTCCTCTTTACACCGCATCCATGAAGGCGAATTTAGATTTGATAACGAAAAAGCACTTAATCCTCTCAAGTATCTTGCCTTACCAAGAAATCACTATAGTGGTGATGAAACCTATCTTGAACTGGGTAAAAAACTCTCTATTGACTACTTCAGCATCAAAGAAGATGGTCTCTATATCATAGAGACAGAGAACTTTTTTTCGATTATTGAGATTAGTGAAGGTGTGATAAAATATAAACTCAATCGTATAGAAAAATTTACACAATAAGATACAAAAGGAATACTATGCATACCATTAAAGCCCATGCAAAAGTAAATATCTTTTTAAAGATCACCGGTCATAAAGACGGTTACCATACCCTACTCTCAAGATTTATGCGGGTCGAAGAGCTCTACGACACCATTACCTTTGAGCCATGCGAATGTGACACCTTCACTATAGAAGGCTGTGAAGGTGTACCTCTTGAGTCCAACACCATCTATAAAGCCTACAAAGCACTCAATGCTCATACAGGTGACCTCGACATACTTAACTTCTTCTACAAACATAAAGTAGTCGTCACAAAACGTATCCCAAGTCAAGCTGGACTGGGTGGAGGCAGTTCAGATGCCGCAGCATTTATGCGTTTGGTTAAAGAGGCGTGTAACCTGATGATAAGCACTGAAGAATTAGCCAAGATAGGAAGTACCATAGGAGCTGACCTGCCTTTCTTCATCTACAACTACCCTTCTGCAAATGTAAGTGGCTTTGGTGAGATAGTAGAGCCATTTGATGAAGAGCCACTCTCTTTAGAACTCTACACCCCTGATATAGGATGTGACACTGCTGTGGTATACAAAACATTTAAAGAATATCTACTAGACAACATCACTCTATGCAGTTTCATGGGCTGGGAGAGGCTTGATTCAAAAACCCTACTTGATGCCATGGCAGATCCCATCATACTAAACGATCTTTACGCTGCTTCACTTATAGCATACCCTGAGTTGAAGAATGTAGCCAAAAATGGATGGTTCTTTTCTGGGAGTGGGAGTACATTTTTTAGGGTGAAAGAAAACTAACCTCCTCTTTACCCGACCATTTATGATATAATTCCAGAAAATATAGAATAGATTCTTTTCAATAGCTTATGAAAGAAGTCTACTAAAATAAGGTACATACGTGGCTATCAATATCATTGCACAAAATAAAAAAGCCAGACACGATTATGAGATACTTGAAAAGTTTGAAGCAGGCATTGTACTGCAAGGTTCAGAGGTCAAAGCCCTTCGTGCAAAGCGTGCGAATCTCTCTGATGCCTTTTGCCGTTTTATCCAGGGAGAGCTCTACTTGATGAATGCGCATATCGCTCATCTGGAGACAACCAATAGAAACTATAGCCCCGATACACGTGCACCCCGAAAACTGCTTTTACATAAAAAAGAGCTCGCCAAGCTATTTGGCAAAGTCCATAAAGAGGGTTTGACTATAATTCCACTGATGATCTACTTCAATGAGCGTAACCTTGCTAAAGTGAGCATTGCCATTGCCAAGGGGAAAAAGTTACATGATAAACGTGCATCCATGAAGGCAAAAACACTTGAGAGAGAAGCCAGACAGGCGATGAAAAACAGATCTTATTGAGCTCTTTTTTTTCGTCTCTCTTTGACTCTATCCCAAGCTGAGATATATGACTTCTTTTTCACTCTTTTTGCTTTACGCTTCTCTAAAAGTCTCACATGTGCATTGGGTCGTACCTCTCTTGCCTCTTTGAGTTGTTCAAATAAAGAGAGATGTTTCTCTCCTATAAAATGATGGATAGCACTTTGTAGCTTCTTTGCTAACCATTGTAAAAAGCGTTTATATGGTAGATGAAAGAGTCTCTTTAGAGAATACTCCACCCAACCAAACATTGAACTAAAAAGAGCATATATTTGATACAAACCTCTCTTCAAATAAGGAACTCTCTCCATCCATGAAAGTATCCATGAAAAGAGTACTACTTCAATAATGGGTGCAATATGGCTATTCCAAAGATAATCGGTAAAGAAGTAGGCAACAGCCGAACCTGTTTTTAAAAAAACAGAGAGTAGAAAACTCCATATTTTTGCAACAAAGACCTTGATTGCCAAGAACCAACCTGTAAATTTGGCAATAAAACCCAATGATCCGATAAAAGTGATAATAGCAATTACCTTTTTGCCTAAAGAAAAATTGTAAAAATTCTCTTTGGCATGACGTACTAATTTTTGAATATCACCCTTTATATGGTCTAGAAAATGCAGTTTAAAGTGATGTATCAATACCTTTTCTACTACATACCGCTTCCCCAAACCTGTAACAAAGAGCAGTGTAACCTTTTTAAGAAAAAGATTGAAAACAAACTTGCCTTTTACAAGAAAAAAGGCTGCAAAAACAGTAACTATATTTTTTTTGAGAAAAAATAGCATACGTAAAAAGAGTGCTATAATAAAAGGGCGACTCTCCTCTATCCCAAATAGTATCACAACCGTCACAACAAACACCAAAAGGGCTATCCAAAACCATACAGGTCTCTTTAACATACCATTCCCTACTCAGCCAGTGACTCTTTGACTCTTTTGTAAAGTTTTTTTACTCTCCTCACAAAAGGAGTCTCTTTGGAAAAGTATCTCTCTTTTATCGCTTTGATATACTTTTTAAGATCCTCTTTTACCTGAGCCAAACGCGCCATTGTTTTTTGATATATTTCACGTGATTTTAACCACTCAATCCCATTCATCATCAACTCATACAACCACTTAAACCATCCAAACTGCATCAATTTATCTTCTGTAACCCTAAACATCCAAAATGTAAAAGCTGCAATCGGAATCTTTGAGATATAGAGTAGAAGCCCCAATAGTACTTGACCGCTTACAAAGAGTACCCCTGCATAAATTCCCAATGTCTCAACAAGCCCAAGCAGTATCATAAAAAAGAAGATTACTACAGTTGCGCTGACTTTCTGGAGTTTTAATTCTACTTTCTGGAGGATTTTCAATGCATGCAGAGCCTCATAGACAGGCTTGGCAATCCCCTCCCAAATCAACTCTTCAAAAAGAATATAGATAATAACCAGTATAAGTTGAAAAATTGATATCACTCGATTTTTTATAGCTGACAACATAGTAAAATATCCTAAGTCTGTTTTAAACAGTATTATAGCGATTTTATTGAAAAATTGATATTGTAATAGAGATTTTGTTGACTCTGTTTTATGTAGAAAAAAGTGTCTCACAAAGAGAGTGCTAATCTCTTTATGATGAAGATAAAAGAGTGTATCCTAAAAAGAGAGATTATCTTCTTCTAAGCTCTTTGATTCTTGCTGCTTTACCTTTAAGTTCTCTAAGATAGAATAGCTTTGCTCTTCTTACTCTACCTCTTCTAAGTACTTCGATACTCTCGATACTCTCAGAGTAGAGTGGGAAAATTCTCTCAACACCAATACTGTTGGCACCGATTTTTCTTACCATAAATGTTCTACCAGTTCCTTGACCTCTAATTGCGATACAGAGACCTTCAAAATTCTGAACTCTTGTCTTTTCACCCTCTTTAATTCTTACGGCTACTCTAACTGTATCCCCTGCTCTAAAATCAGGAACACTCTTACTTTCTATCTGTGCTTTCTCGAAGCTTTCAATGTATTTGTTTCTCATCTATTATACCTTTTTGTATAAGTCTGGTCGGAAATACTTTGTTTTACACAAAGCTAACTCTCTTTTTAAGTCCGTGATTTTACTATGATTACCCTTTAAGAACTCTGAAATAACTTCACTGTTCTCATAATTCTTAGGTTTTGTAAAAGATGGTGCTTCAAGAAGTGAACTCTCATAACTCTCAACACAGAGAGACTCACTGTTTCCTAGTACCCCTTCAACATTTCTGCTAATTGCATCACAAACCACCATACTTGCCAACTCTCCACCGGTTAAGATAAAGTCTCCTATAGAGAAGAGTTCATCTGCCTTGGCTTCTATGACACGTTCATCTATCCCCTCATAACGTCCGCTTACAAAGACTATATGCTCTTTCTTTGCCAGCCGTTTGGCATCATTCTGTTTAAACGGTTTTGCAACAGGAGTCAAAAAGAGTATATGTGCATTAGGGGAGGTCTCTTTAATCTTTTCAATTGTATCCATCAAAGGTTGCGGGGTCATAAGCATCCCCGCTCCACCACCTATCATAGGTGCATCTACTCTGTTGTGCCTGTCTGTAGTAAAGTCTCTAGGGTTATAAAAATCGATACTGATCTTCTCATCTGCGATAGCACGTGCCAAAATACTCTCTGAGAAATACCCTTTAATAAGAGAGGGAAAGAGTGTAACAAAAGAAAAATGCATGAAGTGTTTACTCTTAACTTGCTTCTAAAATATCTTTTGCATCTTTTGTAAAGACTACTTTGGCCTCTACATCTGTATGCACTATATATCTTGGAATATAGGGGAGTAAAAAGTGTTTTGCCATGCCATCTTTTAGCAATGCTCTATCCGTATCGATTGCCAGATAATCTACATCAAGCATACGCTGTATCTCTCGGACTCTTCCCAAAACTTCACCATCCTGCTCTACACTGCACCCTATCACATCAAACCAAAAGTATTCACCCTCCTGGAGCTGACAATGCACTTTGGTCTCTTCTTCACTGGCATAGAGCTTTGCGTTGGTAAGTTTTTTTGCCAAGTCCACACTCTCATAACCGCTAAAACGTACCGTTCCACGCTTGAAATTGATATCAGCAATGGTAAGTTCACCACGACTGCTCTGATAGGTTTGTCCTACTTTAAATTGTTCCGGAAAATCTGTATGAAGATGAAATTTCAAATCACCCCAAAGTCCAACAGTACGTCCAATCTGTGCGATGAAAAATGTGTCACCTGACATTGTGAAGTTACCCCGCAGGTTTGACATTGACACGGTAGTTTTTACCACCTTTTGCTTTACAGCCTGAAATGACTGTTTTGATGGAGCTGATCATCTTTCCCTCTTTACCAATGAGTTTACCGATATCTTCACTGTTTGCAAAGATTGTAATCTCATCAAACCCTTCATTCACCTCTGTAATCTCTACAGAGATATCTTCAGGGTTGTTTACTAGCAGCTTGGCGTAGGTAGTGAGGAATGTATCAACCATCTAAGACTATTTTCCAGCCAATCTTTTTACTGTTGGGCTCATTTGTGCACCAACACTTAACCAGTAGTTCAATCTCTCTTCATCAAGTGTAAGATCTTTGTTTGCACTTACTGGATTGTAGTGACCAATTGCCTCAATCCAACCACCGTCTCTTCTCTTTCTACTGTCTGTTACTACAATTCTATAAAATGGCTTTTTCTTTCTACCCATTCTTGTCATTCTAATCATTGTCATGTTCTATCCTTTGATTTGTATATTCTCTCTTTTGTTCTAATGCCTATTTCGAGGAAAAAATATGCATTATAGTAACAAGTACTGACAACTACTTTTAATGACTAAAACACTCATCAATACTTTTAGGAACGGAACTATAGCATATAGTTTATAAATATTTCATTAACATAGTATTTGACAGCAATTCTAAGTGAAATATTTTTATTATAAAAATGCGTATTTGAGGGAGTTA
>CAZOBE010000015.1:0-14962 GCA_964578205.1 uncultured Sulfurovum sp. | reverse complement strand
ATGCTGATGTTACGCACATGAAGAAATTTTACGCATTTTAGTCCCACAATTTAAAATTTGCATATTTTACTAAAGTACGTAAGGTCAGTTAATAAATGTAAAAAATAAGTAAACAAAACAACATGTCATCTATCAATACAGCACTTTGAAGTGTCTATGGAATTTAGGGGTGGTAAAGGATGCCAATTTTTTCCACATTTTTACCCCACTATAGCTACTGAAAAAACTCTACTGCTCATCAAGTAACAACCATTCCAATATATTGATAACTTTAATTGTTTCATCATCTATGATTTCAGTATAGCTTTTATCCATAGTTAAAAGCACTAAGTTTATATTTTCTGAATGTTTTAACTCATCAGACCCTTTCACCAAAGCTCTCAGTTCTCTTTTTTTAGTCTTATCATCAGTAAGCGTTTGACTCACTTGTATCAGGCTAGTAATTTGCTCATACTCCTTAATTAGGAAATCTACTTCATATCCCTGTGCTGTTTTAAAATAATAAATTTCATCATATCTTCGCTTCAATTCAAGATAGACTATGTTCTCTAGCATATCTCCAATACGCTTACCTACCTCAAAGGAAACTCTCTTGGAAAGTCCTGTATCTATGGAGTATATTTTCTTTGGATTGACATACTGTTTCTGTAAAGACCAATCAAATAGTGGTACATATTGGATCATATATGTATTTTCCAAATACTCCATGTATCTGCTGGCAAGATCATGAGAAACACCAAGTCTGTTCTTTACCTTACTAATAGAGACGGCATTGGAAATAGAAGACAAAAGAAAAATGGACAGCTGCTCCAAAATTCTAAAATTATCTAACTTGTAACGGGCAACGATATCTCTAAGTAAAATGGAATCAAAATAACTTTTCAGTTCAGCTTCTTTCAATGATATATCTTCTGTTAGTACAACTTTTGGGAAACCACCATACAGCATAAACTGCTCAAAATGACGCTCTATCTCTATATGCTTACTTATGAGATCATAGGGTTTTTTAATGCTAATATGATTAAATAACAAATACTCTCTAAAACTAAGTGGAAAGACCTGTATATCCAAGTACCTTCCACTAAGAGAACTTCCTATCTCTTTACTTAAAAGTTTGGAATTGGAACCTGTAGCAAAAAGGTGTGATGTTTGTAGTTCATACTCTTTAAGTAACCACTTCTCAAATCTATCTATATTTTGTACTTCATCTAAAAATATATAAGGCTTACCTTGAGGATTTAGATAATAGATATATGCCTGCTTTATCTCTTCGAGAAGCTCCAGAGATAAGGAGGTTGCAAACCTGGGATCTTCCAGATTCACAAACAAAATATTTTCTTTAGGGATACCTTCTTTGATAAGATTTTGAATATGATTCAAAAGAATAGTTGACTTTCCGCTACGCCTCACCCCTTTAAGAAAAATTATTTCATTTGTACTGGCTTTATGTGCTACTTCATCCTCATAGCCTTTACGCATAAAGCTTTCCTTAAAAGGTTTAGACCAATAGTTCCAATCTTCTAAGATAGCTAATATCTCTTTTTTGTCCATAATTGCTCTTTTGTTAACTTTATAAAACAATTATAACATAAAATAGGTAGATATATTAGACAATTTATTGAAGATTAGTGAAAATAGGTAGGATTAAGATTATCTATCATTAGTACCATTAGTCACTTCCTGCTATTAGGAATCTCTATTTTTGTGCATATCAACTGTCCAAAAAAAGTCTATCCATCTATTTGCCTCTTTGACGTACCAATCTGGAGCTATTTTAGCACTTTTTTTATAAAAAAGAGACGCTGTCTTAAAAGTAGTTTGAGGATAGCTATTGTGCAATATCCCCAATACTTCTATAAGAGTATCTCCTGAATCGACTATATCATCTACAATAAGTACTTTTGAATGCTCTTTTACTTTAGGCGTATTAAATACTTTAACTCTATCTAATTTTTTCTCACCATCATAACCAACCGTATTGATACTATAGACCTCTCTTATATCATAATACTCACCTAAAAACTGGGCTATACTCAACCCTCCTCTAGCAATGGCAATGATTGCATCAAACTCCCAGTCAATTTTTTGTGTTAATCGTTTGGTATCTGTAAGAAAATCTTCATAGGAATAATAGAGCTTCTGCATCAATACTCTTTTAATTCATTATAGAGACTATCTCTTTCAACCGGTATAAACCCAGAGTTTTTGATAAGTGAAACAAACTCATCCAGATTCATCCCCTGACTACTATCTGCACCTGCGGCTGATTGGATAGACTCTTTTTCTATGGTTCCGTCCAAGTCATCTGCACCAAACTCCTGAGCAATAAGTGCGAGGTTGATAGATGCTGTGACCCAATAGGCTTTGATATGTGGTATATTATCTAAGATAATACGGCTAATAGCATAAGTTTTAAGTATCTCCTGACCTGTAGGGAACTCTTTAACTTTTAGAAAATTGTTCTCTCTTTGGTAAACAAGCGGGATAAAGGCATTGAATCCACCTGTTTTATCTTGCAAGTTTCGTAGACGAATCATATGATCAATACGATGTGCCCTTGTCTCTACATGGCCAAAAAGCATCGTTGCATTACTTTGTCGTCCTCTCTCGTGCCACTTTTGGTGTATCTCAAGCCACTGATTGGAAGTGACTTTGCCTTTACAGAGGTACTCTCGTACTTTTTCATCAAAAATTTCTGCTCCGCCACCCGGCATTGAGTCCACACCGCTCTCTATCATCAAGTCAAGTACTTCATCATAACTCAGACCATACTCTCTGCTTAAAAAATCTATCTCTGCTGCGGTCATCGCCTTGATATGTAGATCGGGAAATTGCTCTTTGATCTTTCTAAAAGCTCCCATATACCACTCTACCCCATCATTGGGATTGTGTGCAGAGACGATATGCATCTCTTTGGCACCCTTCTTAACAGAGTGCTTCACAATCTCCAAAATCTCCTCATGGGACATCGTATACTGATGAGGGTTTTTTCTACTTGCAGAGTAGGCACAGAACTTACAGATATCAGCACAGACATTGGTAGGGTTAATATGGCGGTTGATGTTGAAATAGCTTCTCTTTCCGTACTTCTCTTGTCGTATCTCATCAGCCAATTCACCTAAAGTATAAAGGTCTAAATCATATAGAGCTTCACCCTCTTTTTGGGTAAGTCTCTCTTTGTTACGTACTTTAGCTATTAAATCCATCTAAATAGTATCCATTCATTATTTTAAGCGTTTTGGGTATTATACCAATAAAAGTTTAGGAGTTTGTATTGAACAGTGTTAAAGCTCAAATAGAAGAACTTTTGTATGACAATGCCCCTGACTTCGAGATAGCCAAAGTCCTCAAACAAGAGATCAATACCTATCTTGATACACTCGAAGAGACATTTGCCACTTCTGGAGGAAAAGACTTCCTTGTCAAACATACCAAAAAGATAGACAGTATTTTAAAGATTGTCTACAGGGTTGCGGCACGTGGAATGTTTGGAGACTATCTTCCTATGAAGAACTCTATACCTCTTGGTCTCATTGCTTTAGGAAGCTATGGAAGGGAGCAACTCTGTGTACACTCTGATATCGATTTGATGATTGTCTATAAAGATATCCCCGGCTATAATCTCAAAGAGATGATAGAAAAAATGCTCTATATCCTCTGGGATACAGGACTGAAGCTTGGACATCGTGTACATACCGTTGAAGAGCTCTATAAAATTTCAAAAACAGATATCACCATCAAAACCGCTTTGATAGAGTCCCGTTTTATAGAGGGTTCTCACTTTATCTGGGTAGAGACCCAAAATGCTATTACTCAGATACGCCATGATAACCCCAAAGAGTTTATCAAACTCAAACTCGATGAGCAGAAACAAAAACATAAGAAATTCCCTCTTACTATGGAGCCAAATATTAAAGAGGGGGTTGGTGGACTTCGTAATTCTGATTTGGTCTTTTGGATAGGTAAAATTCTCTACAATGTTAATAATATCAAAAATCTACCTAGTAGTATTGTAGAGGAGAAGGAGTATCGTACATTTCGTATAGCCTTGGAGTTTCTCTTCCGTGTTCGTGCTGCATTACACCTTGTAGCACACAAAAAAGAGGATAGACTGCGACTTGAACTTATCCCGGATGTAGCAAAACTTCTAGGGTATGACTCCAGCGAAAAGGGGCATATGAAGTTTGTGAGAAAAGTGATAGGAAATCTTAAAATCATACGACTCTATAGTATGATTTGGCTTGATATCTTAACCAAAGAGTATATTGATCTACCCAACTCAACAAACTTTCTCTACCCAAAACGATATCCAAAAAGAGAAGATATCAATACTCTTTTAAAACAGTTATGTACCCATGCCAAAAACCCTTTTTATGCACACTCTACCTTTTTACAAAAACTTGTCGATGCAACAAAACCTGAACGGTTGGATGCACCACTCTATGAGACAGTAGGTAAGATATTTTATCAGCCTCATAGCTACTCCATACTTAATACACTCTCCTATGCAAGACTTTTGAAATATGTGATTCCTCCCATCAAAAAAGTTGTAGATCTCCCACAATTTGACGGGTACCATCAGTATGCAGTAGATATCCATTCTCTTAAGTCTCTCAAACATTTAGAAAATATAGAAGACTCTTTTATAGAGACACTGTTTCAAACATTGATCCCTGACGAAAAAGCCCTGATTAAGCTGGTTACTTTTTTGCATGATGTAGGGAAAGGACGCAAGCGTGAACATCATTCTGTAGGGGCATCACTTTTTAAAATTTTTGCAAAAAAACTTCAGTTTGATGAAAAACTTATCAAAATGGGCGAAACACTGATACTCTACCATACACTCATGAGTAATGTCGCACAAAGAGAAGATCTATATAATGAAAAGGTTATACTCAAGTTTGCCGCCCACTTCAAAACAAAAAAACTCTTAGACCTTATCTACATCCTGACCTATGCAGATATGTGTGGTGTGGGAGAGGGTATCTATAATACATTTAATGCAAAACTCCTCAAAACCCTCTATAAACAATCTATTCAGGCATTAATCCATACACAGATACTCAATGAGACGGCAAAACGTCTAAAAAAAGAGCAGGCACTCAAACGCAATCCCCTCTTTACCTCTTTAAAAAAGAGTGAACAAAAAAAGATTTTACAGATTCCTTCCAACCTCTTTTTTCTACGCTATAGCCCTGAAGAGATCATTGGCATTAGTAGAAGAACATTTACACTCAAAGAGTATGAGTTTAGATTGCTTAATGAAACACATTTAACCATAGAGATTATTCGAAAAGAGTCATTGAACTTAGGGTATCTGCTTACTAAACTCGCTCAATTAGGAGTGGTCAATATGGATATATGCAAACTCTTTGATGCGTATAAATACTTTAAAATTGATTTTACCGAAAAAGTAACAGCCGATGACCTGCCACAGATAGAACAGATCATACATGATGCTTTTGTCAAACAAGACAGAGGTATCCTTCAAGCACCTTCTATCAAAAGAGAAGAGTTAAAAATAGATTGTCATCACTCACAAAGTTATGCATCCATGCTTCTTAACAGCAAAGATCAAAAAGGTTTACTTGCTTATATCATCGATATTTTCGATGGTTTGGGTATTGATATCGCAACCGCCAAGATACATACTATAAAAAACAGAACAAGAGATATGTTTCTCATCGAAAAGAATGGAAACTTCTGTCATAATGTCAAAACAATTATAGATAAACTAACAGGGGACAGATAATATGTGTGGAATTGTCGGATACTTGGGATTAAAAGAGAAAAAAGAGATACTGCTGGATGGATTGCAAGAGCTTGAGTACCGTGGATATGACTCTGCTGGAATTGCTGTTATAGAAGAGAATAGACTAAACAACTATAAATCCATTGGAAAACTTGCCAACCTCAGAGAGAAGACAAAAAACTTCACTTCAAACGGTTTTGGTATATCTATTGGTCATACTCGCTGGGCAACCCATGGAAAACCTACTGAACTCAATGCCCATCCTCATATTGGAAGTTACTCTTATGTTGTACATAACGGTATTATCGAAAACTACCAAGAGTTAAAAGAGGAGTTACAGAAAGAAGGTATCACCTTTTTAAGCCAAACCGATACAGAGACCATTGTACACCTTTTTGAAAAAAATAACAAAAATGCCACTTCAGCATTTAGTGCATTTGAGCAGACAATTCAAAGACTAGATGGCGCCTATGCCACACTTCTCATCACAGAGTCAGAGCCAGGCACCATCTTCTTTGCTAAAAATGGTTCACCCATGCTTATAGGTTTTGATGGTGATGATGTCTATTTTGCCTCTTCTGATACCCCCATCATCGGAAAAGCGACAGAGGTCTATTATCTTGAAGATGGTGAGTATGGATATGCCAAAAAAGGAGAGGTAAAACTTTTTGATGCCAATGGAGAAAAAAGCTTTACGACACAAAGACTCTTAGGAGATAAAATATCTGCACAAAAAGATGGATATAGATTTTTTATGGAAAAAGAGATCTATGAACAGAGCCGTGTCATGAGTGGGACAATGATGGGTCGTGTACTTGATGATGCTATAGCCTTTGAGGAGATTGACAGCAGGCTCCTTGAGGGGATTAGAGCAATCAAGATCTGTGCGTGTGGGACAAGTTACCACTCTGCCCTTACGAGTGCCTATCTTTTTGAACGTTTGGCAAAGATAAGATGTGATGTGGAGATCGCTTCTGAGTTTAGATACAAAGAGCCTCTGCTCACAGAGGATACACTCTTTATTACCATCTCACAAAGTGGTGAGACAGCCGATACACTAGAAGCGCTTAAAATGGCAAAAAGAGCTGGACTTAAAAGCCTTAGCATCTGTAATGTTGACAACTCCTCTATTGTCAGAAAGAGTGACACTGCTATCCTTACTAGAGCGGGGATAGAAAAAGGGGTAGCAAGTACCAAAGCTTTTGCCACACAGACCATGGTACTTTGGATGCTTGCACTCTATATGGGACAAGAGAGAAAAAGTATCTCTCAAGAGCTCTTAGTTAAAGAGATAAATGCGATGCTTCATACCCCTAAGTCCCTTATAGTTACAGATGTGTTACACGCAAAAATCCATAGACTATCCAAAAGATACCTTCATGGGCATGGATTCTTCTTTATAGGAAGGGATATCTTCTATCCACTAGCACTTGAAGGTGCACTGAAACTCAAAGAGATCTCCTACCTGCACGCAGAAGGATACCCCGCAGGAGAGATGAAACATGGTCCCATTGCCCTTGCAGACAGTGAACTCTTCACTATAGCACTGATGCCAAAGACAATGCACTATGACAAGATACGTAGTAATGTAGAGGAGCTTAGTGCCAGAGATGCTACCATACTTGCTATCTCACCAGAGAGATTTGACCTAGCCGATGACTTCATACAAACCAGATATGACTCTCATCCTATGTTAGAGTTTTTTGAGATGATGGTAGTAACGCAACTGCTTGCACTTGAAATCTCTATAAGATTGGGAAATGATGTAGATATGCCTAGAAACTTGGCAAAGTCTGTGACGGTAGAATAGTTCCTTCTCCTCACTTAAATAATATGTCAATTTGACATATTATTTCTCCCTCTTTTGGGTTTACTCTATACTTCTTTGATAGCCCATCCAATCATAGAAACAATATCTATAAAATAAGTTCAAATAATTACTGTTATAATCTATTTAATTAAGAGTAATTTTATCTTATTTGGATATAATTACTTCATATCTTAAGTACCGAGCAAAAACTTTTTATTCTTCCTCCTTTTAAAAAAGTCATTGTTGAGCAACAAATATACGTAAACCCATAACATTCGGTACTTAAGATTATCCAAATCTATACTTCAGACAACATCTTTATCATTTTATGTAACGCTTCAAGTCTGCTTGTTTATCACTACCTCTTAGGATAGCTAATTTATGATTTTACAGGAGTGTGAGTGGCTACTACTCCTCTGTCTTCATCTCTACAAGCTCTGCTAGAAGATCTTCTATCTCATCCTCTTCAAGTTCATCTCTCTTAAGCTCTTCAATGATAGCAAAACACTCTGTACGCATCTCACGCATCTCTTCAAGATCCTCTTTTTGCTCTTTTGAAGCACTCTTTGCTTTATCTATGGAAGCAAAAAGTTCATCTATGGCTACTTCTAAATCTGGTATAATCTCTAGCTCTAAAAGGTTTTTTAATTTTTCTGCTGATGTCATAAATCTATCCTATCTGTAAATTGAGTATTTGGAAATTATAGCAGAAGTGGGGTAAGAAAGAGTGTGCGATAATCTATTTTTTTGAGTCTATATTTTATATGGGCAGAGATGCCCATACTGCTCTATAGAGGAAGAGAGTTAGTGGCAACCACAACCTCCTGAGCTTTTTCCACTGCTTTGTGCCTGAGCTGAAGCAGCACCTGCCCCTGTACTACATGCACTTACACCAGGAGGTGTTGTCGGTTGGATAGCTTGGTTGTCTGCACCACCCTCGGTGTTGACTTTATCAATAAATGCAAGAAGGTTAGATGCAGCTTCCTGATAACGCTTTGCTGTATGAGAGTCTGGCTTATGGTACGTAACAGGCATACCTGTATCTCCACCTACTCTAATTGCTGGTTCTATAGGGATACGGGCAATAACATTGGTATCGTACTCTTTTGCTACAGGTTCAGTTGTTCCCATACCAAAAATGTCAGACTCAGTATCACATGAAGGGCAGATAAATCCACTCATGTTCTCAATAATACCTGCTGTTGGGATATGAAGCTTTTGGAACATATCCAGTGAACGTCTGCTATCATCCAAAGATACCTCTTGAGGTGTTGTAACCGTAATACCTGCTGTAACTGGAACAGATTGTGCAAGTGTCAGCTGTGCATCACCAGTTCCCGGAGGCATATCAATAACAAGTACATCAAGTTCTGACCAGAGAATATCTCTTAAGAACTGCTCAATAGCTTTCATAATCATAGAACCTCTCCAGATAAGTGATTGACCTGGTTCCATCAGTGAACCCATAGACATAACCTCTACACCATATGCTTTCAAAGGAAGTACTTTATTCCCCTGAATCTCAGGTTTTTGGTCTGTTACACCCATCATACGAGGAATATTCGGTCCATAGATATCTGCATCAAGAAGTCCCACTTTTTTACCCTGCATCGCCATAGCAATTGCAAGATTTACAGAAGTGGTTGATTTACCAACCCCACCCTTTCCTGAACTTACCATCACAAAACTCTTCACATGTGGAGCGATGTTTTTACCGCTTATGGTGTTAGACATCTGCTTTGGTGGCTGTGGTGCTTTGATATTGATAGCGATATTCTCAAACCCAAGCTTTTTAAGCTCTGTTGTCGCCTCTTGTGTAAGCTGTGCTTTTACCTCATCTGCTGAGGATGTAATATCGATAGTTAAAGATACATTTGACCCCTCTACAACAATATCTTTTACAAACCCGAAAGTTACAATATCTTTTGTAAATCCTGGATATGTTACACTCTTTAGTGTTTCCAATACATTATTTTCACTCATATATATACTCCTTATATTGATTTTATACACGCAATATATTGCGTAAACCTTTTACTAAAAAATAGAGTAAAAAGCTATAGACATCTAAAGAGAGTTTAGATGTCAACCTCTATTACTAAACACCCATAGCTTCTTCATCTGCCATAGTCTCACCATGTTGTGCAACAATGTTTTGAGTAATCTTGTATGAACAAAATTTAGGTCCACACATAGAACAGAACTCTGCCTCCTTAAAGACATCTTGAGGTAGTGTCTCATCATGATACTCTTTGGCTCTTTCTGGGTCTAAACAGAGTTCAAACTGTCTATTCCAGTCAAAGCCATAGCGTGCATCACTCATCTCATCATCTATCTTTCGTGCATCCGGACGACCACGGGCAATATCTGCTGCATGTGCTGCAATCTTATAGGCGATAATCCCTTCACGTACATCTTCGGCATTTGGAAGACCCAAGTGCTCTTTAGGTGTAACATAACAGAGCATACTTGCACCATGCCATCCACCTACAGCTGCACCGATAGCTGAACTGATATGGTCATACCCAGCAGCGATATCTGTCACCAATGGTCCCAAGATGTAAAATGGTGCTTTATGACAATACTCACGCTCAAGCTTCATATTTCTTTCAATCTGATTGAGAGGCACATGTCCTGGTCCCTCTATCATCACCTGTACATCTTTCTCCCAAGCTCTCAGTGTAAGTTCACCAAGAATTTTTAGTTCTGAAAGCTGTGCATCATCACTCGCATCATAAAGACAACCTGGTCTAAGACTATCTCCAAGTGAGAGTGCCACATCATACTTACGACAAATATCAAGTATCTGATCATAAGCTTCATAGAAAGGGTTCTCTTTATGGTAGTGCATCATCCATGCAGCCATCAATGAACCACCACGACTTACAATACCCATCTTACGTTTAGCCACATGAGGCATAAACTGCAATAAAAAACCAGCATGAATTGTGAAATAGGAGACACCCTGCTCTGCCTGTTTCTGAAGTGTCTTTAACATTACATCAATATCAAGCTTTTCAATATCATCATTCACATCATGTAAAATTTGATAAATAGGGACTGTTCCAATAGGGACTGTTGAATGGTTAATGACAGCTTCACGGATTTTGTCAAGATCACCCCCTGTACTAAGATCCATAATCGTATCTGCACCATACTTCAAACAGACATCCACCTTTTTTATCTCTCCCTCAACATCTGAAGCTAATGCAGAAGAGCCAATATTTGCATTGATTTTACAACTTGCCACCATACCAATAGCCATAGGTACCTGATGTGGATGATTTACATTTGCAGGAATAATACACCTACCTCTTGCAATCTCACTTCTAAGCAGTTCGGGGTCAATCTTCTCTACCTCTGCAACATACTGCATCTCTTCAGTGATTATGCCCTGTTTAGCATAATACATTTGAGTTCTTACAGGGTCTTTTTCACGTTTTTTTAACCATTCACTTCTCATTATCTATATCCTTATTTGAGTTATCATCTATTTATATAGTATATAGGAGTTATACCAATCCAATCTTAAATTAGATTGAATTAAGAGAGAAGTTCTCTGTTAATAGGAGATATTTTATCTTATTATACAGAAAGTATCAAGCTATAAAATGTATAATTGCGTTACAATTTGATACAAAAATGATATATTTTAAGTAAAAATAAGGATTCTCTGTGGTAAGTGTTACTTTAGTACTTCTCGGAGCCGGGTCTTCGAGCCGATTTAAAACTACTGTTAAAAAACAGTGGCTCCATAGTGGTGAAATACCTCTATGGCTACATGTTGCACAAAACTTTGAGTCAATATCCTCTTTTGATGAGATTATCATTGTCTCCTCCAAAGAGGAGATAGCAGTAATGAAAAACTTTGCAGACTATACTTTCATAGAGGGCGGTGCATCAAGACAAGAGTCACTAACAAATGCTATAGAGCATGTAAAATCCAAATATGTGCTTGTAAGTGATATAGCTAGATGTTGTATTGATAAAGCGATGGTACAACGTATCTTGAAGGCTAAAGATAAAGCTGCCTGTATTGTACCGGTGCTTCCTGTCGTAGATACCCTTTACCAGGGAGAGATGCCTATAGACAGAGAGGAGTTTAAAATCATTCAAACCCCTCAACTCTCTCTTACAAAAATACTTAAGAAGGCGTTAGATATGAAACAAGCCTTTACAGATGAGAGTTCTGCTATTACCGCTTTAGGTGGGAAAGTAGCGTTTGTAGAGGGCTCACCTCTTGCACATAAACTCACAACCATCGATGACTTAAAAAAACTCCCATGTCTTAAAGCGCCCTCTGCCAAAACCCTTACCGGTTTTGGGATAGATATACACCCTTTTGAACCAAACAAAGAGATGTTTCTATGTGGTGTAAATATAGATACAGACTATGGATTTAAAGCCCACAGTGATGGAGATGTTGCCATTCATGCGCTTATTGATGCCCTGCTTGGTGCTGCAGGGATGGGTGATATCGGCGAGCTTTATCCCGATACCGATGAGAGCTATGCCGGAGCTGACTCTAAAGTACTTCTTGAAGACACGGTGAACAGACTCAGAGCGTTTGGGTATGAGATAGGCAATGTTGACCTTGCCATCGTGGCTGAGAGTCCCAAACTCCTGCCCTATAAAGCAAAGATGCGAAAAACACTTGCTTCACTGCTTTGTATAAAACCGCACCTTGTCAACATCAAAGCCACTACAGCAGAAAAACTTGGCTTTATAGGACGTAAAGAGGGTGTAACCGTACATGCTGTAGCAAACCTAAACTATTTTAACTGGAAAAACATATGAAGATAATCATTATAGAAAATGAGCTCTATTTGGCACAAAGTATTGCGTCTAAACTAAATGAAAACGGATTTGAAACAGAGATCTTCAGCTCCATCAAAGAGGCGATGCAAAGTAATGGAGATGTCTATCTACTCTCAACAAACCTCCCGGGACAAAACGCTTCTCCTCTTATTGCACAGTTTAAAGACAAGATCATCATCTTGATGGTGAGCTATATTAACAATGACACCGTAGGTGAACCACTGAAGCTTGGAGCAAAAGATTATATCGTCAAACCATTTATGATAGAAGAGTTGATGCGTAAGATCGAACACTACAAAGAGTATCAGGATCTTAAGAAACATACGCTGCTTTATCAAGAATATATGCAAAACCTACTCAAAGAGATAGAGAGTGATTTTGAGATAGAAAAACTCACTTTCCCTCTGGTGATCCAAACAAACTATCAAAGACTTGTAGATAAAGTGGTATTTGAGTATGCACACAAAGCAAATAAACTCCTCACATTTATACCACTAGGTGATAAAGATTGGAAAGAGAAGATAAATAAAAGCAGTAAGAGAACACTCCTTTATATTACAGAGATTCATACACTCAAAAAATCAGATAGAGAACAACTCTTAGCAATGCTGACAAATTATAACTTCATCTTGTGTACGACTTCCAAACTGGAAACAGACTTTGAAACAATTACACTCAATACAGACAGTAAACTCTATGACCAAAATGAGATACTTACCATTGATGAGTATGTAAAGTTTATTGTCAATAGCTTTCAATACAAATTCCCAGATACTGAACTCTCAAAGAAACTGGGAATCTCAAGAAAAAGCCTATGGGAGAAAAGGAAAAAATATGGCCTCTTCAAAAAGAAATAATAAGTCTCTCTATATCGATACAGAGGCACTCTCTACACTGGCACTTGTTCAAGCAGGACTTATATCTCCAGTAGATAAGCTTATGAATAAGCAAGAGGCAAAAGAGGTCGATAAGATGCAAGTTTATAAAGGGGTACCTTTTCCTTTCTCTTTTGTACTTGCTCCAACAGGTAAACGAAACCGCAAAACACTTCTCAGTCTCAAACAGGGCGAAGTTGTAGATCTTCTTAATGAAGGTCAAAAAGTAGGTGAACTTATCGTAGAGGACACCTTCTCCATTGACCCTATTCAACGCCTTCATAATATCTATGGTACGGCTGACTCTTCTCACCCTGGTGTAAGAAATACGATAACAAGACTAGGTGAGATAGCAGTATCCGGTGAGTATAGTGTAGGGTATCCTCTTATAGAGGACAATATCAGACGTATCAAAAGTATGATTATTAAAACCGGTGCGAAATTTGTCAGTTCCATGATGCTCGCTGCCAATCCACTTAACCGTGCCCATGAGAGAATGATACGTCAAGCCATCAGTACTTCTGATTTATTGGTGATCTTCTTACGTAAACCTTTCACTACAGAAGGACTCAGATATGATATACGCCACAATGCACTCTCTACTTTTGTTGACAATTTCCTGCCACGAAATAAAGTCATCATTATCCCTTTTGAGAACTCCTATATCTTTGCCGGGTTTAATGAACTAATATTGGATGCTCTTTTAGCTAAAAATTATGGATGCAATCAACTTGTCATTGGTAAAAACCATGGTGGTTTAGGGCTCTACTATGATAAAAATAGACTCAATTCTGTCTTTGACCATTGTAAAGATATCAATATAAATATTGAAACCATTGATGAGTATGTCTATTGTGATACCTGTAAAACACTGGTGAGTACACAAACCTGTCCTCATGGGCAGCACCATCATGTCCACTACCATTCAGAGTCCATTATGAAACTGATACAAGGTGGCATAATACCTCCTTCCATCCTGGTAAGAAAAGAGGTCTCAGCCAATATCCTCGCTGCACTTTTCCCTGAAAGATTTGAAAATCTGCAAGAGTTACACTACTCTTTGATGCCGGGATCCGGGCTACTCGAACAACAAAGCGAAGAGCAGTTTTATTTGAAACTAATAGAACTCTATCAGACATCATCACTTACATAAACGGAGTATACATTATGACCACTCAAAAACTTTTTCTAACATTTTTTGGTGCAGGACTCAGCCCCAAAGCCCCTGGTACTGTAGGTACACTCGCTTCACTGCCTGTTGGACTTGCTGTCCTTTATTATATTGGTATGGAGTCACTCTTCATGCTTACCCTTGCCATTACTGTCATAGGGATATTTGAGATAAACAAATATGAAAAACAAACAGGCATCCACGACCAACAACATATAGTCATAGACGAAGCAGCAGGCATGTGGCTTAGTCTTATGATAGCCTACTCTACAGCTATTACTATGACTTACCCCTATGCAGACCTCTTGGCTATAATATTTAGTTTTGCATCCTTTCGCCTCTTTGATATCTGGAAACCCTCTACTATAGGATGGATAGACAGAGAGCTTAAAGGTGGGCTTGGTGTGATGCTCGATGATGTAGTTGCTGGGATTGCCGGAGGGCTTTTAAGTGCTGTGATTTTGATGGGGATCGGGAAGTTGTTTTAGCTTCTTATCTCCATATCTATCTCTCCAAAGCACCCCATCAACTTCCAT
>CAZOBE010000014.1:0-17642 GCA_964578205.1 uncultured Sulfurovum sp. | reverse complement strand
GATAAGAAGAGAGTAGCACTTGTCAAGAGACTTGATAGAGAGATACCTAATATTTTAACCTCACTTGGAATGAAAGCTGTTCCAAATATCAATCCGCTGAGTGTAAGTGAAAAAAATAGATAGATGTTTAACAATTGCAACCATATGGGGTGCTAGTAGGAGAGAGTATTTCAATAGTATGAGCCAAAATAGCCACACTATTGAAAGAGTATGAAGATATCCTATTTTGCCTTCTCCAGATATTTCCCCTCAACTGTATCTACTTTAATAATATCACCTTCAAGTACATGAAAAGGCACTTGAACCACTGCACCACTCTCAAGTGTTGCCGGTTTTTTACCACCTTGTGAATCACCTTTGAAGTTAGGTGGTGTCTCTACGATTTTAAGAAATACTGTTTGCGGTATCTCTACTGAGATCGCTTTGCCATTATGAAAAAGCACCTCTGCTTCCATCCCATCGATCATAAAGTCAAATGTATCTTTACCTACCTGCTCATGTGTCAATCCTATCTGCTCATAAGTGGTTGTATCCATAAACTGAAGCATCTCACCATCATCATAAAGATACTGCATTGTTTTCTGCTCAAGTTCAGGTACGTCAAATTTGTCCCCGGCATGTACTGTTTTTTCAATGCTTTTGCCTGTAGCAAGATTTTTGATCTTTATACGTACAAATGCTGCACCTTTACCCGGTTTGACATGTTGAAAATCTATTACCTTATAGGGGTTGCCTGTAATCTCAAGTCTGGCACCCTTTTTTATATCACCCATTCCGATTGTAGCCATCGTAGCTCCTATTACTTTAAAATGATGGTGATTATAGCAAATGGTTGATAAATAATTGTAGTAGCACCCCCTTTGGGGGGTAACTAAATGGAGAAAAGAGGACTATTTTGTAATAGAGATATTATCGACATCACACTGCTTAGCAGGCTCAAAATCCATAGCTTTGGTATTGTCCATCAAGATAGGTACAAAAAGCAGTGAAACAAAAACAGCTGCAACTGTACCTGAGATAAGTGCGACACCCAGACCACCAAATACAGGATCGCTTGCCAAGAGTGCAGAGCCCAGAATAATCGCTACAGCTGTCAATGCAATAGGCTTGGCTCTTGTAGCTGCTGCTACTGCAATGGCTTTTCGTTTTGGCATACCATGGCATACCATCAAGGACTTTGCAAAGTCAATAAGCAAGAGTGAGTTACGCGAACTAATACCCATCAATGCGATAAATCCTATCAGAGAGGTTGCTGTAAGGAAGAACGTCTCACTTGTCACAAGATTGGCAACCCAGTGTCCTACAATAACCCCTATCAAAGAGAGGAAAGAACCAAGCAAGATAATACCACTCAATGTAAAACTCTTATAATAGACTACCAAGAGTAGGAATATTAACACCAATGCGGCGATAAATGCTCCACCCAAATCTCTAAAGGTATCCAGTGTTACTTTCATCTCTCCATCCCATCGTAAGAGGAATTTCTCTCCTGTTTTCTTGTCTCTCAAGTGCAAATCAAACATATAGGTTGACATTCCCGGCTCTTTTGTAACCTCATAATCTTTAGAGAAGTAATCTATCATCATATCTCTAGCTTCAAGTAGAGGATAGACTTGAGATACCATATCTGTCTCTGCAATAACATTTATCATACGACTCAAATCTTTATGCATAATCATTGGACTAGAATCTACTTTACGCAAACTTACAACTTCACTCAATGGAACCATCATCCCCTTCATATTCATAAGATTAAGAGAAGATATTTTACTTTGTAGTGAATCTTGCTTATCTGAAGAGAGTTGCTTACTCTTCTTCTCCAAGACTAAAAAGATAGGTATCTGGTCTAATGCATCTTTGGAGTTCTTATGTGCAATTACCATCCCCTCAAAGGCTAAGTATAAGATATTATTAACCTGCTCTACACTTAAACCACTTCTTACAATCTTCTCTTTATCTGGTATAAGCTCATATTTGGAAAATATCTCATCTGCCATCACATCCACATCTACCAAACCTTCTGTCTTAGATAAAATCTTAGCAACATCCATAGATATGGTTCTGATCTTTTTCAGGTTATCCCCATGCACTTCAACCACTACCGATGCAAGTGTTGGCGGTCCTGCCGGCTGTTCTATGAACTTGATGTTTGTACCTTCTACCAATGGCAGACACTTCTGCTTGACCACAGGTCTAAGACGCTGTACCATTAAAAATGAAGGCTCTTCCCTGCTATGCTTGTCTGTCAAGTTGACTGATATCTCTGCAACATTTTCCGTTCGCTTCATACTAGCACCCTTAACAAGCCCGGCATAATCAAGCGGAATCCCCTGCCCTAAGAAGAGTTCAAGATTCATAACCTCCTTCTCCTCTTTGAGCAGATCTATCACGCAACTACTCACACGTTTTGTCTCTTCTATCGAACTTCCCGTAGGCGTATCTATATAGACTGAAAAAGTATTATCACTTTTTCCCGGTAGCATCTTAGCCAATACCAGTTTTGATGGGAACATCAGCAAAGAACCGAAAAATGCCAATGCTGTCAAGATAATGACTAAGCTTTTTTTAGACTTTTTATTAAGGATGCCATAAATAAACTGTTCCAAATTTTTCATTATTCAGCCTCCTTCTCATTATTATTTTGGGTATGATGCCCATGTTTAGGCTTTTTCAATAGCTTCAAACTCAAATATGGTGTAAAGATATACGCCACAAAAAGTGACGCTATCAGTGCAACAGGAACGTTATAGGGAATGGGTTTCATAAATGAACCCATCATACCCCCGACAAATGCCATAGGCACCATAGTCAATATAATGGCTAAAGTTGCAACATTGGTAGGTGCCCCTATCTCATCAGTTGCTTCAACTAAAAGCTCATCCATCTCTCTGTTTTCTACCCCATGACTATGTAGATGTCTATGGATATTTTCAATCACAATAATCGCTGCATCTACCAAAAGTCCCAATGAGAGCAAGAATGCAAAGAGCGTAATCCTGTTAATCGTCTGTCCTGACAAATAGGCAATAAAGAGTGTGATAGCCAAGATAGCAGGTACGGTAAAGGTAACAATAAGAGACTCTTTCCACCCTAAAGCAAATACCAACATAATAGCAATAATAACAATAGTAATGAGTAGGTGGTCCATCAACTCATTAACAGCTTCATTTGCTCTTGTACCATAGTTTCTTGTTACAATGTAGCCTATTCCTGCATCAGAGAACTCTTTTTCATACTGTTTTAGTATCTTCATTACATCTTCTGCCACAAAAACAGCATTGGTACCCGCCAGCTTTGCTACAGTTAAAGTAATCTGTTTTTTCTCTTCACTGAGTTTAGAGCTACCCTTTTCTCTAAATTGTATCTTTGCCTCTTGAAAATTTTGGATATCAATCCCTTGAGATACCTTTGCCACATCTTTAAGGTAAATGGGTGAACCCATATATTGTGCAACAATGACATTTCCAACATCATCTACACTCTCAATCGCATTTTTCACACCAAAGATAACCAATTGGTTATCTTTGGTTCTCCCTTTCACATTCGGTACATCTACAGCAAGTGACTGAACCGCTTTCATAATCTGCCCAAGTGAGAGATGATAGGCAGAGAGTTTACCCATATCCACCTCTATATTGTACTGTGCCTTATGGGCACCTTTGAGTGTTGTTTTTGCTACATTTGGGATAGCATTAATCTTCTGTTGTACTCTGCGTACCATCTCAAAGAGTGCCACATCATCCACTTTTGCTTCATTTTTTGGATAAAAAGCTACTGTAACGATAGGGATATCGATATCAATATCAAAAGGCTTGATCAACGGCCGCATCACCCCTTTTGGCATCTCATCCATATTTTGCATCACTTTGTCATAGAGTTTAAGGTTAGAATCCTCTCTATCCTCACCGATATAGTACATGACATTAACGATACCTACATTATCCATCGCCATACCATAAATATGCTCTATACCACGAACCTCACGAAGCTTTCTCTCAAGTGGATTGATAATTATATTCTCTATCTCTTTAGGTGAAGCACCCGGCATAGCTACAATAACAGCACCTCCGGAGATAGCAATCTGTGGATCCTCCTCTCTAGGCATTATAGTTAGTGCAAGATATCCTACAAAAAGTAAAAATGCACCCAATACTGCCGTTAAAGGGTTACGCAAAAATCCTTTTGCCAATTTTCCTGCAACATCTGTTACTTGATAGTTTTCTCTACTCTCCATCATCTCATCCTAACTTATGACTCAATATGTATTTTGGCATACATTCCAGGATAAACTGAACGCCCTTGCATATCAAACTCAATCTTTATCTTAAACTTATGTGTCATAGGGTTTGAACTTGGAATAATAGATTTTATCTTTCCTGATGTTTTAAAGCCGATAGAAGGAATCTCAATAGCTACCCTTTTACCCAACTCAATATATTGCAGTTGGGTCTCAGAAATCTCAGCAACAATTGTTAAACGACTCAAGTCAGTAAGAATGACTGCTGGCATTCCGGGAATTGCCATCTCACCCTCATTGAGTTTTTTCATCACAATAACCCCATCGTTTGGTGCTAAGATTTTAAGATACTTATATTGATTTAAAACTTCATCTTTTTTTGCCAAAGCCTGTTCAACCTGCTCTTGTGCTATCTTTACCATATCTTTAAGATTTTTTGCAGCCAGTTCCAATGTCTCCAACTCATATTTGGAAACCATCTTTTTTGCATAGAGTCTCTGATGTCTTGCGAGATTTATAAGCACATTATTATATTGATTTTTATTCATCTGTAGAGCAAGTCTTGCTTGTGATATAGCAAGTTCAACCTGTCTCTCTGCAGACTCAATCTCTTTAGAGTCAATCTCATAGAGTAACTGCCCCTTTTTAACAATATCACCCTCAGAGACTGCAATCTTTTTTACATAACCCATATATCGACTTGTCATCATCTTCTGATTATCCGAAACTACAGACCCACTCAGATCGATTTCAACAGCATAACTGCCTGTTACCATAAAGGCAAATAGCAAAATAATCCATTTTTTCATACATTTTCTCCTCTATTTAGAATACTATTAAGTTCAAATATCTTTGTATTACGCTTATTTTTAACCGTTAAGAGTTTCAGTAAAATCTCAAGCTCTTTTGACTGTTTAATCAACACATCAGAGATAGATACCATTCCCTCCTTATATCGTGCACGATAGTTCTCATAGACTCTTTTTGCAAACTTTAACTGCTTCTCATAGCTCTTAACATCTGCTTTCTCACTCAATATCTCAGTTTGCAACTTTTTTACCTTTAAAGCAATACCACTTTTTGCCAATGCAACTTGGTTCTCTACTTTAAGATAGTTTACTTTTGCCTTTTCAAGGTTTGCTCCATCTACACCGCCAGAGAAGATATTCCATTTAAGTTGAACTCCCACTGTGTATGACTCTTTCTCTTTAAACTTATTCCATAATTTATTATCAGCACTTCCATACTCAGCAAATGCACCAACAGTTGGAAGAAAATTGGACTTCTCTACATTTAAAGCCATTTTTGTAATCTCTAATCCCAAAAGAGCCTTTTGAATATCAAGATTATTTGCTTGGACTTCATTTGCATCTACATGTGGCATAGGTGCCATATCATTAACTCTTTTGATAGAAGTTACTTCTGTATTCAGTAAAAAAGAGAGGAACTGGTAGGCAAGCTCTCTATTGAGCTTTGCCTGGTTAAACATACTATTGGCTTCTGCCATGCGCGCCTGTACTTCTAAAAGGTCAATATCTTTGGCATACCCCTCTTGCTTCATCGTATGAACAATAGACTCCAAGTGACTGATATTATGAATAATCTTAGAGAGATTATCAATATAGTTTTCTACCAAAGAGATATCATAAAATGCTTTTTTGGTCTGAAAAATCTTCTCATTGAGAAGCTTTTGTGTATCAAACTGACTCATGCGATAGAGTGACTCTGTGATACGTCCATACTCACTCAGTTTTCCACCTGTATAGATAGGTAACATATAAGAGATTTTGGTTTGGTAGTGATTTCTAGCTTCCGGGTAATTCAGGTCATTTGGTTGAAGTGCGAGTAAACCACTCATATCTTGAGGTATTTGTCCATTTGCTGCACCTGCAATAGCTTGCCCCAATGGAGTTAGAAAATCACTAAATCCAAAATCTCCAAAATCTGCTTCTCTGCTCTGAAGCTTGAAACCAAATACATTTCCTGCATCATTTGATCGCATACCTGTTACAGAGAGATCAACTTTACCATAGTGATGCCCCTTGGCAGCCTTTGCTTCATACTTTTTCATCTGTGCATTAAAACGTGAAATCTTCAACTCTAGATTGTTTTTTTGCAACATCTCTATTGCCTGTTTGAGATGCAAATTTTCTATACCGGCAAAAAGCGGTAATGCACAAAGAAAAATCAGATATTTTTTCATAAAGCACTCTCCTTTAATAAGTAAGATATATTATAGCCAATTAAAATACCAGCCTGAAATAATTTGGGATTATATCGAATATAATATTTTTTAGTGATTAAAAGTGTTTATAATTATAAGTTTTTTTGTAGAAGATAAAAATATTACTGAAATAGATTTAAAACAGTACTACTCTTATATATAAATTATTGGTGTGAATTAATTCTGAATTAATTGTTAGAAGGGGGGTGACAATAAAGCAAGTGGCAGAGCCACCTACTCTTTTAAAGTATTGCGTAACTTACGCTAATGCATGCCTCTAAGGCAGTGAGTTCTTGTAGAAGCTCTTTTTTGATATCTCCATCAACACGAACGACAGCCAAAGCCTGTTGATGTGTATCTCTTCCTAATCTAAAGTCAGAGATATTCAAACCATGTTGGGCAATAATTCTACCTACATCACCGATAACACCTGGTGTGTCTGTATTTCTAAAGAATATCATCTTACCTTTTGGCTCAACATCCAATATATACTCATCAATCTCAATAATACGCTGTACTGTATCATCAAATACAGTACCGGCTATTGTAATAGTACTTTGAGATGTTGTCAGTTTCATCTCAACTCTATTGGTAAATCCGCTTGTATTTGGTTTTACCAACTTCTCAATCTCTATACCACGCTCTGAAGCAACAAACTCTGCATTGACATAGTTAACCTTATCTGCCAAAGACTCTGTCAATACACCAACTGCAGCAAAAGTCCCCATAGACTCTATATACTCAGATATATCACCCTCAGCAGTTACTCTGATAGACTTTACAGCACTTTTAGTCACTTGTGCAGATAGATGACCAATCTTTTGGATAAGCTCAAGATATGGTCTTACAAAATCAGGTAACTCATTCTCTTTAATCGGTAGATTAAGAGCATTGGGATAGGAGATACCTTTAGCCGCAGCAATAGCATTTTCGGCAGCCTGGATTGCAATATTTTCCTGAGACTCTTTTGTATTTGCCCCAAGGTGAGGGGTAACAGTCACATTGTCAAGGTCAAGCAGAGGATGATTGGTTGCCGGTTCTTTATTAAATACATCAATCCCAGCCATCGCTATCTTCTTCGATTTCAACCCTTCAAGAAGGGCATCTTCATTATAGAGACCACCTCTGGCACAGTTGATAAGAATCACTCCATCTTTCATCTTGGCAATCTCTTCAGAACCTATCATACCAATAGTCTCTTCCGTTTTAGGCGTATGAATCGTAATGATATCACATGCTAAGATATCTTCAAAGTTTGTAGTATATGCTATATCTAAATTTGTTGCTTTGGTTGGATCAATATAGGGGTCATAAGCTATCACATCCATCTCAAATGCTTTAGCTCTCATCCCAACACGGAAACCGATATTACCAAAACCAATAATACCAAGCTTTTTATCTTTAAGCTCTGTACCATACCAGTCCTGTCTTCTCCATACACGGTCCTGTTTTAGGTTGTTATGTGCATAAGGAAACGTTCTTACACAAGAGAGCATGTGAGTCATAGTAAGTTCAACCGCAGCAATCGTATTTGCAGTAGGAACATTCATGACAACAATTCCTCTTTTACTGCATCCATCAATATCTACATTATCTACACCTACACCTGCTCTTACAATCGCTTTAAGCTTTGTTGCATGTGTCAATAAAAACTCATCTACATCGGTGGATGAACGCGTTATTATTACATCTGCATCGGGGAGAACCTTGGTTATAAGCTTCTCCTTTGGTTCATCTGCTGCGTTGATCATCTTAACATCGGGATCTTGTTCCAAAAGGTCTAAACCCCTCTGGTGGATATGATCACAAACAACAATAGTAATCTTTGACATTATACAGCCTCTTATCTTTTAAATTGCTCTTTAAATGCATCACCCAAAGTCATGCTGTCATCTTGATTTAAGTTGAGTTGCTCCATCGCCTCTCTCTCTTCTTGACGCTCAAGTCTCTTTACAGAGACTCTGATTCTATCATTATTTGCATCGATAAAGCTAACTACACCTTTAATCTCTTGACCTTTTTCGATCTCATCAAACTTAAGAGGGTGAAGATCTTCTACTCTAATCAGTGCATCTACATTATCTTCAAGTGCAATGAATACACCAAAATCTTTTTTATCTTTAACAGTACCTGTTACAATAGAACCGTTTCTATGTGTCTGTGCAAATGCTTTTACAGGCGATGGTTCAAGTGCTTTTTTACTGAGTGAAATTTTACCTGCATCTTTGTCTATCTTGATAATCTTCACTTCAACTTCATCACCTATTTTAAGTTCAGATTTTGCATTTTTTGACTTATCCCAAGAGATCTCCTGATTATGAAGAAGACCTTCAACAGCACCTACTTTTACAAATGCACCAAAATCAGTGATAGATGTTACTGTACCGGTTACAACATCATTTACTCTGTTTTCAGCTGTAAAAGCGTCCATTGGTTTAGGAAGAAGATTTTTAAGACTTACTCTCAATCTTCTACCCTCTTTATCGATTTCAATCACTTCAACATTGATCTCCTGATTGTTGGAGAGATAATCTTTTGGATGTTTAACATTTTTATCCCAAGAGATTTCAGATACATGAAGGAATGCTTCAAGATCTTCACCAAGATCTACAAATACACCATAAGGTTCAATATTGCTTACTGTAGCTGTTACAGTATCACCTACACCGATAATAGCATCAATATCAGCCCAAGGATCAGGATTTGCATCTTTGATCGATAAAGAGAGGTGTCTCTTCTTTTTATCATACTCTAAAGCAACAACATGTACTTCATCACCCTCTTCAAAATACTTAGATGGATTGACAGGTCCCTTGTGGGAGATCTGTGAATAGTGTACAAGACCGTCCATTCCACCTACATCTACAAACATACCGTAGCTTGTAATTTTTTTAATTGTACCGACTACCGGATCTCTGTTTTCAAGAAGTGTAGCAACAATCTCTTCTGTTCTGGCTTTATCACGTTCAATAAGCTCTTTTCTGGAAACAACTACTGAACCTTTCTCTTTATCCACTTTAACGATAAGTGCTTTAACTTTTTTACCTATCGGATCTATTTTAGATGAGAGGTAAGAGAGTGTTCTTGGCATAAAAAACTCTAATCCGTCACAATCAACAACATATCCACCTTTATTCTTTTTAGTTATTACACCCTCAATGATATACTCTTGATTTTCATCATACTCAGCGATAAATTCATTCAGTGCTATTCTGCTCTCTGCTGCCTTATAAGAGACTCTCCCTCTTCCCATCGTAACAACATTAATCTTATCATCTACTTTAAATAGAATATTCCCCTCAGCATCTTTAATCTCATCAAGTGAAAGATTTGCATCTCTACCTCCACCGATATCAACAACTGCCAATCCATCTTTCTCATCTATCTTAACAATAGTACCTTCTACTAAATCACTTTTCGATTCTGTTTTTTTGAACGACTCCTCGAGCATCGCTTCAAAATCTACCTCTTCTATTTCGATATCTTCGAACTTCATACCTATCCTTATGTGTGCCTAATTTTGCGTTATTATACTCTTTTTTTTATAAATAACGCTTACTACAACAAAGCTCTTAATGACAAGAGATACTCTCAAAGACCTTAAAGTATGTGGGAAAAGTCTTCGCTGTACATTCAGGATCATTAATCGTCACAGAGACAGGATCAAGTGCCAAAAGAGAGAAACACATTGCCATACGATGGTCATCATAGGTATCGATTACTGCATGTTTGAGCTGTTTGGGTGGAGTGATTTCAAGATAATCCTCACCCTCTACCACCGTTGCACCCACTTTTCTAAGCTCCGTTGCCATGGCAGAGAGTCTATCTGTCTCTTTTACACGCCAATTATAGATATTTCTAAGTGTTGTTTTACCCTTGGCAAAGAGTGCCATAGTAGCAATAGTCATCGCTGCATCGGGTATATGGTTGAAGTCCATATCTATACCATGTAACTCACCTTTGGAGACAGAAACATACTCATCACCCCACTCTACTTTTGCACCCATCTTTTCAAGTACATCTAAAAAATGTATATCTCCCTGAATACTCATCTTTCCTATACCCGTTACCTTCACCGTTCCGCCTTTTATTGCAGCCGCAGCTAAGAAATAGGAAGCTGAAGAGGCATCCCCTTCAACCAAAAATGACTCTACAGCTCTGTATGTTTGTTTTCCTTTTATAAAGAAGGTTTCATAGTTTTCATTGCTTACCTCAACACCAAACTCTCTCATAATATGAAGTGTAATATCAATGTATGGCTTGGAGACAAGTTCGCCTATGACATGAATGGTCATATCCTCTTTGGCCAGAGGTGAAGCCAACAGAAGTGCCGTTAAAAACTGGCTGGAGATAGCACCGTCTATCTGCACCTCTCCACCCTTTAGACCGTTTGCTTCAACCAATAAAGGAGGATACCCTTCCTCTTTTTGGTAGGTAATCTTCGCACCTGCCTGCCTTAAAGCATTTACCAAATCTCCAATGGGACGCTCCTCCATACGTGGTTCACCTGTTAGCAGATACGAACCTTCACCTAAACAGAGTGTTGCGCATAGTGGACGCATGGCAGTTCCGGCATTACCCAAAAATAGTTCTTCTCTTGTCTGATTGCTGATAGCTCCGCCATTACCAACGATATTACACTCTCTTTTATCTTTAGAGACTCTATACTCTATACCAAGCTGCTTCAGAGCATTTAACATGTGTTTGGTATCATCGCTCTCTAAAAGGTTAGTTATCTTGGTTGTACCCTCTGCCAATGAAGCCAATAAGAGTGCCCGATTTGAAAGACTTTTAGAGCCGGGAAGATTCACTTCTCCATTGATTTTAGTGATAGGTTTTAATGTGAGTGCATTCATACACTTATGCCTTTATCATACTTTGAATCTTATCGATCACATTCTGCACAACCCAATCTGGTGTTGATGCACCTGCAGAGATACCACATAATGCTTTACCTCTAAACCACTCTGTATCCAACTCTGTCTTATTCTCTATAAGGTAACTCTCCTCACAATAGGTCTTGCAGATAGAGTGTAACTGTTTAGTATTGGAAGAGTGTTTACCTCCTATGACTACCATCACATCCGCATCTTTTGCCAGTTCAGCAGCAGCATCCTGATTCTCAAAGGTTGCATTACAGATTGTATTAAATACCCTTACCTCTTTATGTGAAACAATAAGAGCATTGACTACTTTAAGAAAGTCTTCTGGTTTTCTTGTTGTCTGTGCCACTACCGCTACCTTGGAGAGTATAGGTAACTCTTCCAGCTCCTTTTCATCTTCTACAATAAAGGTATCTCTTTGATCTTTTGCATAGCTTACAACACCTTTGATCTCAGGATGATTTTTGTCTCCAAAGATAACGATACTGTAGCCCTCTTCACTCATCTTTTCAACAATCTTCTGAGGTGTAGTCACATAGGGGCATGTCGCATCTATAATCTTATTCTCTTGCTCTTTTAGTTTGGAAAGTTCATCTTTAGGGATACCATGTGTACGTATGACCACCGCATCACCTGCTGCCACATCTGCAAACTTTTCAGCCAATCCTATGTTAAATCCCTCCTTTAGACGATTGATTTCATCTTTGTTATGAATGAGCGGTCCGTAGGTTTTACTGCCCTTATGCTCTTCGGCAATCCTAATCGCTCTTTTCACACCAAAACAGAATCCATAACTCGATGCCAATTGAATCTTCATATACGTTTACCTATATCCTATCTCAGCTCTGCTTTACACTCATTCTCAAGAGACTTCATCACTTCACCCATCACAGATTCTATATCACTCTCTTCAAGAGTCTTATCCATAGACTGGATAAAGAGGCGAACCGTTAAACTCTTCTTACTACCTAGTTTCTCATCCTCATAAATATCTATAGGATAGCTATCTTTGAGCATCGGAAGCTCTAATGCATTCAGTACCTTAGCCACTTCATAGTAGCTTATTGATTTGTCTATCACCACACTCAAGTCTTTATAAACCCCCTGAAACTTGGAGATAGGTTCTGCATTGATATGCTTGGGAAGCAAGGCATCAAATTCCAGCTCTGCTATAAATGTAACAGGGATACCATAGCTCTCCTGCACGCTAGGGTGGAGCTTGCTGATAAATCCACACGCCTCTCCGTTGATAATGATATCAGCAGACTGATAGGGATGAATGAGTCCATTCTCATAGCTACATGGTAGCAGTTCAAATGCACCCACTATCGCACCTACCTTTTGTACAAAAGAGGCAAAATCTATCATCTGCGGTTTTCCACTGTTACTTACATTTTCACTGCTTACATGACCGCTGAAGATAAAAGAGAGTACCTCTTTTTGTTCTCTTTTTGAGTCAAATACTGCCCCTATCTCAAAGAGTGGAATAGATTTTTTTGTATAATTTACATTACGTTTTACCGCATGAAGCAAATTAATAAGGAGAGTACTTCTAAGTGTATTAAGCTCTTCGGCGATAGGATTTGCAAGTTCAAGTTCCTCTTTGATTGTAGCAAAACCATATCTCTCCAATACTTCTCTCTCAGAGAAGAGATAACTTACATTTTCATAAAAACCTACACCGACTGCACGGTTTTTTAATGCTTTTTTTACTCGATATCTCTCTGTTGTATCATTGAGACGGTTCTTCTCTATAAAAGTTAAAGGTTTTGCTTCTATATTGTTGATACCGATGATACGTACAATCTCTTCAGCTACATCCTGAATATGTTTAATATCATGTCTAAAGAGTGGTACAATAGCTGCCATAGTACCATCATTAAGAGCATTCACTTCAAAACCAAGATGCTTTAAAATCTTTGAGATTCTGCTATTGTCTATCTTTTGACCCACAATATTAGAAATTTCAGAACTATCTATATGAATAATCTCTCTTTCTCTATCAACATTTACATTTAAAGAGCCTTCATAGTAGAAGATATCTGCATAACTATCCATAAGTAGTGCAAGATATGAGAGTCCAAACTCCAAATCAGGATTGCTTCCCCGTGATGTTTTATAGTAGAGGTCATCTTTGGGTAGTTTCGTTGAAGAGACAGCTTCTACCAAAATATCCGGATGAATATAACTTGCTTCAAAAAGAAGTTGTGTCGTCTCATCATGAGCTAATGATTCCTCTTTTTGATTTACCCCCACAACAGAGAGAGCCTGACCGTTGGCTTGAATCTCCACAATACCCTTCTGTATTGCTGTAGGTTTTACTACAATCTTATTCTCATCATTACGGAAAGTTTGACTCTCATACGCACGCAGAATTACTCCTGTAGTATGTGTAGTATAAGCAAGCATACTGCTTAAAATACCCTCTGCCTCAATACCAGCCATTGCTAGACGTAGTTTTACTAAAAGAGACTCTTTATACTGTTCAGCCGTTGCTAACTTATATTGCAAATCGGCTTCAACATGACCTGATATACGCAATTCAGCTTCTCTGGCAATACCAAGCTTCATCTTCTCATTTTGCTTATACTCAAACTCTTTAATTTCTCTATTTAATGCAACACTCAAATCTCTTGCAACACCATAGATACTTAAGCAGTCTCCACGATTGGCAGTCAACTCAAGCTCAATGAGCGTATCTGCTACTTTAGGATAGTTTCCAAGCTCTCTTCCTACCTCAAGCTCTCCGATACTCTCATCAAGTATCATAATACCTTTGCCTATCTCAGGCAGACCAAGCTCAGAAGCAGAACAGACCATCCCCTCACTCTCTACTCCACGGAGTTTGGCATGTTTTATCTCAAAGTTACCAGGAAGCACAGCCCCTATAGTCGCTACAGCAACATATTGGGCATCTATAATATTTGATGCACCACAAACTATCTGTCTTATACCTAAACCTACATCTATCTGACACACATTCAGTTTATCTGCATTAGGGTGCTTATGGCAAGAGAGAACTTTTCCAACGACTACTTTTTGTGGGATAACTATCTCTTCAATGCTGTCAACTTCTAATCCTATAGCGTTAAATGTTTCATATAGCATTTCATTTGACACATTGCTCAGGTCAACAAACTCATTTAACCAACTTCTTGTTACTCTCATCTAAACTGCTCCAACAAACGAATATCTCCCTCAAATAGCGATCTTAAATCGGGTATCTTATGCATCAACATCGCAAAACGCTCTACACCCAATCCAAATGCATAACCACTAACATCTTTATACCCTACTGCCTTAAAGACATTGGGATCAACAATACCACAACCAAGAACTTCCAGCCATCCGGTATGTGAACAGACTCTACAGCCATCTCCTTCACAGAAGATACAGGAGATATCTACTTCAGCCGATGGTTCAGTAAACGGGAAAAAGCTTGGTCTAAACCGTACTTTTACATCACCAAACATATACTGCAGAAAATCTGTAAGTATCGATTTGAGATTTGCAAAGCTTACTTTTCCTTTATCTTCTACCACCAGACCCTCTACCTGATGGAACATTGGTGTATGTGTCAAGTCGTAATCTCTTCTAAATACTGACCCTGGTGCTATCATTCTGATAGGAGGCTTTGTCTGCATCATTGTACGTATCTGTACAGGCGATGTATGGGTACGCAAAAGTCCGCCATCTTTAAAATAGAAGGTATCCTGCATATCTCTTGCCGGATGATACTTAGGAAGATTGAGTGCTTCAAAGTTATGAAAATCATCTTCAATCATCGGTCCACTCTCTACGGCAAAGTTAAGTGCAACAAAGTAGTCGATGATCTTATCCATAGTCTCCATCACTGGGTGCAATGCACCCTTATGTGCCAGTGTACCATAGAGTGAAACATCTATAGCTTCACTTTTAAGTACTCTCTCTATCTCCTCTGCTTTGAGTGCCTCATATCGTGCATCAAAAGTTGCTTGAAGTGCCGCTTTATCTCTATTGAGACCCTCTGCAAACGCCTTTTTCTCTGGACCGGGTACATCTTTAAGTTTAGCAAACTGCGCTGCAAGCAATCCCCTCTTCCCAAAGAGTTCTACACGTACTTTTTCCAGTGCTTCAAGCGAATCTACCTGAACTATTTTCTCTTCTAATTTTTCCATTTGACCTCGATACTATCCCTAAAATGGGTGCTATGATTAGCGTGATTCTATCTAAAATTTTATAATAATGTGATTTATTCTATTTTTTGTGTGTTATAATTTGGAAATACTATATCAAGAACCCTCTAATCTTCATCTTGATAAAGAGATAAAAAAGGGTATAATTCAAGCAAAAAGGACTATTACATGTGTATATTTTGTCAAATCGTCAACAAAGAGATCCCCAGTAATATTGCTCATGAAAATGACCATTTTCTAGCTTTCCATGATCTTTACCCAAAAGCACCAATTCATATTCTTATCATCCCCAAAGAGCATGTAGATTGTTTCCAGAATGTCAGTAGCAAAACAATGGCAAGTCTTACAGAGTTTGCACAGGATATAGCCACTAAAGTAGGATTAGATAAAACAGGATACAGACTCATCACCAATAATGGTAAAGATGGGGGACAAGAGATTTACCACCTGCACTTCCACATGCTGGGAGGAGGAAAACTTAAATGGGACCATATGCATGAAGACCCACATAAGAGTCTTTGACATACTCCCCCACGCATAAATGCGGAGGATTCTGGCTTTAAGCAGGGATGCCTACAATAGTAGGTCTTATTTCCCCTATGCCAAGAGTTAAAATAGATTTTCTAACCACCCCTTCAAACTCTCCACCTGCTCTAAAGTCCTAACTGTAGCCGTACCACCCTCAGACTGACGGGCATTCATAGAGGCACGGTTGTCAAGCAGTGCTATCACACCCTCACCGATGCGCTCATCTATACTTTGTAGCTCTTCAAGGCTCAGTTCAGAGATATCAACTCCTCTCTCTTCAGCTAAATTCACGACATTACCCGTAATGTGATACGCATCACGGAATGGAACTCCTACCTCTTTTACAAGATAGTCTGCCAAGTCTGTTGCAGAGAGGTGACCTATCATACATGCTGCCTCCATTGCCTCTTTGTTTACTGTCATGTCTGCAATCATCTCGTTAAGTACCTGTAGGGAAAGAATAGCTGTTTTTACAGAGTCAAATACTCCCTCTTTATCCTCTTGCATATCTTTGTTGTATGCAAGAGGCAAACCTTTCATCACAGTAAGAAGTGCAATAAGATTACCATTGACACGCCCTGTCTTACCACGAAGAAGCTCCGGGATGTCAGGGTTTTTCTTTTGTGGCATGATGGAGCTACCCGTAGCATGTCTGTCAGAGAGTGCCACCCACTTAAACTCACTTGCAGACCACAAGATGAGCTCTTCACTCAAACGGCTCATATGCATCATCATCGTAGAAATGTTAAAGAGTATCTCCAGCGCAAAGTCACGGTCACTTACTGTGTCAAGGCAGTTCAACGTCGGAGCATTAAAACCAAGTCTCTCTGAAGTGATATGGCGGTCTATAGGGTGTGGTGTACCGGCTAAAGCAGCACAACCTATAGGAGAGAAGTTATTACGCTCATAAGAGCTCATAAAACGCTCATAATCACGCTTAAACATACTCGCATACGCCATCATATGGTAACCAAAATTGATAGGCTGTGCGTGTTGTAAGTGTGTCATACCAGGAAGCATAGTTTCTGTGTTTTCTTCTGCACTCTTTACAAGTGTTTTGATATTTTCCAAAAGCAACTCAGCGATAACTTTAGTGTTCTTTTGTACATACAGTCTAAAATCAAGTGCCACTTGATCATTACGACTTCTAGCCGTATGCAGACGTTTACCTGCGTCACCTACTTTTTGGGTAAGTCTCCCCTCTATTGCCATATGGATATCTTCATCATCGCTATCAAGTGTAAATAGACCAGACTCCACCTCACCCAATATCTCACACAGCCCAGCCTCGATCTTCTCGTAATCCTCTTTAGAGATGATACCCTGCTTGCAAAGCATATAGGCATGCGCACGTGATCCTTCTATATCTTCTTTATAGAGTACCTTATCAAAAGGGAGTGAGTTATTAAGTTCTTGAAGTAGTTGCGAACTCTCCGTAGAGATTCTTGCAGAAGCAATTTTTTTAGACATAGTTATTCCTGAAATAAGTAATTAATTAATGATATTTTATCGTAAAGTACGTTTGAGAAGGTTTTGAAAGAAGAAGAGCCCAAACAGGGAAGTTATATCTAAAAAAAGGGGGGGAGATATAAGGG
>CAZOBE010000013.1:5869-18743 GCA_964578205.1 uncultured Sulfurovum sp. | reverse complement strand
TCATTGCCATAATCTTTAAAAGCTGTTGTGCCTGCTCCTACGCCTGCACCTATGCCCATACTTGTAGTAACCGCTCTTGGTTTTGTTTTTGTAAGCATTTCCCCTATTCTTCCAAGAGTTTGCCCTTTTTTAACTATTCCTGTTGGTGTAAGGTTTATAGGGTCAAGTAAAATTTCTCCGCCTAAGCGTGAATAAGGATGGTTTGCTGTTTCAATGTCGTTTAGGTTTGATTGTTTATTCCAAAAATCTTTATTATCTTCAAAGAATTTTGTATCTCTTCCTGTTACTGCATCGGCTGCATAATCAAGCCCTTTATTAACTGAACTTGCATACTCATCAAAGTTTTTTGTAAACCCTTTAAAAAAAGATGATGTCGCACCAGTATCGCTATTTAATGCGTTTAGTGTTTCTGGATCTGTTACTTCTTTCATTTTAGGTTGTTGTTGTGGTTGCTGTTGTTGAGGATTATTGTTTAAAGTTTGTAATAAATTAGGGTCTGTTACTTCTTTCATAAAAAAAGCCTTTTTGTTTTGAAGAGTATCAAAAAAGCTTTTTTAAAATAAGTGTGTTTTGATAGAGTACCATTTTTTATAAAAATAAAAGTTTACTTAAAGTGTAAATTTACAGATTAAGGATTGTTTAAAGTTCATACCATTTTCCGTTTTTTTGAACATATTTTTTGTTGCCGACTACTTTCTGATTATCGAATTTCTGTTGCTGCTGCTGTTGCTGTTGTGGGTTATTATCTGCAATTCTGTAATCTTTACCAAACCAGCTGTCGCCATCATACGCTTCTACATTTGGCATTTTTCCGTGTTGCATATAATAATTTCTTGCCTGTGATTTTAAAACGTCATTATCATCTAGTGCATCGCTTGTATTTTTATCATAGTAGCCTTTATACATAGTATCAAATATCTTAGCTCTGCTTTTCATATCAGTTGGTTTTGTTCCTGCTGTTTGTTTTTGAAAATCAAATTTTTCTTGATTAAGTTCATAATTTTTATTAAACTTGTTTTTATTGAAGTCTAGTGTATTATCATACTGCTGTTGCTGTTGAGCAAGTCTATCATTTTGTAATTTATATTTTTCTAATCTATTTTGCCCTGCTTGAAATTTAGAGTTTGCAAGAGTTCTTAAAAATTGATTATTTTTCATATTAAGTGCATCATACTTATTTGCCATATTTGCATTTCGTATGTCTGTCCTGTACTGTAAAAAATTGTCTATTTTATCCGTATTTTCCTGCCCTGTTTGCAAGTGAACTTGTGGAGGCTTTATACCATTTGGATAGTTATTTGGAAGTGAGCTTGCTTGTGGTCTGCTGCTTGCAAGTGATGAAATAATAGGGTTTTTTTGTGGCTCAAATTGCATTGATACGCTATTTCCATAACTCCCGTCTGGTCTTTGCTGTCCTGCTCCTTGTGTTACGGTCTTGTTCCCTATAAAATTACCGTTATTATCAAACATTTTCATAATATTTTCCTATTTTTTTCAAAGCTTATCAAAAATAGTTTTTTAAAATAAGATGGTTTTAATCTCCTATTATGTTAATTCCTCTGTTGATTAGTCCATCTTTTGCAAAAAGTTCTCCTAAATCACTTCTAGGTATTTGATAGCCCCACTTATTTATTTGAAAAACATCCATCTTATTATAGTTTATAATGTAAACATAATTTTCAAAATTTGCGATGTAGTGATAAATATCGCCTGAATAATGATGTCCTGTTGCTATTATTCCTGTGTCTTTGTAATTAACATAATCTTTTGTATAAAAAATTCTATCATTATAATCTACTGAAAAAAAAGCCTCTTTGCTGTCTTCAAGATAATTTGTACCGTATGATGGAATATGTGCAAAAGGGTATTTGTATATGTTATGTTTTTCGTTGAAGTGCGTTAATGAACTTCGTGCATAGCTGTCTAAATAATCAAATCTTATTTTAGCACTTGCACTATAAAAAGAGTTATCCCCTTTAATTTGCTTTATCTCTCCATCTTCTACATAATAAGCGTTTAGGTTTGTAACAAAATAATTATATCCGTATGCTGTGCTTCTGCTTCCTGCAATACTTGATGAAGATGAAAAATTGCTTGTTATAATATCTCCATTATCTACATTTTGTAGGTGTATAGTTCCGTGCATACCTACTACATAGATTTTATTACCATCCATTACCATAAATGGCACTACTTCATAAATAGATATTGTTATTCTCTTTGCAAAGCCTGCATCACTGTATTCATATAGATTTCCATCAGTTGAGAAAAAAAAGTTTCTTTTGCCTATTGAATAAATAAAAGTAGGTGTACCATAATCATCTACACTTACATCAAAAAGTTTTGTTTTGTCTGTTCCTACATATTTATAAAAAGTGTAAATATCTCCATCTGTATTCTGTGAGCTGCTTCCGTCATTTGTTTTTTCATAAATAACTAAAAATTTGTTAATACCGTCATCATATCTTGAAACATTTTTGTATATGCTTGTTGAAATATCAATATTTCCTAAATATGTAATATCTTGCGGACACATAGCAGTTGATACTATCATAGGCTTCTCTTGCCCTACATCAACTTTCACTGGCAATACTGCGTCCTCTAATGATTTATTTCTATCATAAATAATAGGCTCGTCTGAAATACTGTTTACATCTGTACCGTCTGGCTCTTTTCCCTCTTCTGATTTTTGTATTATATCTGGGCTGTCTGGCACATAAACATATCTTTCTTCACCTGTTCGTGAGTTTCTAATCTGCATACTTATAGCTGCCATATAAGTACCATTTATAATTTCTTTGTTTATTAAGTCGTTATCATAGTTCGGATGTGGGTATGGTATGTTTATCTGCTCTGCCATTGCAAAAACTCCTATAAATAGTAATAAAAATATCTTCATTTTTTGCTCCTTCTTGTATTATAACAAATTAAGCAAAGTTTCTTACTGCCATAATGTAGATATCAATACTATCGAATAGAATATCTATCATAACAACACTTTTAGTTCCGTCTATCGTTTTGTCTCCCTTAGCATTAAATGCCAAAGAAACATTATATCCGTTTGGTATAAACTCTATCGTGTAAAGCTTACCTAATTCAATATCGTATGCACTATTTGTCTGTGTAATATCAAAAGATAAATCTCCTCCTACATCTACATAAAAGTAATTACCTACAATTTCATTAAAATTTTTAGCAATATTTCCACTTACTGCATCCATACCATCAAAAGGCTGTGATTGTGTTCCTCCTGTTGGTGGGTCTATCAATACAAGTGCATCCCCTGAACTATTTACTGCTACTACTTTATCGGCTGTATATGCTGTCGGTGTATCTGTTAAATCTAAAAATGTTGTCGCTCCGCTTCCGCTTGTTCCGTCTGCACCATCTTTACCTACAAATTTAATAGCACTGCTCCAAACACCGTCACCTTGTTTAAATGAGATATAAATATCTCCTGCCTGAAAAGTATCGTGCCAATTTGTACCATCTGTTGAATATCTAAAATAAATAGTCTCTGTAAAGCTTGTTTGCGTATCACGCTTCATAAAATAATCTCGTGTTGCATCATTGTAGTTTGCATAAATAGCGTCTGCATCACTCGAATATCCGTTATATCCACTCCATAAGAACGATAAAGCTTTAAAGATTACTGCAAACGATAATGCCTCGTCAATATCAAGACTTTCTCCTGTTGCTGGTGTATTTGGCACTCTGATAAATTCTGTTGTAGATATTTTTTTAAACTCTGTCGCTGTGCTGTCGTTACTTTCAAGTAGCGTTAAAGGCGTAGTATTAAGTGCAGCATCCATAATTCCATAATTTAGTGCCTGTAACTTATCATCATCTGTTTTTGCCTCTAATGGGTGCGGTATGTAAGTTCCTGTACTGTCCTTACTATCGTCTGTAAGTTTATATGCCTCTATTGTATTATTTATGTATGTATTTATGTATGTTATTGCATCCGATACTAGCATTTTCTACTCCTTAACTTTTATAGATTTTAGCGATTTTTATATTAGTGAGGTTTTTATTGTCTTCTATTTCTTTATTCAATTCGCCTGCTTTTTGAATAGCTTTAAGCTGTGCTAGTTTGTATTGAACTTCTGTTGCCGATACTCTTACTTGTTGAGCTGTTAAACCTACTTTTGCCCTTTCATTATCTGCTTGTGCCTGATAAAGTGGTATTTTTGTAGCTTCTAAATCTGCTTGCTGTTGTTTAATCAAAATATCTTTATCCATTACATCAAGTTTTTTAACTTCTGTATCAATTTGTTTTGATTTTAATTCAATATCTTTTGTAATCTGTTGAACTTGTGCAGGCATCAGTGTTTCAATTTCCGCTTTTGCTTTTGCTACATTTACAGCACTATTATTCAATTTTGCTTTATCGTCATTTTGCATTGAAATTACTTTCTGTACGCTCTCATTTGTATCATTAGTATCTTGTATCTGCATAGATGCTATTTTTTGTGCTGTTTCGTCTTGCATTGTTTGCATTTGAACTGCTTGAAGTGGTGCTTGTCCTGCAACCTGTATAGCTTGTGTAGTTACACTTATTATTGTATTTGTAAAAAAGTCTGATATTCTTTTTGCTTTTTCATCATCACTAATTGAGGTATGGTCTGTTAAAAATGTGCTAAGGTCTTCTTTTGCCTTACCTAGAATTGATGTATTTACATCGTTTTCTGTTTTAAAAGCAACTTCATTAAGTATGGTGCTTAGTGTTTCTTGTAATGTCATTTTTAATACTCCGATATTGTTACATTTGGCAGCGTTGCATTAAGACTTACATCATCTAGTGAAATATCTTGTAACTCTGCATTTCCTAAAATAGCATCAAGTGTATAGTTTGGCAATTCTACACTTTGAAGTGTTGAAGTTCCCATACTTACATCATAATTTAATTTAGTCATATTGTCTTTAATGATAAACCTTTTTTTTAAAGTTTTCATTATTGTAATATTGTCTTGAATTTCACAATAATAAAAACCATCTACAATATTTATTAAATTTCCGCTTTCTTGCATTATTCCATCTTCGCTAATAAGTTCATAAGGAATAGTATAGTTTTCTTTGTAACCTATTACAAAATGCTGTGTTGGATGCCCTACTTTTTTAACAACAACTGATTTTCCGTTTATTTTAGCTAATATGTACCCATCAAAATAAGGTGCTTTTGAATTTGCTTTGTAAAATACACCACTTTGAACTATTGAAAAATCAAGTGTTTCGTATTCGTGTGATGAAGTATTAAAAGCATAGAGAGATACAACAGGCTGTATATCCGTTTGGACTATGATTGAAAAATCAAGTCCTCTTGTAATATTTGTTGTATCTACTCTAACTATCATAGAAATTCCTAGTACGCTACTGCTACATCACTGTAAACTGGTGCATCTGGGTCAATAACTACATCTACGCTAGTATCTACCGCTCTAATTCTATCTTCAACGATAATACCGTGTTCTGGTGCTTCTATCGTTACAAGATACTCGCCTACCGATGGGATTGCAAACTCTGGTGTAGAATATACGCCTGTATTACCTACTTGTGTAAGTGTTGCTCCATCTGCAACTGTTGCTCTTAGCTTTGTTCTAAGATAAAGTTTTGTATCAACTGCCTTAGTAACATAAACATATTTACCTGTTGCATACTCGATAACATCACCGCTTACAACATCGTGTCCGCTTGCTACTGTGATATAAGATGCTCCATAAGATGCACCACCGCTTACTGTTGCTGTGTGAGCTGTACCGATTGTTTCGACTTTCTCATTAAGTCCACCTGCAACTGCTGTAACATTTGTAAGGTCATTTGTTGGTGCATAATTCACTACAAATTCACTTGCTCCTGCTCCTAGTAGTGTTGCTTTAGTAGAAACAACTACATCGAAATTCTGCCCTATTTCGTAAGTTTTCATAACTTAACTCCTTTTGTATTGACTATTTATACCGCCCTGTTTAGGGCGTTTGTTAATATCTAAAGATATAATTATCTTCAACACTTGCTGTCTCTGCTGCTGAAAAATGAAACTTTCCAATATTCCCATCTGGTTTAAATATTATAAATTTTCCTGTATTGTCATTTACATTAATTGCATTAAAACCGACTGCATCTTTTTGCACTGTAATTTGTTTTATTAATGTGCTTCCGTCTGCTCTAAAAATATCTCCGTTTACATCCATAACAAGCGTTGATTTTCCCATACCGTGATTTTTCATTGCTGCTCTTGTGATACATACTCCGTAAGTTGTTGTCGTTGTTTGTGTTTCACCTGTTCCTGCCCATCCGCAAGATGGTAAAGCTTGGGAACTGTACCAATTTACATAAGCGTTATTCCATCCGCTTTGAACTCCTGCACTATTAAACATACTAAGTGCAGAATTTTTAACAATATTTGTTTCTGTACCAACTTTTCCTAGTTCTAAAGGTGTTGGCTCTTCTTGTGAAAATGAGCCTATCGCAAAAATGTTACTTGCTATTTCATTTCCATTGTAAAGTAGCTTATTGTCTGTTGTTAATGAATAGTTACCTACTGTTTTTAAAACATCAGATTTCCCATCTGATAATTTAATTTCTTTAACTCCACCGTTCCCATCTGGCATAATATCAACTACTCCATTCTCTCCCATAGGTATTATTTTATCCGAACCATCGGCATTTTTATTATCCGTAAGAATAGATTTATTAATAACTCCTGCTTTATCAGTCTTTAACATTTGTCCGCCTGCAACTCTTATTACATCCTGTGTAATACCTTTTCTCACAAAATAGTTTCCATAAGAAAAAGGAACATATACCTCTAGTGCAAAACCATCTGAATTTTTGCATAAAAAAGTATGATTATCAGATTTAACGGTAAACTCAATTATAAAATCATCTGTAACTACACTTCCCATATTGAATTTTACCGGTGTGCTTCTCCCTTTAAATATCACATTTACATATCCGTCATTATCAAGAAAAGCATACCCATTTCTTATTGCAAAAAGTTGCACGGCATTAATATCTAAGTTATAAGGCATTGCACCTGAAAAATATTGTGTGCCTTGCATATTAGCTGTTCTTCCACCGTGAACAGATACATTATTAATACCTGTTGCAACATAGTTTCCTACTTCTCCGCCATCTTCTTTGTACGATATTAACTTTTTTAAAGCAATATTTGTTGTATTGCCTTGTGCATCTGTAAAGCTTTCATCTACATCTTGAACACTATCAAATAGTTTTACATTTCTTTCTAGTGTTGGGGTTATTTGTGGTGTATATTTGCCATTACTGTCTGCTGTTATTACTCTTTTAATAGTGTCTGGTGGATTAGCAGCATCAAAAGTAAATGTAGCGTTTCCTAGTCCTAATGTTATCCCACAATTTGCATAATTCATTGTAGGGTATATTGTTACTTTTCCATTGTTTACACTTGCCCTGTAACCACATCCTGCATTTACGCTTGGAGTTGTGTGTGATGCTCTACTCATAATTAATTACCTCCTGTTGGAATTAAAACTTTTTGGTCGTTTATTGTAAAGAATTTTGCATCAATATCTCCGCCATTATTCCAAACAATATCTACACTCCCATCATCATTTTTTGTAAATGTATATGCTACTTTCCCGTCTTCTTGCTCTGCTTCTCTATAAAAACTATCTGTTTGAAAATCTGCATCTACTAAAATAAAACCTGTATCTATACCTGCTGCATATTTAGAAACATTTATCCCTTTAAGATTTGGAATATTTGATGAAAAACTATAAGATGAACCATCAAAAGTTGTGCCAAAACTACCAATACTTTCAACTGTGTAGTTAATAATATTAGTACCGTGAGGTCCATACTGTGTTATGCTGTCGGGAATACTATCTCTATCAGATATTACAATACCTGTATAATAATTAGCATCTGGTCCTGACCCATTATCTGCACTAATGTCGGATATTTTAAACACATACGCTGTTTCCTGCCTTTCTAGCATAGTGATTATGTTTGCGTGAGAATATAATTGTTTTGTAAAGTTTTCTAAATTTTCATCTAAAAAAACCATTGCATCTTTAAGAGAGTAAATAAAAGATTTATCAATATCTACAAAACTCCTAGTATAATCTGCAATTTCTTCATCTATTGTACTAATGTTTTTAATAGTTGGCAGTTTTCCAATACTATAACTATACCCATTACCTGAAAATGTTTTATAAAAAGGCTCTAAATTAATATCCAATGGCTTTATTATACCATCCGATACATCCGCACCGTTTAACTTATTCAAATTTTTAATAAATTCTGGGTATCTTCCATACTCCAACAAATTATTTTTATTTAGCATATTTCCAATAAATTCATCTCTTTCTGCGATTAGTTCTGTTTGGCTTAACCCTGTATCGTGGTATGATAAGTTAGAACTGTTTCCAAAAATAGGACCATTATATTCTTTTACGCTACTATTCATAATCTGTGGACCACTTATAGGACCATAAAACGACCCTTTTGAAGATGTACCATAATTATAGATATTTCCTGTGACTTTTTCTGCTGATAAAGAAGAAATAATATTTGTTTCATCTTGTGATGCTATTCTAATTGATGGCATATAAAAATAATCATCTTTTTTATATTCAACATTTGCACTGTCTTTAATCAATGTTGTTATGTTGTTGTCGTTTATAAAATTTACCATAAGAAGATTTACAAGATTGCCATTAACTAATAATGTAGATTTGTCTTTTAATGCACTGATTAAGTCTTTGTTTATAAAATAGTACTCACCACTTCTTATTTTAAATACTTCTAAAACCCCAGTATCTTCATTATACAGCATATCTTCTTTTGTGACTGTGATTGATGCACCGTTAAATATCACTTTACTTTCAAGCAGTGTCGCTATTGAGCGTGGTGCTTCTATTTTATCTATTGTCATATCAATATTTGATTTTGAACCATACATTAACCTGTCTTCAAGTATTTTGTTCTCACTTAAAAACTTGCTGTAATATAATTCTAAATTTACTGTATTTCCATTTTCATCTGTATATGAAACATTGTCAAAATCACTATCATCGTTCATTTTGCTAATAGCTTCTGAAATTTTTAAAACATCAGCAAGCATACCATCGTTAAACAAGCTGTCATAATTGTATGAAAAATAATCTGATGCTGCGATTTTTAATGTAGCCTTTCTATCTTCTGAAATATCAATAATACAATCAATATAATTTGCTCCGCTAGAATAATAAAATAAGAAATGAAAAGTCTTTGCATTAGTGTAATATTTAGACAACAAAATAGATTGTATTCCTGCTGTAAAATCGTTTGCATTTGATGCTACAAAACTAACTGCTTTTGATGTTGTTTCATTTAAAGCGTCAAGAATACCAGAAATTGTAGATGGTACATTATATTTTTCTTTATTTGGATTAAAATTAGATGTTACTTCTCTAAAAAATATAGAATAATCGCTGATATTTTCTTTTTTTACAACTACATTAACTAACTCGCCTTGTAAGCTTCCTGAAAATTCTTTTGAAGCATTAATTTGAAAACATTTGTGATTATATGCACCGTATATTTCGTTAAAATAGTGATATCCGTTTTCAAAATATGTAAAATACCCGAAAAAATCTTCAGCAAATACTTCAGTCGCACCAACTTCTAAATTTTCATTACTTAGTGTTTCATAGTGAAAATTAAATATTTCACTAAACCTTTTTATAATTTCATCGTAAGTATATCCATCAATAACTACATCAAAAAATTGTATTTTTTTAGCATCATCGCTTTTTATACATTTAGGGCAGTCACTATGAAGATTATATCGTGCATAAGTTCCATATCCGTAAGCGTTTGCAACTTCTCCCCAATCGAAAGTATCTCCAACAAACTTATAATATTTATCCAATTTCGGCAAAGTTCTTTTATCGTCATTTGCAAATTCATCACTCTTTGGTAAAATTGATATTTTTTCATCTTTGATTGCTGTATCAATAACATTGTCGCAAAGTCTGCTTACTGTTATTTCTCCATTTGTTGCATCAACTGTAACATTATAGCTATACCCATCAATTTCATAAATACCACCTTGCGTTATCTCTACGCTTGTATCATTTTTAGAAAGTGTTATTTTTTTCATAATAACACCTTTTACGACAATTTCATTTCAATAGTATAATCTGTACCATCAAGCAAAGAAGTATCATAGTCTAATACATAAGCGTCTTTTACTGCATCATAAGTTAATCCAGTAGTAATTATATCGCCATTTGCTGCAACCAAATTAACTGAAATACTGTTTAAAACATTTGTAGAAATAGTATTTGTAAAATTAGTATCTGTTAATAGTGCATTTGCAACTTCGCTAGAAGTAGGAATTTGGCTTTGAACATTTGCAATACTGTTATTTATTGCATCTAAATCAGATTGTTTTAACTGTCCTGCAACTTCTTTTATTGTAAAAACATCTGCTATTTTTTCCCCTACTCTTAGAGAATTGCCCAATATTACATTTACATCATCTTTGTATGTTTCGCCCACATTTGCTATTAATAAACTGTCTAAATCTGTATCGCTCAAACCTTTATTATCAACAACAAAATTAACCTTTTTAATTACTGCTGTTGATAAATCTACACTATCCCCAACTACATAGCCAGCTTCTACATAGCCAGCTTCTACATATCTATCGCTCATTTTTAAACCTTTACTTTTTATTTTTTAAAACAGATAGAAATTAATCTATCGTGCTGGTACTTGTTCGGTAGCTATTGCGGCAGGATATAATTTTGCTCCTGATGTTATAAACTCGTCTGTAAAGTTTACTTGAACAGTAATTGCTGATAAACCACTAGAACTAAAAGGGAACGATATTGCAAATTCGTTTGGATTTGGTAATTGCTGTCCTATGATATTTCCTAGCCCATCTTCAATAAATAACTCAACGCCATTAGGAGTTATATCTACTTTTATAAAACCTACGATAGAAGTTGTAGTATTACCAATAGAATTAATTGCAAGTGTTCCAATAGTTATACTTGTCTCCCCTGAATTATTAATAAAATCATTGATTGATTGAAAATCATCAGTATGTAATGCTGTGATGTCATAATCTCCATTAATTATTACTGTATTTCCAATACTTGCTTTTAAAGTAGAGAAATTTCTATCCATCTCTTCGTGTGTAAGTTCACTTCCCTTATCCGCTCTTAGTGTAATTCCGTTTCCTGTTTGAAATGCTGTTGTTGTCGGTGCTATTGCTGCCATAATATTTTTCCTTTTTTAATTAAATTACAACTGCTTGAGTTGTATTATCTTGATTTTCTAAAGCTACAATTCTATCTGTATGCTCACCCTGTTCTGTTTCTACTGCTTCAAGTTCTGTTTCTGTTGCAAATTTGCTAGTATCTAAAATATCAAACTGCAATAAAGTCATATCATACTTATCTGCACAAGCATCACTAAATACTCGATAAATGTTTCCAGTTCTTGCATCAAATACATCTCCGAAAAAATAGTCTTTATATGTTCCATCTGAATTTTTGTTGCTATCTACATCTTGAAAAGTACCATTTAGCCAATTTTTAGTCCAGTCGATACCACCCTGCACTGTTACTGTTGAAGTAGGTCTAATAACTACCTCTTTTTTATATAATCCACTCATTGATTACCTCTTTTTGTATAATGCAGGTAAAAATACCTGCATTTATTTATGCTGTCCTAATTAAAGTACTGCACCGTCTCCACCTGCACCTGAACAATCTTTGTCTGCCAAGCCAAGAGATGCACGAAACTTATTGTGAATACCACACATATCCATAGATGATGCTTTTAAAGTATGAGCATCAGTGTAAGCGTTAGCATTTGATAATGTATCTGCTTCTGCTTGTGTAGCTCTTGCAACTTCTGCACTCAAACCATTTTCAAGGTCTGTAACTCGAGTTTTTACACCTTTTACAAGATTTCCATCTACATCTGTTGTATCGTTAAGTGTATTTTCTACGACTTTAACACGACCATCAATTTCTGAAATTGAACCAGTTGCTCCGCCTGTAATCTCGTCTAATTGAGATTGTAAGTTTGTTTCTGCTGCTGTTGCTCTTGTAACTTCATCAGATAAAGCTGCTGTGTTTGCTGCTTCCTGTGCTTTTGCACGGTCTGCTTCACCCTTGATTGCTTTTGCGATTGAACCATCTACTGTTTCGTCACCTGTTAGAGTTACGATTGTGCTTTCTGCACCTGATAAACGACCCTCTACATCTGCATTAACTGTATCTTGTGCAGTTTTGTTGTCTGTAACTGTTTGAGTTAATCCAGCGATTGCTGTTGCGTTTGATGTTGCTTTGTTTGCATTTACAGTAACTTGTGATTGTAAGTCTGCTTCTACACCTGTTGCTCTTGCTGTTTCATCTACTACAAGCTGCTTGTTCTCTTGAATAAGAGTAAGAATTTGTGCGATACTACCGTCTGAGTTTGTAATTACATCATCAATAGCTTTGATTTTTTCTGCTAAACTTTCTACACCATTATCAGAAATCTCTGTAATTGCATCAATTTGTGATTGAACACCACTTACTGCTGCGTTAAGTTCTCCAACTGTTGAATATCCTAATGATTGAACATACTCAACAACACTTAAACCCATTTCAGATGCTAAATCTTGTAATGCCTGTTCTAATTCGTCTGTGGTTACATTATCTGCCATAATATAACTCCTTTTATATTGATTTTTTTTGAGCTAGGCTCATATAAACCTATGTTTTAATAGGCTTAAATAAGACTATTTAATGCTTCTTGGGTTTAAGCCTAAATGACTTCTAAGTGTGTCTTTTGCTGGTTTTACATTAATCTTTTTTGGATTGTCTAAATACTCTCTTATTGAAATACCCAT
>CAZOBE010000013.1:3585-5769 GCA_964578205.1 uncultured Sulfurovum sp. | reverse complement strand
TTCATATTGCGATAAGTCCACGCTGTTTGAATTGTAGTAGCTGATTATATCCTGTGCATTTTGTGCATAATTAATGTTCTTTTTGTTCGTTAAATAGCTGCACATATAATAAATAACCGCCTGTGTGAGTTCTTTGTCTATGTCGATTACTGCATCGTCTGCAATGCTGATAATAGGCTCTCTTATATACCAATGATTATAAACTTCATCAACATTATTGTAAGTGCTGTATATCCTGCGAAACACATCTGTTTTTGCATCGTCATATTCAGATATTAAGTGAGACGGTATGCACCTGAGCATAACATCTCTTAATGCCATAGAAAGGTAAGTATCATCTGTATCAAGATAATCACCTGCTTTTGAATTATCGCCTCGCAATAGTCCAATAACAGATTTTTTCACCTCTCCATAGGTCATAGACTATTTCCATCCCTTAGCTGATGCAAACATATCACCATTTTTAACTTCAAGCGTAAGGTCTGTGTAGTAACGACCGTATTTTGCAGTTTTTGATGTTGGAACATCTGTAAATGTAGTCGGAGATACATACATAGCTCTTGCCTCTTTAAACTTACCTGCCATCATTTTATCTGCAAGTTTATCACCTGCAAAATGTCTGTGAAGTTGGAATTTAACCTCTCCAAAGTCTGTTACAATACTTGTGATTGTAGGGTCGAACTTTTTATCTCCGTTATACTTGATAATGTAGTCTTTTGCAACTGCATTTACTTTTTGTTTTAGTTTACTACCTAACAAAATTGTAAATGTATCATCTTCCATAGCTCCACGCTTCCAAAGAGGCTCTAAGAATTTGTGCAATTCATCAAGAGTAAAATCTTTATAAGTTGTTGCATCTGCTGCATCATACCCATCAACTGTATATCTTTGCTCATTTGGAACAAAGTAAAAAAGTCCTGCCATTCTCGGTGCTTTTGTTGCGGTTGCTGTAACTGGTGCAGCTTCAATGTCTGTATTACCTAAGCCCAAAAGTGCATACTCTACATCTTTTAAGTGTTCTTTACCTTTTTTACCTACTTGGTACGCCCACTCTTTACCACCGTATTGAGACATTTCCATTTGTCTTTTTGTAACTCCGACCTCGTTTTTAATGATTTGTGCTACATTAGAGTTTTTGGTTTTTGTCGGTACTGTGTTTTCGTCAAGGTCTGTTAATTCAAGATTTGCATTGTCTTTTGCATCTGCATATCTATCGTTTATCCAGCTATGACTAGGTGCTGAAATATTACCTGTTCCTATCATTTGAATAATAGGTGCTGTTGCTACGCCCTGCTTGATAATCGCATCGACTATCGAGGGCTTTTGTGTTAGTGCTGTGTTTAATGTTGTTAGCATTGTTCTCTTCCTCTTATTTTTTTTATTCTTGCTAATTGTTGCAAAATTAGATTTTCAAAATAAGAGGGTTTTGTTAAAATTTATATTATTTTGACTGTTCTAAGATAAAATCGCCTAAATCAATCTCGCTTGCATTGCCTTTTTCAACTTTTTTGTTAAAACTGTTGTCATTGTTTCCGCCTGAATTACCGCTGTCTGTAATTTCATCTGGTGTCTCTGTCGGTTGCATCTCTGTTTTAACTTTTGCAAATAGCATATCTAAACCTTTAGGGTCTGATTTAATCATCTCTGCAAGTTGTGGGTTTTCTGCTCCGACTTTTTCAAGTTCTTTTTCAACTAGGCTTGCATCTACATCTTCATACTTGTTGCTTACCTCTTCAAATATTGCTTTATCTTTGCTCTCTTGGAGTTGAGCTTGCATCTGTGCTAACTTCTGTTCATAAGTATCTAAACCTAAAGCCTCTTTTGCCATCTGTACCTCATCTTGTGGTGCAGGTGCTTGTTGCATTTGTGCTTGTTGTATTTGTGCCTGTTGCTGTGCTTGTGGGTCTATTTTATCGTCAATCATTGGTGCTTGCATTATTTAATTCCTTTTGTATTGTTTTCATTTGATGCTTCCACATCTTCATCTGTTCCTGCTACTGCAAAATGCTCTAAAATATCTTCGCCTAACTTGTAATCTGCATCAAAATCTTCTCTTGAAACGATATAAGTCTCGTGTGCCTTATCTACATCTTGTAGCATAACTTGATGCTCTGTTGCATCTATTACTTCCACTGGTGTAGTCTTTACAAACTTTTTACCTCTTAAATCTACTTTTGCCATTAT
>CAZOBE010000013.1:0-3485 GCA_964578205.1 uncultured Sulfurovum sp. | reverse complement strand
CCATTATTCCGTCTCCATTTTTGATATTTCATTACCGATATTATCTACATCATCCTCTAATCTTCCGATTAAATTATCTAATGCTTTCATCGCTTGCCCTATGCCTTTCATCCGCTCCATTGCATACTTTGATTTGTAAGCATCATCTGTGCTGTATGCCTCTTGAAAAGCCACTTGATACATACTGTTTAAATCATCCTGCAATAAGAGATTAACATCGCTTGCTTGAAACATTTTAGCCTCTTCGAGTATGCGAACACTGTCCCTCATTGCTCTTTTTAACTCTGCTGTCGCTATGCCATTATCTTCTTCATCTAAAACCTCCTCGATTTGATTTTCGTTTGCTGCTTCATTGCTTATCATTGAATTACTCCTTGTTCTGGCATCATTTGTGCCTGTTGTTGCATCTGTTGTGCTTCTGCTTCCTCTTCTGCCTCTTCACCTTTTTCAATAATACTGTCCTGCCCTAAGAGTTTGAGCTTTTGCATATTCATATCATCAAGCATCTGCATATACTTCTGTACTCTTTTCATATCCTGTATTTGCATAGCAAGTTGTAATGACTGCGTTATTGTCGCTATTGACTTATCAATATTATCTACTTCAAGCATCTTGTTTATTGAGCCGATACCTACATTAATGATAATCTTCTGTTTAAGAGGTTTCTTTCTGTTAATATCAATAAAATTTGCACTCACTTTATATTTGTAGTGAAGTAGTGCTATACGCTGTACCAACGGTCTAAAAAAGTTTTCGTTAAATGCCCGTGAAATATCATCTATAACATTGCTTCCCTGCATCTGCAAGGCTTCGACTTCTGTTGCTGTTTTACCTCTTCCGCTCGACATCCCCTCGCTTAACTTAGAAATACCGCTTATCTCTTCCGCCTCCTTAGATAATTGATTAACATCAAATATACTGTCGTTTAGTCTTGGAATAGGCAGCTCTTTTATATTGTTAATGTTATCTACAACTATCTTTTTGCGATTTGAGATTAAATCATCTTCTCTTACTCCACTCTCTTTAGTAGTTATAAATCTTTGATTAAGTTGTATATCTGTTGCATCTATCTGTTGGTTACGCTTAATTGTATTCTCATTCTGTAACGATATAAGCGGTGCGATAAAAGCATCACCGTATGCTCTGACTGGTATCAAAGGCTCATTTATCATTACGAATTGTGGGTCTAAGTTCCCTACGATAAAAGGTAAACCATCTTTGAGATATTTATCTGCTCTTAGCACCGTATCATCTGTTAGAATTGTAGATACATACCACTTACCTTTTTTCTTACGATACACTTCGTGGAATTCTACTCTCTGATATTTGCCTATTTCGCTAAACATATTTTGATTACTTTGTGCATTTAGCGTACTGTTTACATACTGCTCCCAATCTACATTAACCTTAGTGTATTGTGCTTCTAGTTCTGCAATAGTCATACTTGATACTCTATGCACTAAATAGTTAATTTCTTGTACGCTTGGTGCGTATGGGTCAAAGTAAACATCATCAAGTCTGCATCGCTCTATCTTTGCAGTATTTGCCTTTGTACTCCAATATACTTTCATACACGCTGTTCCATACACTAAGCTTTCTCGTGCAACTGGTTTTACTGTGCTGTAAAGATTTCTGTCTCTACTGTACTCTTTAAGCTCTTTTTTCAGTGCCTCGCTTACTTCTTCATCGTGTTGGCTCTCTTTGTCTTCTGGTGTAATCTCTGCAAGTTCATCATTTCCAAAAAAAGCTTTCATCAAGTCTCTTACAATCTTATCTACCTTTGGCTTTATAAGATTTGGCGTAAGTGCTGATTTTCTTCTGCTTGTTAATGATTTTCTTTGCTTGTTGGATAACACATTTACATAAGAACTTTCAAGCGTAACAAAATCGCTTCTGTGCTGATTAAAACCATTAATAGCATCATCCCGTATCGCTACAAGTTCCGCTACTAATTCATCACTAAAATTGTCTTTTCCCATCTTCTAACTCCTTTCTTAATCTTCTAACTCTATAAATATTCACTTTGTAATCTTCCTCCTGTAAATAAGATACAATATCCTCGTCTGGCATCCCTTTATCCTCGATACATTCAAGTATTAAATATCTTTCAATACTCTTAGGTGTTAATGTAAATTTAGTGTGAGGGTATCTTCTCGCTACATCTAAAGCTTTTTTACCATCTCCACTAAACAACTCATTTATTAAAAAATATGTATTTATCTCGTTACTGTTTGGTGTATTTTCTACCACGATGCAAACTCCTCGTTATTTTCATAAATAGTAATATCCCTTTCGTGATACTCTTCTATTTCTTCCGGTGTTGCTATTACTGTGTTACTTGCAAGTGCCATTGCATCTGCAATATCTGGGCTTCTTCCTAACGCTTCTTTAATGTCTTTCTTAGGTATGATTTTGATAACTCCTTTTTCTGTAATTTCAAAACGCTGTGCTGATAACTCGCCTATCGCCTTATCATCATCAAACATCTTGCCCTCGTCTTCAAGATACTTTTTAAGCTTATAAAATAACTCTGCTCTTAGATTGAGATAAATATCTGGTCTTGATGCACTCTCACTTACTTTGCAGCCGATAACTGGTATATGTGCATACTGTGGCTCATTTAGTGTTGATACAAGTCCGCTGCCCTCGCCTATGGCATCCACGAAAATAGCTTTCGGCTCTTTGCCTTTTTCAAGTGCTTCAAGATATAATCCTGCTAACCATCTCGCAGTTTTGCTTTGTCTGTGTTTTCCCTCCACAGGACACTCTAAATACTCGTAATAATAGTTACCTACACGCTTAACAAGTACAGTTCTGTCGTTTCCTGCATCTGCATAATCAACTCCCCATATCTCTACACCATAATCGTTATAATCATCTCCTCTGTTGATAGCATCCTCGATTACATACATTGGAATTACTGCATCACTTGATGTTCTAGGGAAACGACCTTGCACCCTTACTCGATAAGCATCACTATCTTCTCCGTACTCTTTCTTTTTTCGTTCTATACTCTCTCTTGTTACATTCTCGCTCTCTTCTGCGTTAAATGTATGGCACTTCCATAACGCCCTATTCTTATTGTGACTGTCGTAAAAATATCCGTCTGTTCTCGTGGGGTTTGCTGTGAGTAGTCTAAGATGTTTTGCTCCTGTCAAGCTTCCCTCGATTACTTCAAAAATTGAGTTTGGCACTCCTGATGCTTCATCTATAATCCAACATAAAAAAGTAGCGTGAAAACCTTGTAATCCCTCTGGTGCTTCTTTTCTTGCTGTTCTTGCTATTGCATAATTATCATTACAAAAAGCTACACTGTCATTTTTAACAGTTACGCAATTTTTTAGCTCTGCTGGTAACTTATCTCTCCACTTTCTAACCTCTGGTAATAATAATCTGACTAATTGCGGTGCTGTCGGTGCTGTTGCTGGTATCTTGGCATCAAGTTTAAATAATCCCACCCATAAGATAACCCACGATAAAAGCGT
>CAZOBE010000012.1:0-18822 GCA_964578205.1 uncultured Sulfurovum sp. | reverse complement strand
ATAATATGAATTTAAAATCTTATTTTGACCTTTACGAGCTATTACAAACAGAGACTGCTACACGAGAAGATAACCGTGCATTTGGATTGGCACATGCAGTACTGAAAAACAGACCCATAGAGCAACTTTTAGCATGGGTAAATGAGCATAAGGCAAAGCTGAAAAAACCACGATTGAGTGACATTTTTTCTAGCTATCTTTATGGTGTGACATTGACACTGATTTTTGTTGCATCTCTTCTAGGCTTTTTATCGGGGGTAGGGCTGTTAAGTTACAGTGGCCACCAACCGGTAAATGTGATATATCTTATAGTAGTGGTTGTAATATTACCTCTTTTTACTATGATTTTAACACTTATATCTATGATAAGAGTAAATAGTGTACAGAGTCTGCTTGTGCATATCTCTCCTGCTTTTTGGATGGAGAAGATAGTACACTTTTTACCATATAAAATGCAAGAGAATCTAAAAGAGGTAAAGATAAATCCACTACTTACAAACTGGATAGTGATTAAGCGTTCTCAGATGATTGCTTTGGTTTTTTCATTTGGATTACTCTTTGCACTATTGGGTATGGTAGCCACAAGAGATATAGCTTTTGCATGGAGTACTACACTTAGCATTAGCCCTGAGCATTTTCATAGGTTTTTAGAGACTGTAGCTTTTCCTTGGCGAGAGTACTACCCCTCAGCGGTCCCATCTGTTGAACTCATAGAACAGAGTCAATACTTTAGACTGGGAGACACATTAAGTGAGGAGATGATAAGCCATGCTTTCAAACTTGGGGAGTGGTGGAGATTTTTGGTTTTTGCTACCATTTTTTATGCCATTGTATTACGCTTTGGGCTCTATATGTTGTCACTCTTTGGTTTGAAAAGAGCAATAAAAAAGTCATTTTTAACACTGGATGGTGTAGAGAGATTGCTTAGTGAAATGAATGAGCCTATCATCTCTACACATGCAATTTTAGAAGAAGAGCCATTTGTTCAAAGAGAAGCAACGCATAAGCAAGTGCTAAACTCTTTAGATAACTCATACGATATCGTACTGGGTTGGGCTATTGCTAAAGAGCAGTTGGCAGTGATGAGTGATAGTATGCAGATTATCTCTTCTGATTTTTTTGAAGTAGGAGGTACAAATACGTTGCAAGAAGATAGTAAGATTATAGAAGAGAGTTATGGTAGAGTGTTACTCTATGTTAAGGCATGGGAACCACCCATTATGGATTTTGTTGATTTTGTAGAAGAGCTTATAAAAAGAGTAGATGAGGTAGTAGTCTATCCAATAGGCACATCTCAAGAGCAATATAGAGCTAAATCAAAAGATGTAGATGTATGGGCAAGAAGAGTCTCTTCATTAAATCACAATAGGGTCTGGTTAAAAAGATGAGTAATTCACATCCAAAGTTTGCTGTAGTAGGACACCCCAATAAAGGAAAAAGCTCTATCGTCTCATCACTGGCTTTAGATGATAGTGTGCAGATATCAGATACTCCGGGTACCACAACAAAGAAGCGTAGTTTTCCACTTAAAGTAGATGGGAAGATACTCTATGAGCTTTTTGATACACCGGGTTTTCAACGTGCAAGAAGAGTCTTGGCATGGTTGGAGCAGTATGATGTCCCTGCAAACAAGAAACATGAAGTGGTACAAATGTTCATTGATGAGCATAGAGAGGATGCACGTTTCAATGATGAGATAGAACTCCTTGAACCCATTATGGAGGGTGCAGGGATTATCTATGTTGTAGATGCCTCAAAGCCGTATGGAAAAGAGTATGAGGCTGAGATGGAGATACTCCGATGGACAGGAGAACCCTCTATGGCACTCATTAACCATATAGATGAGAATGACTATAGTGAGGAGTGGAAGAGGGCGTTAGGGCACTACTTTAAGATGGTACGCACCTACAACCCTATGCAGCCAAGCCCGGAACAACATATAGGTATATTAGAGAGCATCGCACAACTTAAAGAGGAGTGGACAGCTCCAGTGAAAGCCTCCATTAGACTTTTTGAGAAGTATCAAGATCAAATGTTAGAGCAAAGCAGTGTAGCTGTAGCAAAGCTGGTGTATGAGTCCCTCAGAGCGGTAGAAAAGTACGCTTTTACTACAGATGAAGCAAGTAAAGAAGATAAAGAGAAGATAGAAGAGCGTTATAAAGATAGACTTAGAAATCTAGAAGTAACCACACAAAAAGAGATTGAAAAGATATGGAACCATGACCATCTTAAAAAGGAGCAAACGCTACTGGAGTTTGAGGAGATGGATCTATTTTCACAAGAGTCTGCTTCACTATTTGGACTGACTCGCAAAGAGCTCATCATCACAGGTGCTACGAGTGGAGCAGTCACTGGTGCAGGCATAGACCTTCTCTTTGCAGGACATACACTCTTTGTAGGAGGTGCCATAGGTGCTTTAGTAGGAGGTGCAGGTGCATACTTCGGCTTTACTGAACTTTCAGAAATTAAAGTATTGGGACAAACTTTAGGTAAACGCTATTTGCAAATGGGACCCATGGCAAATAGAAACTTCCCCTACATCCTACTGGGACGTATCCTCTACCACACAACACAGATAGCCACCCTCTCACATGCAAAAAGAGAGAGTATCAAGATAGACATGGAGAGCAGATTTAAAGAGAAGTGGCTAGATGATGATTTGAGAAACTCTTTAGAGAAGTATCATAAAAAGTTCCGCTCAGGAGATGAGATAGAAGCAAAAGAGCTTAGGGAGTATGAAGAGCTTATAGAGGGTATCTTAGAGAGATTGATAGGGAGGTAAGAGGTTAAATTAACTTTTTATGGTTGACTACAATTAAAAAGATAAATATGGCTTAGGAGATAGCATCCCAAAGGATGTAACTCAATGGGTAGATACTGGATTTCAAGGGATTGCTAATGAGTATGATATTGATGTACAAATGCCAAAGCTGGTATTTGGAATCTATTGATAGCTTAAAAAGTATGATGAAATAGAAATATTGGCTTTTTTTAGGCAAGAAATTTAATTCGCAACAGCTCTATTATAATCTTTTGAGTGTTTCATTTCAGGTCTAAGAGAAGATAGTTTATATCTTCTTTGATTTCCTTTTGTTCTTTCATCGGGAACTAATCTTCCCTCATCTTCCCATCTTCGTAAAGTTGATTGTGCAACGCCTAAAAGTTTACTAGCTTGTGAAATATTTAATAATTTTTCGATTTTCATAAGTATGTTATATCTAAATATTTACTTAAAATCAATAGGTATAAGTAGAATTGAGTAATTATTTTAATCAGTTATTAACCCCTTCCTACCCCCATTGAAGTACAATATTCTAGCGTAAAAAACATAGAGTATATATAATCTACTCCAAATCCTACTCAAAATACTCTTCAATAATCTGAGGGAAGAGCTTCATAGTTTTTTGTGCTTTATCGATTTTTGGTTGAAATATCTCTATGCTTGCAGGGAAACTCTCCATAAGCTCTCTATAGATAGCGATCTTCTCTTCCATATGATTTTCAAGTGCATCCAATACAGACTGCATGTTCTCTTTGCTTGTTGCATACTTCATAAGAAGTTCAAACATACGTTTTCTCGGATGAATCGCCATAGAGTCACCTGCTTCCAAAGCAATATCTTTAATGTCCCAACGAGAGATATAGATACCGCTTACACTTGGAGCCACAAGTTTTGCATAGAGTGCTTCTGTATAGGAGGGGTAATCTTTCAAATCTACCTCTTCATCACTCTCACAAGAACCATCTGCACAAAATGCCGGGTTACCGTTAAAATTCTTAGAGTTAAACTCTTCAAACTCTTTTCTTAAATCATCCATATCTCTCATTATTACTCTCCTATCAGTAGTGGAATATCATCCATATCTATTTTGGCATCATACCATCTGTTTGCTATGAGCATCATCTTTGCCACAAAAATTATCTGCTCATCTAAAAATTCTGGTTTATCAAACAGGGCTTTCGCCTCATCATCTAAACAGAATCCTTTCACTTTACCACCCTCTTCTACCTCAATAAAGTCTATACGACCCTCTCTTTTGGCACACGCATTAAGCGTTTCACAATAGTGCACAGCTTTTTGTGAAAACTCTCTCTCTATCATCATCTTATCGACTTTTGACTCTCCTACATTTGTCATAGTAAAAGCAAAGTGTTCATCGGTAATATTTAGAGCAATTGCCGTTGCATTGATACCATTATGCTTCATAATCTTATTAAAATACTTTCGTATATACCCTGTTTGTGCATTATACCCAAGGATTGTACAAAGCGCTGTATTGGGTTTTATCTCATGTGGTTGCATCTATATCTCCCATTTCATGAGGGTCAAGGCTCCACTTTTTTACTGTTACAGAAGAAAAAAGTTGACTAAAAATCCCTATAGGCTCTTCACTGCTACTTGCTACCTGCTCACTACTCACTGCTTTCTCCTCTCATCCTCTTTGCATTATTGTGTAAAAACATCGCCTCTTCCTCTTCTATCATACAGCGTGGGCAGGTCTGCTCTCCACCTGTGTATGTGAAGTTGTTGCCACACTCATTACAGCGTTTAATGTTAAAGGTAGCCAGTGTTCTCTGGCTTGGTTCAAAAAACTCTTTAATCTCAAATCCCGGTTGTAGATGTATCGCATCAGGTTCACATACATCATGACAGAGGTGGCATTTCACACAAAGCATTGCATCAAAGTGTATGAGAGAAAACTTTCCGTTTGAAGAGAGTGCACCGGTAGGACAGATACGATAACATATCTGACAATTTGTACACTTCTCATCTACAAACTTTTGTGAGACAAAACTTACCTCTTCCTGGGGCAATATTTCAAACTCTTCAGGTACTTTTGCATGTTTGAGTGTTGTAAAGAGTATCTTTCTTTTATCTGGCAAATGTCTATCTTTAATCTTGGCAACCACTAAAGAGTCTATCTCAAAGTGTTGTAACTCCTCTGCGTCTACTGCATCGTCAAAAGCTTTTTTATGTTTCAACGCACCCTTTAGAGAGACACTGCTCAAAAAATCACGTCTGGTGCTGAGAGTCTCCTCTTCACCCTCTTTTGTCTCAGCAATCTCCTCTTCTACATAATTGGTCAAAAGTACTTTATCACTAAAGCTTGAGAGTATAAAATTTGCCTCTTCTATACGCGTTTGGATCTGTGTAAAGAGGTGTGTACCCTCCTCATAACCATTCAGATCAATCGTAATAGGCTCATCACTTGCCAAGGCTAAAGAGAGTAGATGCTCAACACTTAAAACAGAGATGCACGGTACATTGAGCTTTGCAGAGATGAGCCTAACTTTTGACTCAAGAAAGCTAAAAAAGAACTCCGTTACAGAAAAGTCCGATAAAGAAAAAGCTTCAGTAGGACACACGCCTACACACGCAGCCGCTTCTACGCCTGTAGAGAGTGCGAAACTTGGCAGGTTTTCTACTATCTGTAGAGCATCAGTGCAGGCATCTACACACTTGGTACACTGTGAAAATTTACTTGTTGCTCTTACACATAAACCAACATCAAAATGTAACTTCATAGACTATCCAACACTGGGTTTACTACAATGCTCTGTAAGTTTTGCAGTCACATACTCAAAATCACTCAGTAAAAACTCTAAAGTAACTTCTGCTCCATCATGGTAGAGTGGTGTACGAGACTCACGTTTTGCATTGATGAGAAAAAGCGGTGCCCACTCAAGAAGATGCTCTTTAAGAAATGCTCTTTGCACTTCAAGGAGTTCACATACTCCCTCTTTGTCCTCTGCCTCCAATGCTTTTTGCATGGCACTGCAGAGCATATACATAAACTCCAACTCTACACCTATATGGTCTGCACTAACAACTCTAGCCTTATCTAACTCTACACGAAAATCAAGCTCATTATAGAGTGCAATAACAGGGTTGTCTCCTCCACTCTCTATCATCTGGTCATCTCTGGTATAGAAACTCTCATACGGCACAAGGTGCATCAAAAAGAGGTTGGTAAAATCTACATTATAGTACTGTTCTATCAGCTCTTTTTGCGAAAGCTCTTGACGCTTTTTCCAATCTCTGTAATTGGGGAAAAATGAGAGAAGTGCCTCATCTTTCTCAATATTTTCTAAAAATGCTTCATCTACCTCTATGAGCATCAATCGTGAAATTAATGCATATATGGCTATACGGTTCTCTATCTCTTGTTTCATCTGTTCCATTTCATACCTTAAGGTCTCATCCCAATCTTCTCATTGGGAATAGATATATCGATTTAAACTACTAAAAATGATTAATATATTAAATAGAAAATTATCTATTCCCACAAAAAAGATAGGAACAAGTTTTATTTTGTGACTATACCACTTTCAAGATAAAAAAGTAATAAGCTAAATTAGTTATCTGGAAAATGCTAAAGTGTAGAGTCCCCAAGCTAATGCTTGGGAACTAAGATAAATTATATTATAACGACTCTATCCATTAATCTTTACAGAGTATGCTTTATCTGATAATGGAACAGCCGGACGCTTAATGTGCTTTGGTCTTCTTAATGTATCACTACTGTCAAGTGGACGAGTCAATTTGTCTCTCCATGCTTGATAAACCTTCATATTATTCTCATAGTTAACGTAAATATCACCAATTTTATCCTCTTTACCTGCAAGCTCTATGCGCACCTTTTGATGCCATGCATGGTTTCCAGCAATTGGATCAGGGTGTGAAGGAGCTACAGCATTTTGCCATGAACCGCTCAATCCATCCCACCAGATATTATCGAGATCTTTGTTAAACTCTTTAAACTGCCATGTATCTCTACGTGATTGCATACCCTCATTTATACCCTCTGTCGGTTTGAGTGTACCCACTTTACCATCCATAGTCATCTCATATAGCGGTGCACCTAGACCCATTACACCCAATTTATGTTCAAAGCCCGGAATATCCACTGCATTTTTAAGCTTCCATCTACCAGCATGGTGTGAACAGGCAAGTACACCTGGCATTGTCCCTTCAGTTGGTACAGCCATAGCAATGAAATAACCAGACTCAAGACCAGAAACGGTATCGGTAATAGTAACTTTTACTGCATCACCTCTTTTGATACCAAGCTTCTTCGCATCTTCTGTGTAGATCCAAACTGGATTATGGTTTTGAGATATCTCCATAAGATGTTTAGAGTTTACTGAACGTGTATGGATATTGTACGGCAATCTAAATACTGTATTTAGAGCAAACTCATTCTCTTTTTCCATAAAGTCATGGTGTACTTGAGTTACAATGTGAACCATTTTCTTTCTCTGCTCTTTAGTTGTCGGATAGATCGGTATAGCATACTCAGGCCACTTCCACTCTGCAAACCACTCTGAGAAAAATTCTAGTTTTTTACTTAATGTATGGAACCCTTGTTTTACTTCACCATCAACTTCAACACCAATAGATTTTTTATCGCCATCATGCTCTACCCATAATGCACCAAATTCATCTTTTTCTACTTCACTCTCATGATATTTATGACCATGAGAAATATAGGTATCACCTACCTTTTTAAGTGCTCTCTCTTGTGGCTTATAGATATTATCCTCTTCAAGCCAGGTTCCTCTATCTCTCATCATCTCATAGTTAGGATATTTAGAGTTAGGATAGAGTCTCTTAGCTGTCTCTCTAAGTTTTGGTAACTTATCAAATGCAGCTTGATACCACTCTGGAATAGTAACTGCTCTTGTTGGGTCCTCTTTTGATGCCCAATACTCTCTTACACCTAAACTTCCATCAGGATCAACATGATGTACCATAATATTTGCCCAGAACTCTACCTCTTCCCACACTTCACCAAGACCTGCTTTGATGTGTGCTTCAAGTGTAGCTCTAGCAGGGTGCTTAGGCTTCCATCCCATCTTCTCTAATGCAACTCTAAGAGCAGGTTGTCTAAATGCTGTCCATCTAGCAGGAAGTGTTGGAGATGAGTGTTGATCATGTCTCTCTCCAGCCAATCCAACAGGGAGAATATAGTCACAATACCAGTTTGTCTCTGACCATGTTGGAGATAGATTAAAGCTAAGTTCTACTTTATCTTCCCTTTTTAGTGCCTCTATCCATCTAAATCCATCAGGATTAATCCATACTGGGTTATACATACGAGGAACCCAGACAGCCAGTTTTTCAGGAACATTAAGACCTTTTGCTCTCCACTCATTTCTCCACTCTTCATCAAGAAGTAAATGAGGAAGCAAAAAGCTCATCTCATAGGCACTTAATGGATACTCAGGTGGCCAAGCAAGTTCATTCCAAACATCAACTTTATCAGGTCTCTTTCCTGCTAAAGTAGCATCTTCACCCCGTCCATTTACAGAGATTTCATGCCAATGGTGCATACCAACATTACCAACATCACCAGAGAGTGCACCTCTTAGAGCAATAGCTAAGAAACCAGCTCGTCCATTCATCCAACCACCACGGTGACCAATAGTTCCAGCTCTCCAGATATAAGTAGCTATCTTGTCACCTGCATCTATAAACATCTCATAGAGTTTTTCAACTATTCTTGCCTCTATTTTACACTCTTTGACTACAAAATCAAGTGTATATGGAGAGTACATCTCACTAAGCATTTTGATAAAATCTTCGTAGCTATCACCTTGTGGTACTGATTTGATATAACCTTGTTTAACTAAGTATACTAGATACTCTTTGTTTGCCATAAGTCTATCCCAGTTGAACCAATTTTTAACATGTTCATGGGCTACTAAATCATTACCATTTTTATCTTTTTCATTCAAGATTCTATTTGCAAGATAGAGATACAAAGCTGTTTCAGTACCTGGCCACGTTGGAACCCAAAGGTCAGCTACACCAGCAGAGTTGGAGAGTCTAGGATCCATAACAATAACTTTTGCACCTTTTCTTTTAGCATCAGCAATATGTCCTGCTGCCTGTTGGAAGTAGTGACCTGCATCTGCTAGGTGAGATGATTGCAAAAATATAAGTTTAGCATTTGCCCAATCTGGTGAGTTTCTATCATCATTTGCCCATTGGATTGTAGCCTCTCTAGCTCCTGCACTACAGATATTTGTATGTGAATCAAATCCATCACAACCCATAGAGTGTGGAATTCTGCTAGAGAAACCATTTTCGTTTGGTCGTCCAACATGATACATAATGAGTTTTCTTGACATCTCATCACCTTTTTTCAAGGTATCATGCATCTTTTTACCAATCTCTTTCATCGCATCATCCCACGATATTCTTATCCACTTCCCTTCACCTCTCTTTGAGCCTGGTGCTCTCTTTAGTGGGAAAGGAATTCTATCTGGATCATACATTTGAGATTTAGCAGCATACCCTTTGGCACAGTTACGACCACGACTTCCTGCATGGAGTGGATTACCCATATATTTTCTAACAAAAAGGTCTTTTGGATTTTTGGATTTTTTATACTCTGTAACATCAACCCATGCAGTCAATCCACACGCTGCTTCACAGTTTGAACATGCTGTTGGAACAAGCATATACTCAGTGGCTTTAATACCATCTGGATTATCTTTACTATGAACACCATTTCTTGATGTTCCTCCTCTCTTCCAATCATTTCCATCTAACTCTGTAAAGCTATCCCATTCTTCAAGTGGCGGATAGAAAGAGAGTGTCTTAGGTGTTGGTGTAAATTTTGTCTCTGCCTCTGCCGGTGTCTCTACAATAGTCTTAAAGACACCTGTAGCAAGTGTTGCACCTGCTACAGAGTAGGCTGTACCTTTCAGAAAAGTTCTTCTACTCTCTACAAAAGTAGGTTGTTTATTATTCATTGATTTTGTCATACATATACTCCTTAACTCAACGGTAGCATTTGTGGTATCTTAAGCCATACATCTTTTGCAAGATACAACCCTACCAATGCCAAAATAGCTGCAAATCTAAGCAGCGTTTTATTATCACTCTTCATGTTGCCTACAGCCAGGAAGAATGGAATGATAAATCCAAGAACCATACCAAACCAGAACTCTACATTATACTCTCCACCTGAATGTACATATGCCAGTGTCGCTTCTGCTTCAGCCGATTTGAATGAGAAGAAATACTCACCCATATACATCATAAAACTAAAGAATGTAGCGATAGCCAAAACAAGTGCCAAATCCTTTCTCGACTCTATGCTCCATGAAGAAGATACTAAAATAAGTGCTGCTGAACCTGCCAATAGTGCGGCCCACATCATCTGCATCACTTCTGCCGGTGCTTGCCATAACTCTCTTGCACTAGACTCAGCCATAATAATGGCTGTATAGAGTGTCACAGGAATAGCCAAAAATACAACGAATGGGAATATCTTCTCATAAAAACTACTCATCCCACGAATCTTTTTTGCAAAAGAACAACTCTTTCTGTAATTAGGAAAAGCATCAAACCCACCAATAAGCATCATAACTGTAATAAGTCCAGTAAAGAGTGATGCCATCCAAGCACCTACAGTGATTGCTGATGTCCAGTGCGGGTGCAGGAAGATATTGATCATTCTATACGGTTGGTGAAGATCTACCAGTGTAAAGAGCAAGAAAACATTCAATGCGATAAATGAGATAAGTGGCATCATCCATCTAAGATTTGGCATCTCCTCTTTTTTATGTCTGTAAAGAAGATATGCGCCTACCAAAATAACACCTGTACCGATACTTTTTGCCCACATATTGAGTGTAATCATCCAACCCCAGATAATACCCGGAAGGGCAACATCCAATGTAACAACTGCTTGAGTTGCATGTATTGTATTTTCTACCATCTTAGTGACCTCCCTCTTCTTCATGAGACTCATGATCTCCATTATCAAAGTTCATGAAACTCTTATTATCATAATGTTCATGCGATGTAAATGGTGCTAAAAATCTATCTAAAACACTATGGTTCTTATCACCTACTGCATCGAGGTGTGTAATATTGTTAAAGAGTCCATACCCTTCAATTCTCTGATGTGCCAATGGATCAAGTGTTTGTGTTCCACCACCCACATAATAGTGTTTAGGGTTTGTATGTTTTTCAGGTTTACGTACCTGAACACCACCCTGATGCTCCATAATATAGAGTGAAATATGACTTGTATCATCTTCCACATCACCAAAGATATTTGCTTCAACAGGACATGCAACTACACATGCCGGCATCATACCACTCTCAATACGGTGTGCACAGTAGGTACACTTATCTGCTGTATTTGTCTCTGGGTCCATATAGATAGCACCATAAGGACAAGCCATCATACAGCCTGCACAACCGATACATCTGTCACTGTCTATATTGACAATTCCATTTTCCAGATAGTGTAGCGCAGATACTGGGCAAATTCTCTCACATGGCGCATTCTCACAGTGATTACATCTTAGTGGTGTAAATGACCTTGATGTATCGGGGAATGTTCCAATGTCAATATATTTTACACGCAAACGCCAAGAGCTGAGTGGGACTTCATTTTCCACTTTACATGCGATTTCACAACCTTTACAACCCATACACAGGTTAAGGTCAACTAAGAAACCTAGTTTCATATTTCCTCCTTGAAAATTAATTCTCAGTATATCACTTATCTATTCAATAATAAGTTTATTTTATACATTTAGATTATAATATACTTATTGTAAATCTTTTGTAAAAAAGATATTTTTTCCTTCAAAAAAATTAAAAATATGAAAGAATGAGTCTCTATCAAAAAGTAGTTAAAATTTATTGATAATGATGATAAGTTTACCATCTCAAAATACTCTTTTTACCATCTATAGAGAGGATGATAGAAGAGTGACAGGCTTAACGCAGGGGTATATAGGCAAATCCTTCATTTTGTGCATCTATCAATCCTATTGTTGAGTTAGGTACCATAGAGACAAACGGATAGAAGTTTTTTGCTGTAAGTTTACGCTCTTTCACTCCTGCTTCACAGATTTCAAAAGAGACATTATAATTTTTACTTAATGAATAAAGGCGTTTTGCTAACGCCTTATACTCTTTACTATCCATATCGTTTCTAAAAAATTTATATCCATCCCCATGCACAATAACCCGTACATCCAACTCAATGAGTTGGTTTTGTAGTGTGTGGTATTGGCAATAACAGCTGAAATAAGTCGCTTTTGGATCTGTTTTATATCACCCGTTGTAAGCTCATAAAGTTTTCCATTAACTTCTCTACAGGAATAAATGCTTCATGACAAGAGGCACACTTCTGCTTATAGACCTCTTCCCCTTCGCTTCCAAAAAGCACCATAGTGCCAACTATATATAGTAATACTATCTTTTGTATCATCTTTCCTCTCTCTATACCATCAAATAAACAGATACTTTTTTCATAAACTTCGTTACTCTATCAAAAAAATATCTTGCAAGAGTATGCCAACAGTTAACCATTACTGTTGGCATGATTGAATCTCTAGAATTTAAACTGGTATTGCATCAATACAGCATCTTTCGCATAGAAAGCACCAACATCTAACGTATCAAACTCTTTTGTATTTCCACTTGCCAATACGTAGTTCACCTGAATACGGTGTCTATTTCTAGCTCTTCTGCTTTTTCTGTCCATTTTATTATTTTTAGGATTGATATAGTAGTTAAGCCCAATGTATGTGTTACTAGCATCCGCACTTAAAGTACCTTTATCTCCAGAACCACCAATATATTTCACTGCTGCTTTAAGAGTATCTGTTAAATAATATGTACCTGTTAGTGCCAAAGTTTTCATATCCCAACCTTTTTTACCTCTAATATTTTTCACATTATAATACTCTGCTTTTATATTAGATCTGTCAAAGTGAGAATCGATACCAATATTGAATACTTTATAATCTTCAATATCTGTTGTATCTATTACAACTCCAGAAACATTTTTTGCACCTACTGTACCACCTGCCTCTTTAGAAACACCATACGATGCTTCAGCATGTAACTCTTGCCCCCAGTCAAACATGATACGCCCCATATAGGCATTACCATTTCCTGCATTGGCATTTATAACTGCGCCAGAACGTCCTGCCTGTCCTGTAATCATCAGATCATAACCAAAACCTTTACATGGACGTTCATGCCCCATCTCAAGACCGTTTACTTTTCCATTGTTCCCAAAACCGATGTCATGTCCTGAAATCATAATACCAAAATCACGTTCAAATGCCAGTTTTTTATCAAAACCACGCTTAATAACATCGAGGTTCCAACCTGGTATAGTAAAGCCCATACCTACTGGTGTTTTAATAACACCCGCTTTTACTACTAATGCATCATCAAATTTATAAGAGATAAAAGCATCTTTAATTAACTCAGGTACACCAATACCATTTTTATTTGATCCATCTTTTGCAAAGTCTAAAAATACTTTACCTGCTAATGGACCTGAAAAATATTTCCAGCCTAAACGAATACGGTCTGCTTCAAATTTATAATCACCTGTTGTAGTCACTCCGTCACCAAAACCTACACCAATCTGCGAAAAACCGAAGAATTTATATTTACTACTCCACTCTGCTGATTTTGCCGGTGCTTTTGTATCTACTACTAATTTGACGGGATCAATATCCCCACCTGCCATAAGTGTCGTACTCATAAGTAGTGCTGCTGTAGCTACACCCAGTTTAACTATTCTCTTGTCCATATTATCTCCTTTTTTAAGTAATACTCTATTAACTTCAGTAATGAGCTATCAAATTATCTTTTAACCAAATATCTATTTTGCTATACTTTTAATGTGATATTACATCACAACCGTAGTGCTCCGCCCCTGTTTTATACAGGAGAGACAAACAACGATTCATTCAGAGACGAAGCACGGTTTTATCTGTTTAGCTTTAGCACTTGGCACCTTTTTTTTGGACATCCACAGTCATAATCCAACACTGTTACATTAGACTCCATACTGATATCCACAACTTTTTTCTTACGAATATAGTCACTGACTACATCATAGACATCCCGTATCTTCTTCTCATCCAAATTTTCACCGGCATTTTGCAAATTTCCACCCCATGAAGAGACCCTATATCTCTTTTTCAAATCAATCGGTTTACCACCTATCTTGAAGTCTGAAATACGTTTTCCTGACGGTGCAGCTATCTTAATACTGTAACTAGCCCCTGTCAAACGGCTCATATCTCCACCCTGTTGAAGCAGTGGGTTTTCATTGAAGACATTATCTGCAATATCTTCCATTAAGTTCGCTATCACTTAACCCTTAAGCTCAAAAGTATAGACTTCAGGGTAAGTGATTGCTGTCATCTCATAGGTAACAACATGACCCCTCTGTTTAATAAGCAGTTCCAATATATTTGTCTCTGTTTTTGCCAAAGGAACACTCTCTTCCTCAAAAATAAGCTTCATTCTCTTTACATCATAAGAGTAACCAAAAGGAAGTTCTATATACTCATCAATAGAGGAGAAACAGTGTATCTTGATGACCTGTTCAACACGTAATTTTAACTCTGCAAGGTCAAATGGCTTGCGTATATAGTCACAGGCTCCACACTTATATCCTCGGCTCAAATCCTCTATATCTGTTAAAGAGGTAATAAATATTGCAGGAATCTTTACCCCCTCTTTACGTAACATCTCAAGCATCTCAAATCCATTCTTCTCTCCGGGAACCTTCACATCTAAGAGTAACAGATCATAAACTGTATCATATATGGCATTATACGCCTCCTGCGAATGAGAAAAAGTATCAATCTCATATCCACAATCTTCCAAAAACTCCCGCATACTCAAAGCCAACATCGCCTCATCTTCCAAGATAAGTATCTTCACTCTATCACTCCTGTTTTTTTCTCTTTATGTCTATTTGAGAGAATAATATCAATTAACTCATCTTTACTATACTCTTTGAGTATCTCTTTGGCTTCAGCTTCAAGTTCCATCTTATCCTCTTTGTTTAATTTTGGAAGGAGTCCAACTAAATCCCTATCGTACCCACTACGAAAACTTCCATAAGGGTGTCTCCATGACTCTACAACTCTCTCTATATCCTCATCTGAAAACTGGGTAAAAAATGAAACCCTCTGACTTTTAGTTTCATACCTTTTCAAAATATCACTCGATATCGCTAGCAGATATTCACCTATCTGCTTACCCTCACCGTTATACATAGGTTCAAGTAGATATAGTATATGCTCCCTATAGGCATAACGCTTCGCAACAAGAGCATTCCAATCTATCTTTTCTATCTGCTTTTTCAACTGTTGATTAAAGTTTTGGTTTGCCACAACATGGCCATGCAACAGAGGAAAATCACGCATTAACTCTGCCTGTTTCAAATAACGCTCATCCATTAATGCAAAAAGCTCTATCCCTTTTTTACGCAACTTGGATGCAAACTCATCAATAAACTGAATCACCTCCAGATAGCCTATCAACTTCCTTCCGCTTCGTATAGGTATTGTTGCTTTAAAGGTAAGCAATCGGCCTGTCTCCATACCCACTTTAGGCTGTTTATTATGTTTTAGTGTTGCAAGATCATCTCTAAACCACCAAATAGGCATCCCCTCAAACCCCTTACTCCAACTACGAGCAAAGATAAAAAAATCTGGTGTAAGGACTTGAATTCTTAATGATTTAAGATGTGTATATCTTCTAAAACGTTGAGCGATATTTTTAAGAATAGTGTATCCCTTTATCTCATCATCAGCTATCAGTGCATTTTTAAGTTCACCATCTTCTGAGAGTGCCAGAGAGAATGAGAGTAAGTCAGCCATCTCAGATGAGAGTCCTGCTCTAAAACTCCTAACTATATCATCACTTAAACTCTCTATCCTATCTTCATTACTCTGCTTTACAAAAAAAGAACCGATACAAAAAGGATCACCAATACAAAAAAAGTAATAAACAGAGAAATCTTATTAATATATTTCATAAACTTTATATTTTTAACTCTTCAATAGAGAAAGAGAATGTAGAACCCTTGCCTATCTTGCTTTGTATCTCAAGTTTGCTTTGGTGCAAAGAGAGAATGGTTTTTACAATAGCCAATCCTAATCCCATAGAGTTATCCCAATTGTGTCTTCCTGAACGATAGAACTTTTTAGTCACTTTATCCAAATCTTTTTCTCTAATGCCTATACCTCTATCTACAACTAAGATATGACTATCTTCTATCTTAACAATAACCTCATCTTTAGAATACTTTAAAGCATTTTCAATTAGATTTTTAAGCACTACTTCCATCAGTGTTCTGTCTGCGTTCATAACTAAAGACTCTCCCTCTATAATAATCTCTCTATGTTTATAATTCTCTTCTAAAAATAGCTTTACCTCTCCAAGCAGTATATAGATATCAAAACTACTTTTATGCAGTGTCGCTTCACCACTCTCAAATCTGTTCCATAAGAGGAGACGTCCCAAAAGAGCTTCTATTTTATTGCCGTTTTTATAAATCTTACCTAAAAACTTCTCCTGTAGCGGCTTGGGAATATTGGGGTCATCCTGCAGTGTTTGTGCATATCCCATAATGGAAGCAATGGGATTTCGAAACTCATGTGCGATCGCAGAGAGCATATCTGCACGCTGACGGTTTTTGAGTTTAAGTTTTGCATTGTAACGCTGCTTGATATCTTCTCTCTTTTTTGCTCCCTTAAGCACTTTGATCAAACTTTGATTAATCTCTTCAAACTCTTGGGTAAAAAAACGTGCCTTATAGTCTATCTTATCTATCTTATTGATGTTTTTAAGATATTCATTGATAGTAATCAGCTCATTTTGCATACGTCCTGCACCACGATAAATAGCAAATATGAAGATATAAAATGCTATTGCAAGAAGAGTGATAGCAGTTATTGCCACTTGTATATCTGTTGTAAAAAGAGAGAGAATAATAGAAAAAATAATAAAGAGAACTACAGCTATGGCTACCAATCTTGCTATCACATACTCTTTAAAATGAGGTTGTTCAAACACTATTTGTCTCCTCTTCCACGCTCCACATCACCTCTTCTCAACATCTTCAATATAACTTAAAAAGTCTTCTACTCTCCAATACCCTATAACAGACTCAATCACCTCTCCTTTAGGAGTCATAAAAAAGATAGTGGGAACAGCTTTAACAGGGGGTAAACTATCTATAGCCTTTTTATCTTCACGCATCACCTTTACTACAATATATGGCTCTAATTTTTTTTGAACACTCTCATTGGCAAGTGTACGATACTTCATCTTTTTACACCACCTGCAGTGTGCACCCTCCACCATGACCATCACATTTTTATGCTCTTCTTTTGCTTTTTCAAATGCACTATTTATATCTTTTTGCCACTCTAAATCTGTTGCAAACATTGTACTCACAAGAAGCAACAGACCAACCAATAACTTTTTCATTTTTATCCTTCACTGTTAAAATTGATGATCATATCTTTAAATACACGACAAAGAGTCTCAACCTCCTCTATCGAAGTTCTCTCATTGGGTGCATGGATAGTATCATTGATTACACCAAACTCAACCACATCTATCCCAAAAGCACCCATAAACCGTGCATCACTTGTACCACCTGCTGTAGAGAGTTTTGCCTCTGTATCTGTCATCTTTTTAATACTCTCTAATAGTTTTTTTACGATTTTTGACTCTCTATTGGTCACAAAGGGGTATGAGCCCTGTGTCAATTCAAGCGTATAATCCAAATCTTTAAAAATATTCTCGATATGAAGTCTAATCTCTTTTTGTGTCGTTTTTGTGGAGTTACGTACATTAAACATCATCTTCAAAGAGCCTGGTGTCACATTGGTTACCTCCATACCCGAACGGATATCGGTAATTACCATTTTACTTGGTGCAAAATCCTCATCTCCATCATCCAGATTGACCCCTGCTATCTTCTCCAATACTCTACTTATCTGGTGGATAGGATTTATAGCCTTTTGGGGATAGGCAGCATGCCCTTGTCTTCCTTTGAGTGTTAATATACCATTTATAGAGCCTCTTCGTCCCAACTTTATAGCATCACCAAATCTCCTCTCACATGTAGGCTCTGCAACAATACAATACTCAGGTAAAAGATCTCTCTCTTTTAAATGCTCTAGCATGATGCATGTACCATACTCTGCATCACCCTCTTCGTCAGAGGTAAGTAAAACAGAGAGTCTCCCTGCAAAGGTATCTACCTCTTTGAGTGCTTGAACAAATGCTGCTACACCGCTTTTCATATCTTGTGCACCTCGTGCATAGATATTGCCATCTTTTATTACTGGAACAAAAGGGTTTGTATCCCAACCGTCACCTGCTGGGACAACATCAACATGCCCTGCAAAACAGAGATGAACTCCCTGGGAGAACTTTTTAGTTAAAAAGAGATTTTTAACTCCATTCTTATTGAGATAAATCGCTTCATAACCATTAAGATACTCCTCTATAAACTTTAAAGAGTCAGCATCATCAGGTGTAACAGAGTCAAAACTTAACAGTTTTAAAAAAAGGTCAATTACATCCATACATTTTACCCTCTCTCTATCTCACCACGATAAGAGACAATTCCTCCTGCATGATTGATAACTCTTGGATGACCATTTTGCCTAAATATCATCTGTACCTGTCCGCTTCGACTCCCCGTGCGACAGGTAAAGATAACTATCTTATCTTGTGTCTCCATAAAAAGTTTCTCTGCCCACTCTTCAAATTTTGATGTTGGTTTGAGCATATCTACATGTTTAATATGCCCCATCTCATACTCCATAACTTCCCGAACATCCACTAAAAGAAAGTCTGCTTCACCTTTTTCCCTAGCTTCCAATAACGCTTCGAGATCTTTAGAATTGATATGGTCTTTTGCCAATAATGTATGCACTATTATTCTCCTGCAATATTATCTCATATAATTGTGTATTATATTCTGAAATTATTTAAACCTGAATTAT
>CAZOBE010000011.1:0-19198 GCA_964578205.1 uncultured Sulfurovum sp. | reverse complement strand
AAGAAATAGTTACAAGATACAATACAAACTAAATTCATTGCCATTTGTTAAAATGCCACCATATCACAATTGAAAAACTATACATTTATCTGTTTAAACACTGGTATAGAGTGGAAAGATTTAGACTATCATTTAAGTATTGAAAGTATGCTAACAATAACAGAAGAACAAGTAGCTTAATAATAGTTGGACTAAAGTCCCACCTCCAAAAGAACTATCCTTACTGCACTACAATTTTACTCTTTGTGGTGTGAAGTATTGTGTTTATTTTTTGTTGTAAAATGCACATAAAGTGCAAAGCCAACTGCTATCACTGCCAATGAAGCTGAAAAAATAGTTAAGCTACTCATCTTTAACTCCTTTATCAATAAGATATAATCCTGCACTTGCTGAAATAGCTGAAAATAAAAAAGGTGCAATATTTGTATCTCCATCTTTTACAAGTGGTGTTACGATGGCTACTGCTACTACTATCTTGTAATATCAAGTAGCAACTTTCCTGTCTCTTTAATAGTCTCTTTTTTCATAGCCCTATTATACCACACTTTACCCCCCTATCACTACAGTAAATAAAAACTAAATTTATTGCCATTTGTTGAGAAGAAGATAAAAATCCCACCTCCAAAAGAACTCTCATTACTATAAACTTTTATGTGTAGAGGGGAGACTACACCCTACAAATATACCACTTTATGATAAAATAACCAAAAAATATAATAAAAGGATATTTATGAAATATGGTGAAAAAGAGATACGTGAATTTGATATTAACAGAGAGGAGAACTACTGGCCAAATGAGCATGAGAAAAACTATACAATCAATATTGAACTACCGGAGTTTATGTGTATGTGTCCCCGCTCAGGCTATCCTGACTTTGCAACTATTAAACTCTCCTATCAGCCTGACAAGAGAGTCATAGAGCTTAAAGCCCTCAAACTCTATATTAACTCATTTATGCATCGCTATATCTCCCATGAGAACTCTGCTAATGAAATCTATGATACTCTCTATAACAATTTAAAACCAAAATCTATGAAACTAATAGCTGACTTTAACCCTAGAGGAAATGTTCATACAGTAATAGAGATAGATAGCCAAAAAAATTGATAAAAAGTATTTTATAGCTTAAATATAGAAGAATAGGGAAAAAGTATTTCAGAGGCAAGTGCCTCTGAAAAGAGGTAAGAGAGATGAAATTAACTATTTCTCTTCTCAATAATCTCTTTTGCTACATTTGCCGGAACTTCCTCATAGTGGTCAAATTCCATAGCATAAGTTGCACGACCTTGAGTCATTGAACGTAGGTCAGTTGAGTATCCAAACATTTCAGAGAGTGGCACAAATGCATTAACGATTTTATTTCCGGCTCTCTCATCCATTCCTGAGACTTGCCCACGTCTTTTAGATACATCACCAATAATATCACCCATAAAATCTTCAGGCACTTCAACTTCTACTTTCATCATAGGCTCAAGGATAACAGGGTTAGCCTCTTTTGCTCCCTCTCTGAATCCCATAGAACCAGCAAGTTTAAATGCCATTTCTGATGAATCCACATCATGGTAGCTTCCATCATAAAGTGTAACTTTTACATCTTCTACAGGATAACCTGCCTGAATACCTCTTTGCATCGCTTCCTTGATACCTTTATCAACTGCAGGGATATACTCTTTTGGAATAACACCACCTTTGATGTCATCTATAAATTCATATCCTGCACCCGGCTCTTGTGGTTCAATTTTGATATAGACATGTCCAAACTGACCTCGACCACCAGACTGCTTAGCATACTTATACTCTTTATTGACTGCTGTTCTAATAGTTTCACGGTAAGCAACCTGTGGAGCACCTACTTCAGCTTCAACTTTAAACTCTCTCTTCATTCTATCTACAATAATCTCAAGGTGAAGTTCACCCATTCCTGAGATGATCGTTTGACCAGACTCTTCATCTGTCGCAACACGGAAAGATGGATCTTCTGCAGCTAGTTTACCCAGTGCAAGTCCCATTTTCTCTTGGTCAGCTTTTGTTTTAGGCTCAACTGCAACAGAGATAACCGGATCTGGGAAATCCATTCTTTCAAGTACCACTTTATCTTTATCAGAACAAAGCGTATCACCTGTTGTTGTATATTTAAGTCCAACAACTGCACCAATTTCACCGGCATAAATCTCTTTAATCTCTTCTCTTTTAATCGCATGCATCTTCATGATACGACCAACTCTCTCTTTTTTATTTTTTGTAGAGTTGAGTGTATAAGAACCTGACTCCAAAGAACCGCGATATACACGGATAAATGTAAGTTGACCAACAAATGGGTCTGTCATAATTTTAAATGCCAATGAAGCAAACTCGCCGTCATCTGTAGACTCAACAGTTACTTCAACATCTTCGTCTTCCATTTTAGTACCCTTGATCGCAGGTGCTTCTACCGGAGATGGAAGATAATCAACAACAGCATCAAGAAGTGTCTGAACACCCTTATTTTTGAAGGCTGTACCACAAGTCATAGGAACAATGTGCATATTGATTGTTGCAGCTTTGATTCCCTCTTTGATCTCCTCTTGAGTAAGCTCTTCACCCTCTAGGAACTTCTCCATAAGCTCTTCGTTACCGTCAACTTCTGAGATAGATTCAATCATCTTTTCTCTATACTCTTCAGCTTTTTCCTGAAGTTCCGGGCGAATCTCCTGCTCATGGTATGCTGAACCCATTGCAGCATCTGCATCCCATACAATCTCTTTCATCTGTACAAGATCGATAATACCCTCAAAGTTCTCTTCAGCACCGATAGGAAGTTGAATTGGAACAGGATTTCCCTTAAGTCTATCACGGATTTGTCTTTCAACTTCATAGAAGTCTGAACCCGTTCTATCCATTTTGTTAACAAATACAAGTGAAGGTACACCGTAACGGTTTCTTTGTCTCCATACTGTCTCAGATTGTGGTTGAACTCCACCAACTGCACAAAATACCGATACAGCACCATCAAGTACTCTCATAGAACGCTCAACTTCAATGGTGAAGTCAACGTGACCCGGAGTATCGATAATGTTTATCTGTTTACCTCTCCACTCACATGTTGTTGCAGCTGAAGTAATGGTAATACCTCTCTCTTGCTCTTGCTCCATCCAGTCCATCGTTGCATCACCATCATGTACTTCACCAATCTTGTGTTCTACACCTGTATAGAAGAGGATTCTCTCTGTAGTTGTTGTTTTACCGGCATCAATGTGCGCCGCAATACCAATATTTCTTAAATCTTCAAGTTTATGCGTTCTTGCCATCACTTATTTCCTCTTACCATCTATAGTGAGCAAACGCTTTGTTTGCCTCAGCCATCTTATATGTATCTTCTTTCTTCTTGAAAGCAGCACCTTTTTCTGTAGCAGCATCCATAAGCTCGTTACTTAAACGCTCCATCATAGTTCTTTCATTTCTTTTTCTTGCTGCATCAACAATCCATCTGATACCGAGTGATTGTTGTCTTGCAGGTCTTACTTCGATAGGCACTTGGTAGGTTGCACCACCTACTCTTCTACTCTTTACTTCCATTACAGGCTTGACATTATCCATCGCTTTGTTGAATACCTCAATACCTTTTTCACCAGATTTTGATTCAATTCTCTCTAACGCAGCATACATTACTTTTTGAGCAACACTTTTCTTACCATCAAGCATAACCGCATTGATGAATTTTGTTAATACTTTGGATCCATATACCGGATCTGGCAATACCGGTCTAACGGGAGCTTTTCTTCTTCTCATATCTATTCCTCTTCAATCTTTTATTAAATATTACATTGATTTACTCAAGTCTTGTCCCCTAAGGATAAATGACAACACCTGTTTGATGTCCATTATGGACAAATCTCTATTTTTTAATTAAACGAACTATTTTTTAGGTTTTTTCGTTCCGTACTTAGATCTAGCCACTGTTCTGTTTGCTACACCTGAAGCATCAAGTGCACCACGAACGATGTGATACTTCACACCAGGTAAATCTTTAATTCTACCGCCTCTTACAAGTACGATTGAGTGCTCTTGAAGGTTGTGACCTTCACCACCGATATAAGAGATAACTTCAAATCCACTTGTCAATCTTACTTTGGCAACTTTTCTAAGTGCTGAGTTAGGTTTCTTTGGAGTTGTTGTATAAACTCTGGTACATACGCCTCTTCTTTGAGGACAACTTACAAGTGCTGGTGATTTTGATTTCTTAATCACTTTTTTACGTTCTTTACGAATCAATTGGTTAATTGTAGGCAAATCGTATTCCTTTCTGTGTTAGTTTGAATTGAATCTGGCTGTTACACCATATAAAAATAGTCCAAAAAATACTTTTATATAGTCTATACAATAGAAAAATGGGAGTTATTATACCGAAAAAATCTTTGTTTTTTCTTATGAGAAAAGAGTGAGGAGTGAGGAGTTGTTCACTGCTCACTGCTAGTTGCCCACTCACACTACTCATTAGAAGCAGTCAATTTAATCTTGTCACTGTCAATCATCCCTGTACCTACCGGGATAAGACGACCTATAACAACATTCTCTTTAAGATCCTCAAGAGTATCTACTGTTCCTGCAATAGAAGCAGAAGTAAGTACTTTTGTTGTATCTTGGAATGATGCAGCAGAGATAATACTGTCTGCCCCTACTGCTGATCTTGTAATACCAACCAGCATAGGTTCTGCAATAGCTGGCTCTCCACCAAGAGCGATAACACTTTGGTTCTCTTCCTGGAATTTACGTCTAGAGACAATATCTCCAGCGATAAATTTACTGTTACCACTCTCAACTACTTTTACTTGTCTCATCATTTGGGAAATAACAATCTCGATGTGTTTATCTGAAATATTTACCCCTTGTCTTCTATAGACCTGCTGTACTTCAGAGACAATATACTCATAGAGTGCCTTCTCACCAAGTGCCGCAAGGATATCATGGCTTGCAACAGTTCCCTCTGTAAGTTTCTCTCCGGCATGTACAAACTCTCCAGCATGTACAAGTGCCACTTTACCTTTCTCAATGAACTGCTCAGTAACTTGATTGTTATCACCTGTAATGATCAGTCTCTCTTTACCACGTAACGGTTTACCAAAACTTACTATACCATCAATCTGTGCAATAAGTGCTATATCTTTTGGACGTCTTGCTTCAAAGAGTTCAGAAACTCTTGGAAGACCTCCGGTAATATCTTTCGATTTAATAGCTGCTTTTGGAGTTTTAGCTAAAATATCTGCAATACTCACTTCATCGCCATCTTTTACAAACAGAATCGTCTTAGGGTCTAACTGATAACGGATAATATCACCCGATTCAGTCGCAAGAATAATCGCCGGCTTATAGGCTGCTGGGATATACTCATTAAGCTCTAGTCTTGTGTCACCGGTCACTTCATCAAATTGTTCGATGACAGTTACACCTGGAAGTATATCTTCAAATTTGAGTGTACCTTTCTGCTCTGCAATAATCGGTTCAGAGTATGGATCCCACTCAGCCACAACCACTTGTGTAGATACCTCAGGAGCAGAGAGCAAGTCCCCTCTTTTAACCGCTGCATCATTATCAACTTTAACCACTGAACCTCTAGAGATATAGTGTCTTGCTGCTTCTCTGTTATTCTCATCAACAATCACAGCAAAGAGACCTTTCTCTTCTACTTTTTTACCCTCTTTAACCTCACTATGTGCTTCAAGATAGTCTCCTCTTAGAATAAAGAATTTCACAGTACCTTTAGACTCTGCCAATACCTCTTGGGTTACCGGTGCACCATCTTCAACTTTCAACTCACTTGCAAATGGAATACGGCTTGGAATACTCCAACCCTCTTTGATAATCTCAACAATAGAATCACCCTCTTGAACCTCTTCTCCATCCTTAAGTGGTAGGAAGAGTTTACCTTCCACTTTACCTGCAACACCTGCAAGTTCGTTTGATTTGGCAACATCAGACTTTCTAAAGTTGTATTTCACTTCATCCATACCATCTGACTTCACAGAGACAATATACTCATCATGTGTCACCACGACTGAGACTCTACCAGATGAAATCGCTTTGACCTTTGGCTCTACAAGAAGTACACCTGCATTTCTTCTATTTGCAACAATAAGATTACCCTCTCTATTACGATAGACTGAGAGGTTATAGTACCGAATGAATCCCTCTTTGGTCGCAACAACCTGTCTATCTTCCTTACCTGCAGTTGCTGTACCACCGGTGTGGAAAGTACGCAGTGTCAACTGCGTTCCCGGTTCACCAATGGATTGTGCTGCAATGACCCCTACTGCCTCTCCACGTTTAACCATTTTATTATCAGCCATGTTAAGACCATAACACTTTGCACAGATACCTTTAGGTGCTTTACAGCTGGAAGGTGCTCTCATCACAACAGATCTTACACCTGCATCCTGTACTCTAGTAGCAGTCTCTTCGTCTATCATAGTCCCTTCACTTACAAGTACTTCACTCGTAATTGGATCGATAATATCTTCAGCAAGCACTCTACCGTAGATACGATCAGCCAATGGCTCAATCATCTCATTACCTACAACGATATCTGAAACTTCTACACCCTCATGTGTACCACAATCATTCATAGAGATCTTCACATTCTGTGCAACATCGATAAGCTTTCTTGTCAAGTAACCCGCATTAGCTGTTTTAAGTGCTGTATCGGCAAGACCCTTTCTTGCACCGTGTGTTGAAATAAAGTACTCAAGTACATTCAAACCTTCACGGAAGTTAGAGGTAATTGGTGTCTCAATAATTGATCCGTCAGATTTTGCCATAAGCCCCCTCATACCTGAGAGTTGTCTGATCTGAGCTGCTGAACCTCTTGCCCCGGAGTCTGCCATCATGTGTACAGAGTTAAATCCGTCTTTATCGGCTTTAATCAACTTCATCAGACCCTCTGCAATACCGTTGTTCGCATCTGTCCAGATATCAATAATTTTGTTATAGCGCTCTTGATCAGTCAAAAGACCTGCACTAAACTGTCTCTGAATCTCTTTTACATCATTTTTAGCTGTGGCAACAAGTTCCTCTTTAATTTCAGGGATCTGAATATCATCAACAGAGATCGATACCCCTACTTTGGTTGCATATTTGAAACCCATATCTTTCAGTTTGTCAAGGAAACCGGCTGTCTGTGCTACACCACCGATTTTGTAAATGTAGTCAACCAATGCTCCAATATCTTTTTTCTTCAAGACTTTATTCCAGAGTTTTTCCGGTACATAGTCTGGAATAATTGATTTTAGGATCAATCTACCTGCAGTTGATTTTGCTATCTTCCCGCCAATAACCGTTCTGATACGTGCATTCAAGTCAAGTGCATTCTGCTCAAATGCAATTTCAACCTCCTCTACATTTGCAAAGAGTTTATTTTCACCTTTTACATCATTCTTTTCAAGTGTAAGATAGTAGAGTCCCAAAATCATATCTTGAGATGGAACAGCAATCGCCTTACCAGATGCCGGAAGCAAAATATTCATAGATGCTAACATTAAGACTTTTGCTTCAGCAATAGCCTCATCTGAAAGTGGTACGTGTACTGCCATCTGATCCCCATCGAAGTCGGCATTGAACGCAGAACATACAAGTGGGTGCAATTGAATCGCTTTACCCTCGATCAATCTTGGGTGGAATGCCTGAATAGAGAGTTTGTGAAGCGTTGGCGCACGGTTAAGAAGGATTGGATAGTTCTCAACAACCTCTTCAAGACACTCCCATACCTCATTCTCCTGCTTCTCAATCATCTTTTTGGCTTGCTTAAGCGTTGTTGCATACCCTTTCTCTTCAAGCTTTGCCATTAAGTGCGGCTTAAAGAGTTCAATAGCCATCTTCTTAGGCAATCCACACTGATCCATACGCAAGTCAGGACCCACAACGATAACAGAACGTCCGGAGAAGTCAACCCTTTTACCAAGAAGGTTTTGTCTAAATCTCCCCTGTTTACCCTTAATGACTTCAGAGAGTGACTTTAATGGTCTTTTATTTGCGCCTTTTACAGCATTACCACGTCTACCATTATCAAAGAGTGCATCTACAGACTCTTGTAGCATACGTTTTTCATTTCTAACGATGATTTCTGGTGCATCAAGCTCTACAAGTCTTTTCAAACGTTGGTTACGGTTAATCACTCTTCTATAGAGGTCATTTACATCAGAAACAGCAAATTTACCCCCGTCAAGACTTACAAGAGGCCTCAAATCTGGTGGAAGTACCGGAAGTTGTGTCAACATCATCCACTCTGGTCTATTTCCTGAGTGAAGAAATGCCTCAATCACCTTAAGACGTTTAACGATTGTCTTTCTTTTTGCTTCAGATTTTGTAGCTTGAATCTCCTCTTTGAGTTGATTGAACATCTCAACAAGATCAAGTTCAGCCAATAGCTCTTGGATAATCTCACCACCCATTCTTGCATCAAAATCTGTATCTCCAAAATGCTGCATGATCTGCTGATACTGCTCTTCATTGAGCACATCATACTTAGAGATCGGATTTGACCCTTCACTGTTATAACTTGCTTCACCTGGTGTTTTAACAATGTATGCTTCATAGTAGAGTATACGCTCAAGATCTTTCATCTTTACACCCAAAAGTGTACCGATTCTTGATGGAAGAGAAGAGACATACCAGATATGTGCTACTGGTGCGATAAGGTCAATGTGACCCATACGATTTCTTCTTACTTTAGATGTAGTAACTTCAACCCCACACTTTTCACACACTACACCTTTGTAACGCATCTTTTTGTATTTACCGCAAAGACACTCATAGTCTCTGATAGGTCCGAAAATTTTTGCACAAAAGAGTCCGTCACGCTCTGGTTTGAGGGTTCTGTAGTTGATTGTTTCTGGTTTTTTAACCTCACCATAACTCCAAGAGAGTATCTTTTCAGGACTGGCAACTTTTAGTTGCAGTGCTGCTATATCCTTTGGTCTCTCTTCACTGTTAAGATCGATTGGTATTAAATTCTCTAGTGCCTTATTCATCATCGCTCTCCACTTCTTTTTTACTCTCATATAACTCTGTATCAAGACCAAGGGCTTGAAGCTCTTTTGTCAATACAAACATTGTCTCAGGTACTCCTGACTCAGGTACACTCTCACCTTTTGTGATAGCTCTATAGGCACGTGCTCTACCTTCAACATCATCTGACTTGATCGTCAACATCTCTTTAAGAATGTGTGATGCACCATAGGCTTCAAGAGCCCATACTTCCATCTCTCCAAATCTCTGTCCACCAAAGAGGGCTTTACCACCTACCGGCTGTTGAGTAACAAGTGAGTATGGTCCAGTTGAACGTGCATGCACTTTTTCATCAACCAGGTGGTGAAGTTTAAGCATATACATATACCCCACATTGACTCTCTCTATCATCTTCTCACCCGTCTTACCATCATAGAGGTTCATCTTACCATCGCTATCTATTTTTGCAAGCTCAAAGAGTTTATCAAACTCTACTTGGTTTGTACCCTCAAATACCGGTGCAGCAAATTTCACACCATTCGCCCAGTCTCTGGCATACTTTATGAGATCTTCATCACTCATATTACCTAGCAACTCTTTTGCATTCATCAGTTTTGCTACATCTGCAATCTCTATCATCTTGGCTCTAAGATCTTGGATAAAATCTTTTTGCTGATTTTCAAACATATCCTGAATCTGTTCACCAAGTTTTTTACCTACAAGCCCCAAGTGTACTTCCAGAATCTGTCCGATATTCATACGAGAAGGTACCCCCAACGGGTTCAAAATAAGGTCAACCGGTCTTCCATCTTCCATATATGGCATATCAATCTCTGGAACGATGTTGGAGACAATACCTTTGTTTCCGTGACGTCCTGCCATCTTATCCCCAACTTTGAGCTTTCTCTTTGTTGCGATATAGATCTTCACAAGCTTCGTGACACCAGATGGGAGAATGTCATCTTTCTCAAGGACGCTCAACTTCTCTTCATGCTCATTTTTAAGTCTCTTCTTCTGCTTTAAGAAGTAGTTTTTGAGTGATTCATACTCATTTTGTACCTCTTGAGAGTAAGACTGTACAACACCTCTAAGTGCAAATCTGTTGACCTCTTTAATCTTCTCTTCCGGGATTTTAGAACCAGCTTTATACTCTATCTCTCCTATTTTCACATCTTGAATCAACTCTTGATTTGAAAGATAGTGGGCAATACGCAAAATCTCCTCTCTATCTATCATAAGTAGTTGGTCGTGGTGGTCACTATCTAAGATAGCCTTCTCCTCTTCATAGGCTTGAACAGCTCTTGCATCCTTCTCATACCCTTTTTTAGTAAAGACTTTAATGTCAACAACAACACCCTCCATAGATGGTGGGCAGTAGAGCGATTTATTTACCACATGTCCGGCTTTCTCTCCAAAGATGGCACGAAGAAGTCTCTCTTCAGGGGTTGGTTTTATCTCACCTTTAGGACTTACTTTACCTACAAGGATCATCCCCGGCTTCACATAGGTACCTATCTTCACGATACCACTCTCATCAAGATGCAAAAGTTCATCTTCACGGATATTTGGAATATCACGTGTGATCTCTTCTGTACCATGCTTAAGCTCTCTTGCCTCTACCTCTTTCTCATAAGTATGTACAGAGGTAAATGTATCTTCACGAATAATCTTCTCAGAGATAATGATTGCATCCTCATAGTTGTATCCATACCATGGCATAAAGGCTACAAGAATATTCTTACCGATTGCAAGTTCACCCTGATCCATATTTGCACCATCAGCGATGACCTGTTTCGCCTCTACCTTATCACCCAACTTAACAATTGGTGTCTGTGTAAAGGTCGTATTTTGGTTGGTTCGCATATTCTTTTCAAGTGGATAGTGGTCAATAAATACACCACTCTTATCTTCACCCATGATGTAGATATTTTTTGCATCTACCTTCTCAACGGTACCTGCTCTTTTTGCTTTGACACACTCCCATGCATCACGACTCACAACCGCTTCCATACCTGTACCCACAACTGGTGCTTCAGTTTTGAGTAGTGGTACTGCTTGACGCTGCATGTTTGAACCCATAAGTGCACGGTTAGCATCATCATGCTCCAAGAATGGAATCAATGCAGCAGCAGAGCCAGAAATCATTAATGGCGAAATATCGATCAGGTCAACTCTCTTAGCATCATTAAGTTCAATGTTACCATTGAGTCTAGTCTCAATAAGGTCTTCAACAATACGTCCATCTTCACTCACAAGAGTTGAAGCAGGTGCAATACACTTGTCCTCTTCCTGTGTTGCAGTAATATAAATAATCTCATCAGTAACTTGACGATTTTTAACCACTTTATATGGTGCTTCGATAAATCCATGCTCATTTACTTTTGCATAAGTAGCTAAAGTATTGATAAGACCAATGTTTTGTCCCTCCGGTGTCTCAATAGGACAGATACGTCCATAGTGTGTAGGGTGGACATCCCTTACCTCAAATCCGGCTCTCTCTTTCACAAGACCACCCTCACCAAGTGCAGAGAGTCTTCTTTTATGTGTTACTTCTGAGAGTGGATTGGTTTGATCCATAAATTGAGATAGTTGTCCACTTGAGAAGAACTCCAATATGGTATTTGTAATCATCTTAGAGTTTACCAAATCATGTGGCATCAAATCATCAAGTGAACCAGATACAGTTGTCATCTTATCTTTGATTGCTTTTTGCATCTTCACAAGACCATTATGAAGCTCATTTCCTAAAAGTTCACCAATCGCTCTAATTCTTCTGTTCCCAAGGTGATCCCTATCATCAATATGACCTTGACCATTTTTTACTTTGATAAGGTATTTGACAGTATTGATAAGATCTTCTGCAGTAAGCACCGTAGCATACTCTGGAATATCAAGCCCTAGTTTATGGTTCATCTTCATACGACCAACTCTTGTGAGGTCATATCTTTCCGGATCAAAAAAGAGCTGTCTTAAGAACGATTTTGCGGCTTCAGGAGTGACTGGCTCTCCTGGTCTCATCACCTTATAGATACGGATAGCTGAAAGCACATTTTCATCATCTATCTCTTCTGTTTGCTTCAAGAGTCTCAAGCTCTCATTATCTGCAATAAATGCATTAATGATAGACATATCTGCACCCTCTGCAAGGTCATTGATGATCTCGATAGTATCTATACCCTGTTCGATCATCTTTTTGAGTTTACTCTCATCAAGTGGTGTCACTACATCATAAAGTACTTCACCACTCTCTTGGTCAATTACTGGAGAGGCTAAATATCTTTCAAGAAGAACTTCAACCGGATACTCTACCCACTCCAAACCATCATCAATGAGTTTTTGAGCCTTTTTCTTTGTAAGTCTTTTACCGGCAACAACAATTGTCTTTCCATCCATATCTTTAACATCATACTCTGCTCTACCCACAAAATCGTCCACATCAAATTTGATAAGAAATCTATTATCTTTGATGCTAATCTCTTTTGTAGAGTAGAAGAGTTTGATAATATCATCTTTAGAGTAATCTAATGCTCTAAAGAGAATAGTTACAGGGATTTTTCTTCTTTTATTGATACGGGCATAGAGAATATCTTTTGCATCGTATTCAAAGTAGAGCCATGAACCACGATCTGGAATAATCTGTGCCGAGTAGAGAAGTTTACCACCTGCTGTTGTCCCCTCCTCTTCTTTAAAGATAACCCCCGGAGATCTATGTAGTTGGTTAACGATCACTCTCTCAACACCATTTACAACAAATGAGGTTCTATCTGTCATCAGAGGGATATCACGTACGAAAACAGCCTGCTCTTTGATCTCTTTGGGATCAAGCTTTTCACCTGTCTTCTCATCTCTGTTCCAGATAGTAAGAGCGATATTCATCTTCAGTGATACAGAGTATGTCAAACCTCTCTCCATGCACTCTCTAACAGTATATTTAGGTTTAACGATCTCAGAATTTTTATAGGTTAATGTCAATCTGTTTTGTTGATCATGAATAGGAAAAGCAGCTTTAAATACTTTTTCTAAAGTAGAATTTCTTCTATCTCTTTCACCTAGCATCAAAAAGTTTTCATAACTCTTTTGTTGAAGTTGGAGCAAATTTGGGATTTCGATTTCTCTTGGTGTTTTTGAGAAATCAACACGAAGTCTATTACCAGAATGTAAAGAATTTAACATGGGCTAACCTTGTTTTGGTTTGTTTAATGTGATTTTGTTTAATGCATATAGATTAGATACACAAAAAAACTATTAACATGAGGGTATGAAATGTCTCCGAATAGTTTATCGCTATATCCAATGGAAGGTATTCAAGAGCATCTGGCAATGCATACCAGATCTCTTGAATAGATGATTACTTAAGTTCGCAAGAAGCGCCAGCTTCTTCAATTTGTTTTTTAATCTCTTCAGCTTCTTCTTTAGATACACCCTCTTTAAGTACAGTTGGTGTCTCTTCAACTGCTGCTTTAGCCTCTTTAAGCCCAAGACCAGTGATCGCTCTTACTACCTTAATAGCATTAATTTTCTTAGCACCTGCATCAGTAAGAACAACATCAAACTCTGTCTGCTCCTCTACAGCTTCAGCAGCCACACCAGCACCAGCAGCTACTACAGTAGCTTGTGCAGATACACCAAACTTCTCTTCAAACTCTTTTACAAGCTCTGAGAGCTCAAGTACTGACAGATTTGAGATAAACTCAAGAACATCTTCTTTAGTTGTTGCCATTATATTTTCCTTCATAACTATATCATAAAATTAAAAGCCCCGCAAGGCTCACCGATTTACGCCTCTTCTTCTTTCTTATCTGCCAATGCCTGAAGACCAATAGTAAAGTTCTGTACTGGTGCATTCCAAACATTAAGTAGCATACCAAGAAGTTCTTCTCTGCTAGGAAGTTTAGCTAAAGCATTAATTGTTTCCATGCTTGCTACTTCACCCTGGATCAAACCAGTTTTGATAGAGAAGCTATCTTTAAAATCAGTTGCTGCTTTATCTGCAATCTTACAAGGAATTACTTGAGAGTCACCCCAGATTACAAGGTTTGTATCTTTAAAATCAACTGCTTCACAACCAGCATTTCCCAATGCAATTGCAGCAAGCTTATTTTTGACAACTTTGACTTTTGCATCTTCTGCTTTTGCAAGATTTCTTACAACTTCAAGATTTTCAACAGTCATACCTTTGTAATCACATACGATGATGGCAGCAGCTTCTTTAAACTCAGCAGTCATCTCAGCAACTAACTGTTCTTTATCAGCTCTTGTCATATTTTCTCCTTCCGACCTCTAACAGGGTTTTGACACAGTGTCAAACAATAGACTCTTTCAAGTCTATAAGATTAAGCTTACGCCCCCGTTATCTTAGATCTAAGATTATGAGTCTCCTCAAAAGAAAACTACCGAGTAGTTTTCTTGTAAAAACACTTCATATTTTTTATTATGCCCCAAAGAGGCATAACGGATATAGTTATTAATTATTTAATTTCCATCAATTCTGAAGCATTAAGCGATACAGATGGACTCATTGTCAATGAAACAGCTCCATTGGTAATATATCTACCTTTTGCAGATGCAGGTTTTGCTCTGTTAACAGCCTCTAAGAGTGCAATAAAGTTCTCTTTAATCTTTGACTCATCAAAACTTATTTTACCGATACCTGCGTGAATATTCCCTTTTTTATCTACTCTAAAGTTTACCTTTCCACCCTTGGCATCTTTAACAGCTTTGGCTACATCCATAGTCACTGTACCTGTCTTAGGGTTTGGCATAAGACCCTTTGGTCCAAGTACTCTTGCAACTTTACCAAGTACACCCATCATATCAGGAGTTGAGATAACAGTATCAAAGTCAAGATTACCCGCCTGAATCATTTCGATAAGCTCATCTGAACCTACGATATCTGCACCCGCATCCTTCGCTTCATCAGCCTTTGCATCTTTTGCAAATACAGCAACTCTTACATTTTTACCTGTTCCATGTGGTAAAATAACAGAACCTCTTACCATCTGGTCTGCATGTCTTGGATCAACATTTAGGTTAAGTGCTACTTCAACTGTCTCATCAAACTTTGCTGATTTAAGCTCTTTAAGTGTAGCTACTGCCTCATCTACACCATACTCTTTTGTTGCATCTACTTTTTTAAGTAGAGCCTCTCTTCTTTTTGTTACTTTTTTTGCCATTATACTCTCCGCTTTATATGCTCCCACATTTTTAAATCTATGTGGTTATGATTATCTCTATATGCTTTAAAGATTAGTCTACGATCTCTACGCCCATACTTCTACAAGTTCCGGCAATAATCTTTGCTGCCATCTCTTTATCATTGGTATTAAGGTCTACAATTTTTCTCTCGATAATCTCATCAAGCTTTGCTTTGGTAATAGTTCCTACTTTGTTTATAATAGGGTTATCTGTACCTTTTTTGATACCCGCTGCTTTCATGATAAGCTCAGATGCAGGTGGCTGTTTTGTCTCAAATGTAAAACTTCTATCTGCATATACAGTCACTTCAACAGGAACTTTAAACCCCATCATCTCTTTTGTTTTTTCATTAAAAGCTTTACAAAACTCCATAATATTCACACCACGTTGTCCAAGTGCAGGACCTACTGGTGGTGATGGATTTGCTGATCCGGCAGGGATCATCATTTTGAACTTTTCAGTTATCTTTTTTGCCATCTTACTTTCCTTTGTTAAATTTAATGATTGAGATTATATAATCTTCTCTACCTGTGTGTAAAGAATTTCAACTGGTGTGTTTCTACCAAAGATTGAAACATTCAACTTTAACTTGCCATGGTCGAGATCATACTCCTCTACCATACCTGTAAAGTTGGCAAATGGACCATCAATAATACGTACCATTTCGCCTGTTTCAAAATCAATCTTAGGTCTAGGAGCTTCTCTCTTCTCCATCTTTTCCAAGATCACTTTAATATCTGCCTCTGAGAGTGCAGTAGGTGTCTTTTGTTCACCGATAAATCTAGATACTCTAGGCAGAGATTGGATCTTATGCCAAAGATCAGTATCCAGGTCTATATGTGCAAAAGCGTATCCAGGGTATAGACATCTCTCTGTAATCTTCTTTTTGCCATTTTTAACTTCAATGACCTCTTCTGTCGGAACAACGATTTGTTCAATTTTCTCTTCAATTCCATAATCTACCGCAAGTTGCTCAATACCTCTTTTAACAGAGTGTTCACTCCCTGCATATACCTGAATTGCATACCACTGATAAGCCATTTTATATCCTATAAAACTGATGATACGATTGATGACATTAAAAGGTCAACCAATGCTAAAAATATTGATACAACAGTCACTACGAGAATCACTGCCAAAAATGCTTGTCTTACCTGTACTTTAGTTGGAAATATTACTTTATGGATCTCGGTTTTTGCGTTTGCAATAAATGTTGAAATTTTTTCCATGCTTATTACCTTTTATATGGCAGGCCAAGAGGGACTCGAACCCCCGGCACCTGGTTTTGGAGACCAGTGCTCTACCAACTGAGCTATTGGCCTAGAGATAATACCATTAGAAAGATCCAATGGTATCAAATAAACAGTCTTAGCTTACAGCTTCATCTCTTTATGTACTGTATGGCATTTACACCATTTACAATACTTCTTAAGTGCAAGTTTCTCTGTTGTAGTTTTTTTATTTTTAGTTGTATGATAGTTACGTCTTGTACACTTCTCACAACCTAAATGAACTGTCTCTCTCATCTATATCTCCTAGATTAGTTCATGCTTGCCAGAGGAGAAACCTCTTGGCAAAGCAATTACGCAATAATCTTACTTACAACACCAGCACCAACAGTTCTACCACCTTCACGGATAGCAAATTTAGTACCTTGCTCAAGTGCTACTGGAGCGATAAGCTCAACATCAATTTTAACATTATCACCTGGCATAACCATCTCAGTACCCTCTTGAAGTTGAACTGAACCTGTTACGTCTGTTGTACGTACATAGAACTGAGGTCTATAGTTGTTAAAGAATGGTGTATGTCTTCCACCCTCTTCTTTAGTCAATACATATACTTCAGCTTCGAACTTAGTGTGAGGAGTGATTGAACCTGGCTTACAAAGAACCATACCTCTTTGTACCTCTTCTTTAGCGATACCTCTGATAAGTACACCACAGTTATCACCAGCTTGACCACAATCCATCTCTTTACGGAACATCTCAACACCAGTTACAGTTGTCTTTTGTGTATCTTTAAGACCAACGATTTCAACTTCGTCACCTACACATACTTGACCTCTGTCAACTTTACCAGTTACAACTGTACCACGACCTTGGATAGTAAAGATATCCTCAATTGGCATCAAGAAGTCTTTATCTGTCTCTCTTTGAGGCTCTGGGATATAGCTATCTACTGCATCCATAAGCTCCATGATTTTTGCTGACCACTCACCAAGATTACCAGATTTTGCCTCTTCAAGTGCTTGGAATGCAGAACCTGCAATAATTGGAGTATCATCACCTGGGAAGTCATACTCAGAAAGAAGCTCTCTTACTTCCATCTCTACAAGCTCTAACATCTCCTCTTTATCTTCTTCATCAAGTTGATCTTCTTTGTTCAAGAATACAACGATATATGGTACACCTACTTGCTTGGAGAGAAGGATGTGCTCTCTAGTTTGAGCCATTGGTCCGTCAGTAGCAGCGATAACAAGGATTGCACCATCCATCTGTGCAGCACCGGTAATCATATTTTTAACATAGTCGGCGTGACCTGGACAGTCAACATGTGCATAGTGTCTTGTTTCTGTTTCATACTCTACGTGAGAAGTAGCGATTGTAATCCCTCTTTCTCTCTCTTCAGGAGCATTATCGATTTGGTCATAATCCATAAGCTCAGTTTCACCTTTAACAGCAAGCACGGCAGTAATTGCAGCAGTCAGTGTAGTTTTACCATGGTCAACGTGACCGATAGTACCGATATTAACATGCGGTTTCGTTCGTTCGAATTTTTCTTTAGCCATGTTTTTCTCCTAGCGTAAATATTTTAAAGCTGGTATTATACCAGAATTTTCTTAGACCCCATACCCATATGGACAAAACTATTACAAGGCTGTCATACTTTTGTCCATACTACATGGAGGGTGGAGCCCAGAAGCGGAATTGAACCGCCGACCTCTTCCTTACCAAGGAAGTGCTCTACCACTGAGCCATCTGGGCATTAACATCTACAGAATGGTTATTGAACTTATCTTATGTTCTCTTTTTAGAAATTAAAATCTACCTTTATTTCATAAACAGCTTTAAATCAATTTTGTTTGAGATTATTAGCATCATAGTGACAAGAACGACTATGCGCGAAGTCAACTGCTGAAGTTAATAATATAGTATGTGAAGTTGTTATCAGTTAAGTACATAATTCACACAGCTCCCAGTTTATGGAGCGGGAGACGGGACTCGAACCCGCGACCCTCAGCTTGGAAGGCTGACGCTCTAGCCAACTGAGCTACTCCCGCGTTATTTATGCAACTTAACATGGTGGTGAGTGAAGGATTCGAACCTTCGAAGACATAGTCAGCAGATTTACAGTCTGCCCTCGTTGGCCACTTGAGTAACTCACCACTTGTTTATTTGTCAATTATTACTGGTCAAACACTGATAATTATATTTCTATGGAGCTGGTGAAGGGACTCGAACCCCCGACCTGCTGATTACAAATCAGCTGCTCTAGCCAACTGAGCTACACCAGCACCAACATTAAAAGTAGTTGTACTTAAAATGGACGGAAATTATAGACAAAAATATTTTAAATGTCAAGGGTTTTGATGAAATAATTTAAAATTTCTTCTTTTTATTTATTTTCTATAGAATACACCTACCAAATATTACAAGGAAATCAGATAGAATGAAAATATTATTGGCTCCAAGTGAAACAAAAAAATCAGGTGGCACTGCCCCTTTTGAGTTAAACAGCCTACTCTTTGAGTCACTCTTGCCTCATCGTACAAAACTCCTGCACACCTATATCAATGTACTGCAAAAAGGTGATATGCAGGTACTTTCAAAAATGTTTGGTCTTAAAAAAGAGGCTGATATACTCGCAAATAAGAGAGATATTATCAATGAAGCAACCATGAAAGCCATAGAGAGATATACAGGTGTAGCCTTCAACTATCTGGAGTATAAAAAACTGCATTCTACTGCACAGAGCTATATAGATGAACATGTGATCCTCTTCTCAAATCTCTTTGGTCCCATA
>CAZOBE010000010.1:11689-19996 GCA_964578205.1 uncultured Sulfurovum sp. | reverse complement strand
TCAATTCATCCCCGTCTTATAGAACGGGGTTTTCTTGAAAAGGTTGTGATAAAAACGATAGAACCATCCTGAAGTGTAGGCTCCATAGACTCTCCATCCACACGAATCGCTTCAAGAGTAGAGGGTGGAGTATCCAAACCTACTATAGACTTCATAATGCTACGGTCAACATTGAGCATCTTATACTCTTCACCCAATACTTCTGCACCGCCACCTGCACTTGCACGGATATCTGAAAAATAGCGTACCTGAAAAAACTTGTCTGTCTCTGCTTTAAGCATATCTACCGCCTGATCAAAAAAGAGCCAATTAACAGAGATCCTCTTCTTTGCACAAAACTCCAATATCTCCCGATAGGGGATAGAGTTTCTTTTTTTCATTGTCGCAAAGGTCGCTTGAGGAATATTTAGTGCTGTTGCCACATCTTTGTCAAAAACTTTAGCACCCAACTTACTCTCAGAGATCACATCTTTTAACTTTTCAATAATTTCACTCAAAACCAACATTTTTATCCCTTTGTTGTTATTTACTCCCATGCCTTTATATTGTCTTTCTCTGTCTTTCTGGGAATTTACACATTTTGTATGCCTGCATAAAAATTACATTATTATAATATTTTACAGTTAAAAATATGACAATTTAAAATATTGACTGCTATTTATCTATACAATATGATATATATAGTAGAAAAATGAATCTCAAAGAGTTAGAAATCTATTTCATAAAGTAGTTCGTGCAGGAGCCAAAACAGAAGCAGGAATCTGTGCTGTCTTAGTCTAAAAGAAGGATTTCAACCTCTTCCCCAACATCTTTAGAACTATCATCCTCTGATGTAAAGAGTAGTGCAACCTCTCCGAGCATATTGGTAAGGATGGCACTTGAACCTACTTTTTTATCTTTAAAATCGACGACATACTCTCCCGCTTGGAGGGTCACATTACAAGCCGTAAACTCTGCTTTTTTTGCACGTTTGGTAAAAGGCTCTGCCAACACAGCTTTTACTTTGCGTAATCTGCCCTCCCCCTGTTGGAGTTTTGCTATAAGCGGTACCATATAGAGCAGTGCAGTAACAGTAGAAGAGTAGGCAAATCCGGGAAGACCGATAATAAATTTATCTCCTTTGCGTGCTACCATAATATGTTGTCCAGGCTTCACACGGACACCTTTAAAGAGCAAATCACATCCCAATTCTCTTACAACATCTTTTACAAAATCAAAATCACCTACACTAACACCACCTGTTGTAACTACAATATCACTCTGTATCAATGCTTCAGATATAGCTCCAGTAATAGCTGCTTTGTCATCTTTAATACACCCCTTTTGAACTGCAACACCACCATATTTATTGACAATCGCTTCTAAAATATAGTTATTTGAGCTTCGTATCTGTGCATTATTGGTTTGAATTTCACCCACTTCAAGAAGCTCTGAACCTGTTGAGAGTATAGCTACAGTAGGTTTTTCATATACCACCGGAGTGACAATATTCAGACTTGCCATCACACCGATCTGAGAAAAGTCTATTTTTGTATCTTTTGCAATAAGCCGTTCTCCCCGGGCATAATTTTCACCTATCTCTCTAACAGAAAATCCCTGAGGTACCTGCTCTTTAATGAGAATCTCATCTCCCACTACTTCTACATTTTCAATAGGTATAAGCGTATCTGCACCCTCTGGCATCAGTGAGCCTGTAAATGTTTTGATACAGGTACCATGTGTTACCCTCTCTCTCTTGTCAGAGCCCGCAGGGTTAATACTTGAGATTTTTAATCGTCCCAGTCCAATATCCTCATGTTTTAGAGCATATCCATCCATTGCCGAGGTAGGGAAAGCTGGTGAGTTATGGTCTGCGATGATATCTTCAGCCAGTATATATCCTAATGTATCGGTCAGATAAAGTTTTTTTGTTTTATATTGATTAATTTTGAGATTTTGTATCATCTCAATTGATTCATCAAAATGCATAAATGCCATTTTTCATATCCCTTATTTTAGTAGACTTACTGCATCACTATTATTGATTCTGCTCACAAGATTACGAGAGTAATCCTGCCCCATCCATGGGGGTACTTCTCTCTTCTGCGTAGATACGCTCACCATTTTTTACATCATACTTCCAGATAGGTGCATTGGCTTTAAAGTCCTCTACAAACTCATCAATAAGTTCCAGTGCCACACGCCGTTTAGGAGAAAAAACTGCTGAAATATATGAAGAGGTATGTACAGGGACATCTCCGATGGAGTGTGCCATCTTTACGACTGCACCTCGCTTTTTAGCTCTCTCTTGCCACGCATCAAACCACTTTTGAAGTATAGGCTCATAGATATCAAAACTAAGAGCCTCTATATCATCTTCTGCACGTATCGTCCCTATAAACGGGATGTAGGCACCATAGTTTGACTCTGACTGCTCATCTAGCCAACGTCCGAATATCTCTTTGATATCCAACGGTCCATGATAGAGTTCCATACATTAACCACCGCATACAGGAGGTAAGATGGAGACTCTATCCCCATCTTTAAGCACTGTTGAAAGATCGTTGACCATTGTATCATTCAATGCAACAGCACATTTATCCAACCAGGCACTGATTTCACTCTCTTCTTTGAGTCTATTTGCCACATCTGCAAGGGTAGCTGCTTCCATCTCCATAGGTGCTTTACCAATAGGTCCTAAAAATTCTACTTTTATCATCATTATCCATTACTTTGAGAAGAGAGGTTCTGTTTTTTGCAAAACTCCTCCTATTTGACGCTGATTATAAAAGTTGTTTGCTATAATTACGCTTAAAATTTAAATGAGGATATATGCTGTGCTATTTGGTTCCATCTCTTACCTCAATCTCTTACCCTTTCAACTCTTTCTCAAACAGAATATAAAATCCAATGCAGCAAAGATGTCATTTAGATATAAACGTGCAGTACCCAGTCAAATCAACAGTGCCCTAAAAAGAAGAGAAGTCAACGCTGCCTTTATCTCCTCTGTAACTTCAAAAAAATGCAAATGTACCGACCTTGGCATCATCGCAAATAAGAGAGTCTATAGTGTTTTTGTACTTCCCGGTGAAGATAAAAGAGACCCCGCCTCTGCAACATCAAACCAGTTGGCAAAAGTGTTAAACCTCAAAGGGAGAGTCCTTATTGGAGATGAAGCACTCAAATATTACCTCTCAGGTGGCAAAGGTATCGATCTTGCAGAGATATGGTACAAAGAGACCAGACTTCCTTTTGTCTTTGCCAGACTATGCTATAACAAAGATGCAAAAATAGTCAAAAAACTTGCCCAAACATTTTCAAAAAGTACAGTGCATATCCCGCAATATATACTCAAGCAGGAGGCAAAAAAACGGAGCATCAGCCCAAAAGAGCTACTCTGGTATCTTGAGCATATTGAATATAAGATGGATTATAAAGCAAAACGCTCTTTAAAGCTCTTTTTGAAAAAAAGCAGAAAGGCAAAATAGCTATTTGGATTATAGCTCTATTGTAGCTATTGCCTTCTCTATACGTGCTACTGTCTCCTCTACACCCAGGATAGCCATGATCTCATCAAGCCCGGAACCTGTCATAGAACCTAAAAGACTTACACGCAATGGCATACCTATTTTACCGAAACCTATCTCTTTTGTCTCAACGATCTTCTCCAACACTTCATGGTAATCACAAGGAAGGTGCAGTGTTTTATCCCGGTTTTGCAACAATGTTGCAAAATCACCTAAAATTGTTTTTGCTTCACCTTTAAAGGCTTTCTTAGAGGCTTTTTCGTCATATTCGCTTGGTGCGACAAGGATAAGATTGATCTGCTCTGCCAACTCTACGAGTGTCTTGCCTCTCTCTTTTGTTGCATCAAGAAGTAACTCCAGCTTATCATGGCTCTCTATATAGACGCCATACTCTTTTAAAAGGTTTGCCAACTTCTCATTTGGCATATTTTTAATATAGTGTGCATTGAGCCACAATAATTTATCGAGATTATAGTTAGAGGAGCTTTTGTTAATATTTTTAGGGTCAAAAAGCTCTATCATCTCCTCTATACTAAATATCTCCTGATCTCCATGACTCCATCCAAGACGCACCAGAAAATTGAGTAGTGCCTCTGGAAGATACCCCATCTTTTTATATTCCATTACATCAGTTGCACCATCTCTTTTAGAGAGTTTTCTACCCTGTTCATTGTTGATCATTGCAACATGGTAAAAGTTTGGAAGTTTAAATCCAAGTGCGTTATAGACAACAATCTGCTTTGGTGTATTGTAGAGGTGGTCATCTCCGCGGATAACATCTGTAAGCCCCATAAGCGCATCATCAATAGCCACTACAAAGTTATAGGTAGGAGAACCGTCTGCTCTGGCAATAATAAAGTCATCTACCTCACTTGCTGCAATACACATATCTCCTTTAACACCATCTCTAAAGCAAATCTCTCCCTCAAGAGGTGCCTTAATACGGATAACAGGTGCTACACCATCTGGCGGTATGCCAATAAAGTCACGGTAGCGTCCATCATATCTAGGACGCTCCCCTCTTGCCATCTGGGCTTCACGCAGTGCATCAAGCTCCTCTTTGCTCATATAACACTTGTAGGCTTTACCCTCTTCTAGCAACTGGTCAATATATTTTTTATACAGGTCAAACCGTTTTGACTGATAGATAACCTCACCATCATAATCCATACCAACCCAATCAAATGCCTCAATAATAGCCTTTAATGCCTCATCACTGTTACGTGCTCTATCGGTATCTTCGATACGAAGTAGAAATTTTCCCCCGTTTTTTTGTGCCCATAGCCAAGAGAAGAGTGCTGTTCTAAGTCCACCAATGTGGAGATACCCTGTAGGAGAAGGTGCAAAACGTGTTATTGTCATCATGATATACCTTGAAGTTTATTAACAAAATTGTAGCAAAATTGTGGTTAAAAGGGGAATGGTTATCTCTACACTATTTATACTATATTTAAGCAAATATGTTATAATTTTTTAAATTTATCGGGCATCTCTAAGGAAACTACACATGAAAAAACTTATTATACTTGGACTTATCTCTCTATTGACCTTGTCACAGGCGAAAATGGTAGGAGGTATTGCACTTATTGTTGAAGGTGAAGCAGTAACAACTTCAGACATACAAACTCTTCAAAAGCAGACAGGACTCTCTAAAGAGAAAGCGATTGATCTGCTTATTCAAGATAAGCTTCAACAAAATGCCATGAGAGATATAGTCATTTCTGAAAGTGATATAGACGCAAAAATAGAGCAAATCGCTTCACAAAACAACATTTCAGTCAAAGAGATGCAAAAAATATTTAAAAAACAGGGAAGTTCATGGAGTGACTATCGTAAAAGTATCAAAGAGAAGATGAAGATAAGCAAGTTTATACAGACAAAGATTTCTGATAAGTTACGTAAACCCAGTGAAGATGATCTCAAACTCTTTTACAAGCATCATAAAAAAGAGTTCAAAGAGCCCGGAACTATCAGCTTTATAGAGTACTCTACAACCTCTGAAAAGGAGATGAGAATGTTCCTTCTTACCCAAGTTCCAGGTAACTTTAAAAAACGTACTATGGTAAAAAAAACCGATGAACTCAACCCTGCACTTCTTGAAATGCTTACAAAAACCAAAAACGGAACCTATACCAGACCATTTAATACCGGAGACAGGTATGTTGTCTTCTATGTCAAATCAAAAACTCCAGCAAAATATCTTCCCTTTGAAGAGGTTAAAGAACAAGTTGCTGTAAGATGGATGCAACAGGAGCAACAAAGAGTACTCAAGGATTATTTTACAAAGAAAAGAATCAGTGCAGATATTCAAGTGCTCAGAGAGTAGCTCTTTGACTCCATGAAACATAACATAATCTACAAAATATAATATTTTAAAAAACTCAAACAAAGGAAAAAGATGGGATTAAAATCTGATAAATGGATACGGGAAAAATCAACCAAAGAGAATATGATCACCCCTTTTTGTGAGGGGCTTATAGGCAAAGGTGTTGTGAGCTATGGGTTGAGCAGTTACGGTTATGATATTCGTGTCTCCGATGAGTTTAAAATATTTACCAATATCAATGCCGAAGTGGTTGACCCTAAAGATTTTAATCAAAACAATGTCGTTGATTTTAAAGGTAATGTATGCATTGTTCCTCCCAACTCTTTTGCCCTTGCCCGTACCGTTGAATATTTCAGAATGCCAACTGATACTTTAGCCATCTGTTTAGGAAAAAGTACATATGCAAGATGTGGGATTATTGTCAATGTGACACCGTTTGAACCTGGTTTTGAAGGGCATATCACTATAGAGATATCCAATACGACTCCCCTGCCGGCAAAAATTTACGCAAACGAAGGCATAGCTCAAGTGCTCTTCTTGCAAGGTGATGAACCATGTGAAACAACATATAGCGACAGAAAAGGAAAATACCAGAGCCAAACAGGCATTACGCTTCCACGGATTTTAAAAAGCTGATTCTTTCTAGCCTTTTATCTACTTTTGTGTTACAATGCCAAAAATTTTCTATAGACCTCTTTCAAAATCTATAGAGTAAATACAAGAGTCAGTGTCTCTTATTTCACAATCTCTCTTGGACTCTATTTTGAAAAAGATGTCTGAATATAAAGTAAATAATGATGAAAAATTTAATTATAGTCGAATCACCAGCAAAAGCACGAACCATTACCAACTTTTTAGGTAAAGAGTATAAAGTTATCGCCTCCAAAGGGCATATCCGTGACTTGCCTAAAAGTACATTTGGCATTACACTAGATGATGAGACAGGTAATCTTATCCCCAAGTACTCCATCCCCAGAGATGCCAACCCTACAGTAAAAGAGTTAAAAAAGTTATCTAAAGAGGCTGAGACGATCTTTATCGCAACCGATGAGGACCGTGAGGGGGAAGCCATAGGGTATCATATTGCTAAAGCAATAGGCAAAGAGCCAACTACACTTCCACGTATCGTTTTTCATGAAATTACAAAAACAGCGATAAATCATGCCTTGGAAAATCCGCGTAAAATAGATATGAATAGTGTGGATGCACAGCAAACAAGAAGACTACTTGACCGTATTGTAGGGTATAAACTCTCCCCACTGCTTGCAAGCAAGATACAAAAAGGGCTTAGTGCAGGAAGAGTACAAAGTTCTACCCTGAAGATAATCGTAGATAAAGAGCGTGAAATCAAAGCATTCAAACCAGAAGAGTACTGGAGTATAGATGCAAAGTTCCAAAAGGAGATAGATGCTTCTATCTATGAGTATAGTGGTCTTAAAATAGAAAAACTCACCATCAAAAATGAAGCAGATGCTACAGAGATAGTTACCTCTGCACAATCTGAATCATTTAGAGTTGCCTCCATAGAGAAGAGTCAAAGAAAGACAAAAACACCTCCGCCGTTTATGACATCTACACTCCAGCAGGCCGCATCAACACAGCTTGGTTTTTCACCTAAAAAAACAATGATGATAGCACAAAAACTCTATGAAGGGGTCAAGACAAACAGAGGAACATCAGGGGTAATTACCTATATGAGAACCGACAGTCTGCATCTTGCCAAAGAAGCCGTAGAGGAGGTAAGAGAGTACATCAAAGCACATTATGGTGACAAATACCTTCCCTCCAAGCCAAAGAACTATGCAACCAAGGCAAAAGGGGCACAAGAGGCCCATGAGGCTATTCGTCCTACAATAATAGAGTTTGACCCAAAAACTGCAGCAGACTTCCTCTCTTCTGATGAACTTAAACTCTATCGTCTCATCTATAACCGTTTTCTTGCATCTCAAATGACTGAAGCTCAGATGGAGTCTCAAAGTATCTTTTTCAAAGGTGAAAAGACAATCTTTAAAGCCTCTAGCAGAAAACTCCTCTTTGATGGATTTTACAAAGTTACAGGATATAACGAAAAAGACAAACTCTTGCCCCAACTGGAGCAGGGTCAGGCAGTAAGCCTTGATGAGATTAAAAAAGAGCAGCATTTTACAGAGCCACCTTCAAGATATAGTGAAGCCTCTCTCATCAAAAAACTGGAGTCTTTGGGGATTGGTCGTCCAAGTACCTATGCACCTACAATTACCATACTCCAAACACGTAAATATATAGAGATAGATAAAAAACGTATCCACCCTACTGAAGTGGCATTTACAGTCACGCAGATGCTTGAAAAACATTTTCCCGATATTGTAGACAGCAGTTTTACAGCCAATATGGAAGAGATACTTGATGAAGTGGCAGAGGGAAAGAAAAACTGGCAGAGTGTTCTCAAAGAGTTCTACACACCATTTATGCAAAAGATAGAGGATGGGAAAAAGA
>CAZOBE010000010.1:5080-11589 GCA_964578205.1 uncultured Sulfurovum sp. | reverse complement strand
TTCTTTGGCTGTACCAACTATCCAAAGTGTAAATTCATAGCCAACTTTGAACCAGTAGACAAAAGGTGTCCGGAGTGTGACTACCTTATGGGTAAAAAAATTTTAAAAAACAAAGTGGTTTACCAGTGCTTCAAGTGTAAATATAAAGAGGAGATAGAGTAAAACTTAATGAAACAGATATTTTTATGTGCCATCAATAACATACTTAGCGGGACTTGTAAAGAGGACTGTAAATTCTGTACGCAGAGTATAAGATACCACGCTGACATCGAACGTTATAACTATAAAAAAATTGACCAAATCGTCTCAGAAGCAAAAATAGCTAAAAGCTATGGTGCTTTAGGGTACTGTCTTGTTACAGCAGGAAAAGGATTAGATGATAAAAAGGTAGACTTTGTTGCACGTGCGGCTAAAGCAGTCAAGTCTGAAGTGGAGGGGTTGAACCTTATCGCCTGTAACGGTACAGCCAATATAGAACAACTTCGATACCTCAAAGAGCATGGTATCGACAGCTACAACCACAATCTGGAGACATCCCAACGATACTACTCAGATATCTGTCAGACACATGCATGGAGTGAACGATATAAGACATGTGAAAATGTGAAATCTGTAGGACTGGCACTCTGTTGTGGTGGTATCTTTGGTATGGGAGAGACTCTTGAAGATAGAGAGTCTCTTTTAGAATCTATCGCTTCACTAAATCCAGAATCTACCCCTCTTAACTTTTACCATCCAAACCCTGCTCTCCCTCTTAAAACTCGCAATATTGAGTTTGATGAGGCACTTCAAGTTATCCATAAAGCAAGAACTCTTTTAGGAGAGGAGAAACTTCTTATGGTTGCAGGAGGAAGAGAGCTTCTCTTTAATGGAAAAGAGCACAAAATGTTTGAGGCTGGTGCTAATGCCATTGTAATTGGAGACTACCTTACAACCGGTGGTACTGCTCCAAATAAAGACCTGACAATGCTGAAAAAGTTAGGATACGAGGTCGCTACCAGTTGTGATACACACTAATATCCTACTGATTCTCACCCTCTCCTTACTTATTTTGGGAAGCCCTTTTGTTGCAAAGGTGCTTCGCATTCCCATCCCCCCTGTTGAGATTATCTTAGGCTCTATTTTTGCCTATATCGGCTTTGTAAACCATAATGAATATTTTGATCTTATTGCTGAAGTTGGTTTTTTATACCTGATGTTTTTAGCAGGAATGGAAGTTGACCTAAAACAGATCACCAGAAGTCCAAAGATTATGATTCATAAATCTATTCTCTTTTTAACACTGATGGTCATTCTCTCTATCACCAGCGGTCTTCTCTTTAACCTTAATACCATCATTATTATCTCTATGCCCCTCATCTCCATAGGACTGCTTGCCTCTTTATCCAAGATCTATGGAAAAGAGCAGGCATGGATACATTTGGCATTTATTGCCGGTGTTTTGGGAGAGATCACCAGTATTGCTGTGCTGACGATATTTGATGCTGCTAGTACAACAGGATTTGGTTTAGCTCTCCTCAGCAAAATAGGCTACCTTCTCCTCTTTATAATTGTAGTCTATCTCCTCTATAAACTACTGCATCTTCTTTTTTGGTGGTTTCCTGAACTTAAAAGTGTAATTGTACCTAAGTTTGATACTTCAGATCAGGATATTCGTCTTGCCATGGCGCTCTTTTTTATTCTTATTACCGTGATGTTATCGCTAGAGTTAGAACTCGCACTCGGTGCATTTATCGCAGGGATGGCAATTTCGGCATTTTTTCACCATGAAAAGAAACTCGAAGAGAAGATGTCCAGTCTTGGATTTGGGTTTTTAATACCTCTCTTTTTTATTCATGTGGGTGCTTCATTTGACTTGAAAGCATTTGCTGTTGAGGGGGTCATCTCCGGAGCTCTGCTTATCACCTTTTTAATGATACTCTCCCGAATCGTTGCAGCTGTTGCATTCAAAAAGATCAGCGGAGCCAGAGATGCACTTCTTATAGCACTCTCCCTCTCCATGCCTTTGACACTGCTCGTAGCTGTTGCAACTATTGGATATGAGACACAGTTATTAGATCTGCTGAGTTATTATCAACTGATTTTAGCAAGTATTTTGGAGATTATCATCTCTATGGTAGCTATTAAGAGACTACAGGCAGGCAAGAGCATCTAATCTTCCTGATCTACCTCTTTTACTGCCTCCTCAAAAAGCCTTTGAATCTCTATCTCTTTAGGTATCATGGTAGGTTCAGTAGCCACTTTATCTATACTCTCTCTCTTCTCTTTTAACCCTTTTTTATCTGTTGCTTTTTTCTTCTGTTCCAATTTCTTTAAGTGAGGCTCTTTTTCAGATTTTTGTGTCACACTCTTTTCAGTTTCTACTTTTTTTAAGGTTGCATTCACCTCTTTCTCTTGGACAACTTTAACAGGAGAAACACCCTTTTGGGATACCTCTTTATCTACTTTTAACACTTCTACTTTTTTCTTTGGAGCAATTAAAGTATCTAAAGAGGTGCTCTCTTTACCCTCTGATCTCTTAGGAGAGAGAGCTGGATGATCATTTTTTTTCTCATCTGCCTTACTCTTCTGTGTAAAGGAGGCCTCTTCATTTTTTTGGGCTATCTCTCTTAGTTTGGAGAGTAAAGTTTTCTGATCTTGTTCAATTTTAGTAAAGTTTTCTCTTAGAGCAAATGGATTTTGGGATGCATCTGCAGACACACATACCAATACCACTGCAATGTATAAATATTGTTTCACTTACTACTCCTTAGGCTCTAGCTGCTTGAGTTCAAAATACTCCTTTTGAAGCTTCTGATTCTCAGCTTTTAACGCTTTTTCTTCCTCTATTAAAGCTTTTTTTCTCTCTTTTAAGTGGTTGAGCACAGTGAGTGAATTCTCTCCATAAATTAAAATACCAATATAGATTCCAAAAAGTAACATCCCTATGGCTGTCACCAAAAGTATTTTAAGTGACAATCCTGCAATGGCTTCTACTTTTTGTGTATCTGCCATGCTTGGAACCTATGACTTCTTAAAAAGTGACGCACCTAAATACTCAAACTGACCAAGCTCTGCTTCAATCTCCAAAAGTCTGTTATACTTAGCAATTCTGTCACTTCTTGCTGTAGATCCTGTCTTGATCTCACCTGTATTGAGTGCTACAGCAAAGTCCGCAATAAACGTATCTTCACTCTCTCCTGAACGGTGACTCATCACACACTTATATCCAGATCTTTGTGCAAGACGTACTGTCTGCATGGTCTCTGAAACTGTCCCTATCTGATTTGGTTTGATAAGAATAGAGTTACCAACACCCTTCTCTATCCCTTCGGACAAGATAGCAACATTGGTGACAAACAGATCATCACCCACAAGCTGTACTTTATCTCCAAGTACCTCTGTAAGCTCTTTCCATCCATCCCAGTCATCTTCACTCAATCCATCTTCAATAGAGACAATAGGATACTTTGAACACATATCTGCATAATAGGCTATAAGCTCAGAGCTTGTAAGCTCTCTGTTTTCAGATTTAAGCAGATACTTCCCTTCATCATTGACAAGTTCACTTGCGGCAATATCAAGTGCAATGGCAATTTGCTCACCAGGTTTATACCCTGCCTTTTCAATAGCTTTAATAATCACTTCAATAGGCTCTTCATTATTTTTAAGATTTGGAGCAAAACCACCCTCATCACCTACAGCAGTACTCTCACCCATCTCATCGATGATCTTTTTAAGGTTGTGATAGACTTCTGCAGAGGCTCTAAGCCCCTCTGAGAATCTCTCAAAGCCTACAGGCATAACCATATACTCCTGGAAATCCACAGAGTTGTTTGCATGCTCACCACCGTTGATGATGTTCAACATCGGTACCGGCATCGTCACACCATTGGCTCCGCCAAGGTATCTGTAGAGAGGAACACCCAGTGACTGAGCCGCTGCTCTTGCTACTGCCATAGAGACACCGAGTACCGCATTTGCACCCAGATTTCCATAGTTTTGGGTACCATCTGTCTCTTTCATCACCAGATCGATCTCTGCCTGATTAAAAGGGCTAAGGCCCACAAGCGCATCGCAGATAGGACCATTGACATTTTCACATGCTTGAAGCACACCTTTCCCCATATATCTCTTGCCACCGTCACGAAGCTCAAGCGCTTCACGCTTACCGGTGCTTGCACCACTAGGAACAATAGCACTTGCTACAGTACCATCACTTAAACTTACTTTTGCACGAACTGTTGGGTTCCCTCTACTATCCATTACCTCATCTGCTACGATCTCATCTATAAAAATCATGGTATCTCCTTTAAATGTTTAATATAAAATGTTTTAAATAATACTATTCTATCTAAAGTTTGCTGATTTGAGTGCTAATCCTCTTTCTTTTCACTCTCATCAACAGTTAGACTCTCACCAAAACCGAGTGCATCTTTCACCTTAGCCTCAATCTCAGCACATAATTGGGGATTCTCTTTAATTGTTGTTTTTGCATTCTCTTTACCTTGACCCAGTTTCTGAGCGCCATAACTGAACCATGCACCAGACTTATCAATAATATCCATCTTAATACCATAGTCTATAAGTTCACCGATATAGGAGATCCCCTCACCAAACATAATGTCAAACTCTGCCTGTCTGAATGGAGGAGCCACTTTGTTTTTGACCACTTTTGCTTTTACACGGTTTCCTATCTGCGATTCACCCTGCTTGAGTGTTGCTATACGGCGTACATCTATTCTCACCGAGCAGTAGAACTTCAACGCATTACCACCTGTTGTTGTCTCAGGAGAACCATACCCCATTGTACCAATCTTCATACGGATTTGGTTGATGAAGATCACTGTAGTATTGGTCTTGTGTAAGATCGCTGTAAGCTTACGAAGTGCCTGAGACATCAATCTTGCCTGAAGTCCCACATGGGTATCACCCATATCCCCCTCTATCTCACTTTTAGGTGTCAATGCAGCGACTGAATCGACCACAATTAAATCAACCGCACCGCTTCTTGCCAATGTCTCTAGCACATCAAGTGCCTGCTCCCCAAAGTCTGGCTGGGAGACAAGAAGGTTATCTGTATCTACACCAAGATTTTTAGCATAGACTACATCAAGTGCATGCTCTGCATCTATAAATGCACATACCATTCCCTCTGATTGGGCTGAAGCGATAGTCTGAAGAGAGAGTGTCGTTTTCCCCGATGATTCAGGACCATATATCTCAATAATCCTACCTTGGGGAATACCACCAATACCTAGTGCCATATCAAGCCCTAAAGAGCCTGTAGAGATAGCAGCGATAGGCTCAAACTCCTTATCACCGAGTCTCATAAGTGTACCCTTACCAAATGTCTTATCTATCTGTTTAATTGCCATATCCAATGCTTTTTGTTTGTTTGCATCCATTGCCATACGCATATCCTTACACTTTATTTTTAAATCATGTCACCATTTTAATAGGTTTCTCATTGCAGTAGTAAAAATATGTCAAATTGACATATTTTTAAAAGGTATCCAAAAAAAACTGCCTCTATGGGTTTTTATAGCATTATAGCGTAAAACTACCTTGTTTATGGGGTGAGTATCAAGTAGCCTTATGATAAAATATGATTATACTATTTCTAAAGCTAAAGCGAGCCAAATACTTATGAATCCTATACAGTTAGCCCACTCACCCGATGCAGATGATATCTTTATGTACTATGCCATCAAGTTTGGCTGGGTCGATACCAAAGATTATAGATTTGAAAATATCGGTCTGGATATTGAAACACTCAATGTTGAAGCCCTTAAAGGTACCTATGATGTATCTGCTATCAGTTTTGGGCTCTATCCGCTCATCAAAGAGGAGTATGCTCTGCTTCGTACGGCTGTCAGTTTTGGTGAAGGGTATGGACCTAAACTCATCCGCCGCAAAGATAAAAAGCTCAAACCTAACTTCAAAGTGGCACTCTCCGGAAAATATACAACCAATGCAATGCTCTTTCGCATCTATTACCCACATGCCCGCCCTGTCTATATGGATTTTCTAAAAATTGAAGAGGCTGTAGTCTCCAAAGAGGTAGATGCAGGGGTACTCATCCATGAATCTATCTTGGATTTTGATGAGAGTCTGGAGGTTGAAAAAGAGATTTGGGATATCTGGGAAGAGCTTGTGGGGAAAGGCCTGCCTCTTCCTCTTGGAGGTATGGCTATTCGCCGTTCACTTCCTCTCAACCGAGCCATCGATATAGAAAAGATTCTCATAGAGGGTGTCAAAATCGCCAACCAAAGAAAAGAGGAACTCTGTGCCAAACTTGAAGCAGACCATCTTGTACGTATCTCAGATGAGATGCTAAAGAGATACCTTGAGATGTATGCTTCCGATGAGTCTGTAGAGCTCTCCAAACTGCAACTCAAAGCACTTGACAGACTCTATGAGATAGGCTCAGAGCATGGACTGTGGGATACACCTATCAAAACAGAGGATTATCTTATTCCTAGAGAATATAGTGAACTTCGTTCAAAGTAGGAAGTAGGAAGTAGGAA
>CAZOBE010000010.1:0-4980 GCA_964578205.1 uncultured Sulfurovum sp. | reverse complement strand
AAGTAGGAAGTAGGAAGTAGGAATGATTATAAAAAAGTACATCAAAAAAACCTTAAATAATAAAAGTTTTTTGCCAAAGCAAAAAACATACCTGCACTCCTCACTCCTTACTCCTCACTCCTCACTTGATCTTAGTGTACACGGAGTCCTCCGTGTACACTAAGATCATTGATTTTTCCAAATACTCCAGCATCAAAATAGGACAACCTACAAAGGTACTCATGATTGAAAAAAACGATGAGATACCTCGTGACAGATACCTTATTGGTGGGGCAAATAACCTTCTCATCTCCCCAACACCCCCACCTCTTATGATGCTCTCTAAGGACTTTTCACTCATTGAAGAAGAGCATGGATTGCTTACCGTCGGAGCTGCCACATCTACAGGTCGCATAGTCTCTTATGCAAAGAGAGAGGATATTGGTGGATTTGAGTTCTGCTCCAAACTTCCCGGAACACTTGGAGGGATGTTGGCTATGAATGCAGGAGTAAAGGAGTATGAGATATTTAACATCCTTCACTCTGTCATGATAGATGGTCAATGGATTTTAGCCAAAGAGATAGATTATGGATACCGTTATGCACATTTGGGAGGCATTGCCACACATGCACGATTTGAGATCAAAAAAGGATTTGACCAACATCTACTCAATACATTACTGACTCTACGCTCCAACCAGCCCCGACACCCCAGTGCAGGTTCAGCATTTAAAAATCCAAAAGGTGACTATGCAGGTCGTCTCATAGAGGCTGTTGGATTAAAGGGAGAAAGAAGGGGTGATATGCAGTGGAGTGAGATCCATGCAAATTTTTTGGTCAATGTAGGCAAGGGTACCTTTGAAGATGCCCTATACCTCATCGCACTAGCAAAAGAGAGAGTCTCTCAAGCGTTTGGAATCACACTCAAAGAGGAGATTAAGATACTCTAATAATCTATACCCGCACCTATATCATTATCTATATTCTCTTTTTTCATAGGGATATCACCTTTTCGGAGACGACGCACACATCTAATATAGTTTGACTCTGTAGCTCTACGTATATACTGATAGGCATCTGCTGTAAATACTACATAATATCTATCTCTACGTGCCGGGGTAGATGTCCAGAAGTCTGACCCTCTAAAGGATTGAAACACCTCCCCCTTTTTTCTATGTACATGCATCAACTCATCAGCACTGGGGAGTCTCCAATCTATATATCCTGCATAATCAAGATTTTGGCAATACTCTACAGCATATTTCCATTTTCCTGCTTTACCTAGAGAGTATCCGCCTCTATAGGCACCATCTTCAACATCTCTATATGGCTGATCCTGCCACATAAGGTTTGTATCACGCTCTACATATAGGCTAGATAATGCAATTTGGGCTGGAATACCAACTACAGATGATGATTTTAATGAGATACTTCCACCTGCTGTAAGATATGTTGCCAACAGAAGCATCCATAGTACAATTACACTCTTTTTATCCTTTAACATCTAGTACCTCTCCTGTATTGAATTTTCACTCTTTTCATCTTTTACTCCTTATGTTTGATACTCTATCTAATTAATGAGGTAGTATCTTAACTATCTTTACATACATTTTCTCAACCCCAATCCTCATGTCTGTATTTTGCTTTATATTTCTCTTTTTTGTAGGAAGTTCCGTTTTTAAGCTTCTGTAAACGGTTCAGGTAACTCATCTGTGCTTCTCTCATATCATAAAAGACTCTATCGGTAAACTCTTCTGCCAGACAGGTCTGCCGATACAGCATCTCTATATATGCTTTAAGCTGTTGATGGTACTCAGAATCAAGTTGAACCTCAATCTTCTCATCAAGTCTCTTTTTGAGTTGTTCAAATTTGGCTATAAAGCTCTGGGCACTTACATTCTCATCTCTGAACATACGAAAAAGATTTTTTGATATTTTATCCAACTCCGCGATGTACTTTTGACGGTTAAATTTATCAATCTGTTTTTGTGTATATCTCATACTATTCCACTCTATCGTATAATAATCGGTACACCCTCACGCACAGCGTACCATAGTTCTCTCATGGCAGCATTGGTTACGGCTATACACCCCTCTGTCCAATTATGAGAGAGCGTATAGGCATCACCCTTCCCATCTGCATTCCAAACGGGTTGTGCATGTATGGTAATGTTATCTCCGGGATCCACTCCTTTGGCGGCAGCTCTTTTTTTATCTTCTTCTCTGGGGTAAGAGATACAAAGAGAACGGTAATATTTAGGGGAGCAAATCTTTTTATAAATCCAAAATCTCCCTTCAGGGGTCTTAAGGTCTCCTCTTTGCACTTTAGGACCAATAGGATTTTTTCCCAAAGAGACAGGAATGATACGTTGTACTATATTCTCTTTATAGAGATACATTTTTCGCTCTTTTTTCTCTACAACAATAAGATCAATCCCCTTATCTTCCATATAATCCTTTGCTTCAAGAAGCTCTTTTTTACACTCTTGTAAATTATAATACCTACTCTTTTCCACTTTAGGGGCATAGTTACAGCCTGTTAAGCATAAAAAAGCTATCAAGAATCCATAATTGTATCTCATCTACTCTGCAATCCTTAGAAAATCGTCTAAGCATTTTAGCACAAATAGCGTATAAAATAAGTTTTTGGGAAAAAATAAAAAGAGGGGGAGCGACAAACACCCTTCAAAAGAAGAGGTTTATCCAAAAGTGTGATTATACAGCAGCCTTGGCAGCAGCAATCGCTTCATCATAGTTAGGCTCAGCAGTAATTTCAGGAACAAGTTGCTTGTATGCTACTTTACCATCTTTACCGATTACAAAGATAGCTCTAGCAGTTACACCAGCCAAAGGACCATCAGCAAGAAGCATACCATATGCATTTGCAAAATCTTTGTTTCTGAAGTCTGAACATACTTTTAGGTTCTCAATACCTGCTGTTGAACAGAATTTTGCTGCTGCAAATGGAAGGTCCATAGATACAGTAATAACTTCTACACCATCAATAGATGCTGCTTCTTCGTTGAATTTTCTTGTTTCAGCATCACATACTGGCGTATCTAGTGAAGGCACTACTACTACCATCTGTACTTTATCCTGTGCACCACCGATAGTCTCATCCTGGAGCATTGGGTTACAGTTTACTACTGTTACTACTGGAGCTGTGTCCCCTACATTGATCTCTGTACCAGCAAGATTACATACTGTGTCATTTTTAAATGTTACTGTTGACATTTAATATCCTTTAAATAATTTGTGAAAACATTATGCCTTAAATAAGATAAAATTAGTCTTAATTAAAAAGTATTTTTTTCTTGGACTCCTTATCGGTAATTGGATACAATATATCTATTATCAAGACAAAGAGGGTTATACAATGCATATACTAGTCACAGGCGGTGCAGGATACATAGGAAGTCATGTTGTCAAACTCTTGCTTGAAGAGAGTAAACACAGTGTCACCATACTCGATAACCTTGTAACAGGCTTTCAGGAGACTATAGATACACTCTCTACTATTGCCAAGGAGAATAATAAAACGCTTACTTTCATTCAAGAGGATCTTTCAAACTTTGAAAAAATTGCTAAAATTATGTCAGAGTATAAGTTTGATGCCATTATACACTTTGCGGCTAGTTTAGTCGTTCCAGAGAGTGTAGAGAACCCTCTAAAATACTACCTTAACAATACTGCCAATACTGCCAACCTTGTCAAACATGCAACACAAAACGGTGTTAACAGATTTATCTTCAGCTCTACTGCGGCTACCTATGGTGAGCCCGATGCAGAGGTGGTGAATCTGGAGACAGGACTCAAAGAGAGTGACCCTACCGAGCCTATCAACCCATATGGCATGAGTAAACTTATGAGTGAGCAGATACTCAAAGATACATCCATTGCAATACCAGACTTTAAATATGTAGCCCTAAGATACTTCAATGTTGCAGGGTGTGACCTTGACGGAAGGATAGGACAATCCACCCACAATGCTACACTGCTTATCAAGGTAGCTGCCCAGACAGCTACAGGCAAACGAGAAAAGATGTATATCTTTGGTGAAGACTACCCTACACCTGACGGTACGGGGATTAGAGACTATATCCATGTGGTAGATTTAGCTTTAGCCCATATTGAAGCGTTAGAGTATCTTGAAAAGAATCCAAGTGATCTCTTTAATGTAGGCTACAGTAGAGGATTTTCAGTCAAAGAGGTCATTGATACCATGAAGCGTGTCAGTGGTGTTGACTTTTGTGTAGAGAAAAAAGAGAGAAGAGCCGGAGACCCTGCTATACTTATTGCCAATAACCAAAAGATAAAAGAGGCTACCCGTTGGCAACCAAAATATGACAACCTTGAAATTATCTGTAAAACAACATTAGAGTGGGAGAAGAAACTACCAAATCTCTAAAAGTTGCACTCCTGATACGTTTACCCCACTCTCTGCCGAATGCTCCGGCTTCAATTATTATACTATTCTTTATATAATTTAAACAAATAAAATAAATTAAAATTTAGTAAATAAAATTAACATCTATCTAATCTATTTAAGCTACAATGGAGCATAGATGGTAAGGAGTTTACCCATGATGCATCGTTCTTTTTTATATATAACAAGATCTCATATACCCTATAACCTTGAAACTGTAAATTACTTTTATGCCAAGATTTAGCTACTTGGATTCACATCATAAACGAATACCCCAATAAAAATTGAGTGTTTAGAAAACTATATCGAAATAGCATTGAAAGAGGGTAAATCTCATAATGCGATAGCTAAAGCATTAAAACGTTCACAGAGTACTATTTCTCAAGAGATCAGACGTAATACCAGACAGAGAGGGTATAGGCATAAACAAGCCCATGGCTATTTCCAGACATAGACTTAAAGCCAAGGCAGTTAAACTTACTGAAGAGATAAAGCAATTCATCAAAGATGAGATGCAATCGGTGATTGGGAGGGAGATACTATTATTGGAAAAGGACATAAGGGAGCCATTGTCA
>CAZOBE010000009.1:0-20110 GCA_964578205.1 uncultured Sulfurovum sp. | reverse complement strand
AAATTTTAAAATTTTTAGGTTTATAAAATGGTAATTTATAGGGGACTTGAAAGCCTTTAGAAAATGTTTTATTCCATAATCTACTATGATGAGCTGAAATATTTCTAATTTCTGTTAGATGTAATAAAAACGAGGTTAAATATCTTTCTCTTAGATTGTATTGTTTTGCTATGGCTTTTTTGTCTTCTAAATTTAAATTTTTATACCATTTGGAAATCTCTCCAAAAGTCATCAACTCTACACAAACCCAAAGAGGTGGTAACTCTTCATCATATTTATTTTTAAAATGCTCTATAAATTTTTCATCAGATTTTTTAAAACTATTGGCTAACTGAACAATCCCAAAAGCATAAAATTTTTTATTTTCAAATATAGAATTATCAAGATGAATATGAGGATTATTATATTTAAGAGTTAAATAATTTGTAAAAATAGATTTTATAGAACTCTCTACTATTTCAATATATTCTAAAAATAATATTCTTAATTTTTTATCAAATTCATATAAGTCTATAACCTCTTTAAAACAAATTTTTTTATTTATCTCTTCAAAAAAGAGCCAATAGCCTCTAAGTTTATAATAATTTGTATGTAGAAAATATTTTTTAGCTAACTCTAAATCTTGACAATCTATATTGTAATGATTTTTTAAGTGAAAAACTTGTTTTTCGATAGTTAAAGCAGATTTATCATATCTCATAAATGCCCCCTCTCTTTCAGCATACTATTAAAAATAGCATAGGCTTGAGGGGTTCTATTGATAGTATTATAATAAATATTTGATAAAAATACCCTTAAAATTTTATCCATCATAAACCTCTAAGCCAGATATCTCTCTATCCGATTGAATACATAGATACTATTCCTTTTTTACTATTTTATTGACATAATTATAGTGTAAATATGTAAATATGCAAATATGTCAAGATATATTTATATATTTCTTTAGTTATTCTTTAACTGTTCGTAGCCCCGCCTTAGAGGACGGGGTTTTCTTTGCAAAGGTTTGATAAAGTTTTATTCTATATTTTGTTCTCTTGTTATCATTTTTAACTTTCGTCTATAACTATACTCTTCTCTATGAGAATCGATAGACTCTACTTTAAGGCTCTCTTCTCAAAACCGGTAATCTGCTCTTGAATATATTGATACCCCGGCTGAAGTGTATGTTTAAAAGGAGCTATAGGGTGAACACCATTTGATATCCAAAGAGATGTAATATTGTTGTGATAGATTACAGACTCAACAGTTAATCTCTTGAGATGTTTGGGTGGCACCACTTTATCATCTATGCTATGTATTGCCAATATAGGTATAGATAGATATTTTAAATTGTTTAGTGGAGAGAACTCCTCAATCCATTTTAACCTTGCATCGTCATCTCTTATACCAGATAGACGCATCTGTTTTTCTTTAGGGTGTAAACTAAGGTCACTAGTCATACTGTTTAAGATGAGTGCCTTAATCTTTTTTTGCTCCTCTTTTTTGAGTCTGGCTACTGCCATAAAAGCTAGTTGTGCTCCTGCTGATTCGGCTACGACCACTGTCTTATTGCTATTGGCATGGTACTCTTTAGCATGAGCAAACACATGGCGTATTGCCGAACGAACATCATCAACAATCTCTTTCATCCCGACTTTTGGCAGTTGATGCAGTCTGTAATTGACCGAAACAGCACTAAAGCCTCTATCTGCATACTGTTTTGCAATATCATCAAAACTTATCTTGTCTCCTCTGCTCCAACCCCCTCCATGAACATAGATAAAGAGCGGATTGTTTTTTGTCTGCTCTTTTACAAAGAGATCATAAGATTGTAAAGGGTCATCTCCATAAGATATATTATATCTCTCTATTAACTGCTCTTTAGCTATATAGGCTATCTTATAGAGGTGAAATCTCAATATAGCACCATAGTAACTAGGTTTTAAATCTAAAAGTTTTGTAGTTACAGATGTTGAACATTGTGCTATAAAGTTGCTAATCATCTCATCTCTATCTGATATAGTGTTACCTCTCTCTTTATAGATACCATAGCTATACTCTACCTCATTCTCTTCAAATGCCTCTTTCCAGTAAGGAAGCTCTATTTTTGATAGATTCTCATCTGAAAAGAGTAATAGACTCTTAGGCCAAAACCAATCCATCTGTAGTGAAGGAGAGAGTGCAATAGCAGATTCAACAAGTGATGCTCTTCCCTGAAGCTTTTGAGTAAAGTATCGCAGTGAGTTACATAGCCTATTTTGGGGTATCTTACCATAGAAGTCGCATACCTTTAGTAGATTTGCCCTAGCATCTTCTAAAATCAATCCACTAATATGCTCTCTATAGTAGGGTAAGAGATTGTTTTGTGCAATAGCTGTAAGAGTTGCACTCAAACCCTTTGCATATAAAATAATGTGTGGTAACTCCCTATATGGGTCTCTATATAACTCTATAGCACTTCTTATTGATTGTTGTATTGTGCTTATAGCTTCAATATATTTGGCTTCATCTACAGGAGAGGGGATTACCTTTTTAATAATATGAAAATCTGAATGGTTAAAATCTTGAGATAGACTCTTGGTTTGTGCTGTCGTTTCACCTATACATAAGATAATAGTTTTTGAGGAGTAGGCAAAAATAGAGGATGTAAAGAGTAGTATCCCTATAAGAATACCTCTCAATAACCATCCTCTTACTACTATCTTGGTATCCAATTGTATGCCACCTTATAGCGAACCATCAACCACATAAAGACAAATACGGCTGTATGACCTAGTGTATTGATATAGATATTTCCCTGATGAAATAGTGGAATATTTGCAATTACAATACACGCATAGACATGTAAAATAAAGACATAGAGTGATGCTTGACCAATTGGGACAAAGAACCATCCAAAAGTTTTATAGATGGGTTTCCACATATAAGAGAGCATCGCATAGGAGACAACAAGAACTGCAAAGTCATTGATCAAACGTCCTATCCCCAGTGTATTTTTAGGAAAAAACTGTCTATAGATACTCCTGAATGTATCTGGGTCAATCACATGGAGTCTCAAATATGAGGAGATCTCATCAAGGGGATTATTGTAGGTAAAAAACAGAAAGCCCAAAAAGAGCAAAAAAGTAAAACCAAAGAGCCACACACCCTTTTTAGAGTGAAAAAAGTTCCATATCTCATTTCGGTAGTATCCTATAACCAGACCATGAACAAAGAGAATCTGCCATGTCAAAACAGGAAATGCATACTCAAACTGTGCACCTGTAGGGCGCACATGAAATCCATTGTTTGCAAAGTAGATAATCCAACTCAATGAGAGAACTACACCTACCTTCTTCTTACTAAGAAGCCAAAGAATAAATGGTGAGAGCATCAACAAGATAACATAAAGTCCCAAAATTTGAAACTGATGAGGCCCATAACGCAAAAGGAAGAACTTCGCAATGATCTTGTCATGATATTGTGCAAATGTATCTAAATTTGGATAGAGGTGATAGACTGTACCACTATAGGTTGTAAAGGTCATAGCTGCACTTGCATCTATAAATGGAATAAGATCAATCACCAATACAGAGAGGATAACAGCAAGACTTGTTCTGTAGAGCAAGAACGCCCGATTAAACTGCTTGTTTACTGTACTGCCAAAGCCATCATGCTCCATACGCAACCTTGATAAAAAGCCAAGAATAAGCCCTGAAAGTATCACAAACCCCTCTGCCCCCGTTACCACTCCAAAGCGTTCCCACGCAATATAGATATAAAAAGAGGGTATATTGATATGCACAGCTATTAAAATCAACATAACAAATCCACGAATAAAATCTATACGAAGATCACGTTTTTGCCCGTCAGACGGGTAGTGCCATTTGCTCATAAATGAAGCCATAGGCTTCATTGCAGGAATTTGGTTCATCTTGTATCCTTTTAGTTACTTCGAATGACTTTCAAAAGAGGTCCCTCTTTCTTATAGAGCAGGGACTCCAATACAATGGCATTGGTATTGCAGGTGAGAGATTTATTGATCTTGCCACTCTTCTCATAGATACCAGTAAACCAACCACGCTTACTCTGCAACGGTTTAAGCTTCTCCATAAGCTTTTGCGTATAGTCTGAATGGTAGAGTGCATCCATAGCAAAAGAGGCTTTAGTGCTAAGAAGCTTCATATCATTATGCACCTCTCCATTCTCATCAATAGCCACCCAACTCTTCTTATTGACATAGATACAATTATATATAAAGTATGGTGGCTGGTCAAGATGGTCCTCTGTTATGGCAGTCAAAATACCTGTATCATTATAACGCTCTTTTTGCACCGCATAGAGTCTATAACTGAACTCTTTTGAAAAGTAGTCCCAACCAAATTCAAGTCCATCAAGCATATAAGGCTCCATCAGTACATAGTTGTTTGCATCAGAGTGCTTTTTATCACGTTTGTCATAAGGTATCTTCACCCCATAAATATCTGTAAACTCCAGATATTTATCATAACGGAGTGCATTGGTGATATCTACACCAAAGGTGGCAAACATCTTGGAGGTATATTGCTCATACCCCAAACGCCCCTCCTGCAAAATCTTCTCTTTTCCATTTTTTACCATCGCTCCGTAGAGTGCTCCCTCTTTTGTCATACCCTTGACACTCCACCGCTCCAAAATACTCTTAATCTCTTTAGTATATTGAGGCTGATTAAAGTGGATATAAGAGAGTGGAATCAAGAGACGACCAATATCAATCGCAGACCACCCTATTCCTTTTTCAGTGATATTGTTTTGATAGTCTGTCATTTTGAGTGTCTGGGCATTATAGACTTTATTGGGAAGCTGTCCTTTATAGAGCTCTATCTTCTGCAGTGTAGAGAGTGCTCTACTGAGACGCTGATGGTAAATCTCTTCAGAGATGATATCCAGACGGTATGCCGAGATTAGTGCCATAAGATAGTTACCTGTATCCCAAAGGGTTGTAGAGGGGTAGTTATCTACCGAATTGACCAATCCTGTATTCTCGTGATAATTGTTGACAAAATATTGCCAGGCACTCTTGGCTGCCTGAATCTCCTCTTTACTCAGTTTCTGCTTTGTTACATTGAGTTCGGGTGCCATAATATTCTCTAAGGTAATCACACCAAGCCCCTGTTTTCTAAGGTCAAGACTATTAAGAAAATAGATAAGAATACTCCCAAATACTAATGCTGCAAGAAAGACTATATGGTGTCTTGCACGAAGTAGATTTTTATTTTGACTCATAAGTTATCCTTCAAATTTATAAAGTGCAGCTTGAACTATTGCCCAAAGCGAAATAATGTTAAAGAGTGACCACATCAGGTTAACACTATACCCTGTGAGATATATCCTCTCTCCAATTAAAAGCATCACTGTTGCATAGAGTATAGCTACTAGATAAAGTGCTATCAACCCTAGCTGAATGCGAACCAAAGATAGGAAATTTCCCGATTTTGCACTCTTGGATGTTACTACAAATTTAATAGGCTTTCTTCTTGCCACATCCCAAAATGCCTTAAGTACAATAGGGAAGATTGCAATAAAAAATTGTCCCCCACGGTTTGAATTAACACCCCAAGTAGCCACCATAAGTGCCAACTGATTAAAAAATAGAAACGGTATGAGGTGAATAAAGAAATCCATAGAGTAACTATGTACTGGCGGGATATTGGTAAACATAAAGATAATTGGTGAGAGAAGCAGTATTACAAGCCATATAGCACCTGTATATGACCAAAAGGTGCTAAAATACATCAACTTCTGAGTTAGAGTGAGTCCTGTCTTTTTAAAAAATCTAGAAAACTCCTTAGTAATAAGGTCAATTGTTCCACCTGCATAGCGGAAGCGTTGTGTACTCCATGTGATCAAATCCAAAGGTGAGAGCATTTTGGATTCTACATTGGGGTGCAGTACCGATTTGTATTTTTTAGCTTTATAGGAGTGTACCAAAAGTGAGGTATAGATATCTTCTGAAGTGTGATAACAGATATACTCTACATCTAACTCCTCTATGGCTCTCTTTCTATCTTTTGCCTCCATAACTCGTTCAACCCAACGAGAGATAGCCACACGCCTTAAAGCACTTGTGCGGTGTATAGAGGTAGCTCCACAACAGAATGAGGCATTATAGTTGTTACGCCTTCTCTGAATTACATCAAAAAACATCGCAGGGTCATTGGCAAAGACATCTTCTCCTACCTTAATCTTTCCAAACACTTTCTGATAGAGATTTGCAACAGTTCTGCCTATTTTGCCAAATTTATTCTGGGCAACCTTTTCAAGCGGTTTTCCTTCAGTCAAATCACAAAACCATTGCGGAGTCTGCACCCAGGCTACACTGTCATCACGAAAATAGCCCATTGTGTTGAGCAGAATATCTTCAAACAGCCTGGTATCTGAGTCGATAATAACAATAAAATCTCCACCTGTCTCATCCATGGCATAGGTAATCGCACCCGCTTTACGCCCTTTGGTACTTTCACGCAGGATTTGAGGAATACTCTCCTCTTTTGCCATCTGAGTCATCTCTTCACTTTTACTGTCATCAAGCAGATAGATGCAGACATTCCACGTAGGCAACTTTTTAACTCTTTTTGCTGCAAGAATTGTTTGACGTACAAGTTCAGGGTCTTCATTGAATACAGGAATATAGATATCAATTTTAATATCTCTATTAGCATAATATTGCTTTTGACTCTCCTCTACTACATCAAGCATCATAGCAGGGGGAGACTGTTTTGGGGTATCGTTGATACGCCAAAAGTTAATCACAACCAAAATCGTCCCGATAAACATCATCGTCTCTGCAAATGCAAGAGGTATAGCAAACCATAGTGCATCCATATTGAGCGATTCACTCCAGCGATAGTAGAGATACCATGCACCCAGCATAATGGCTACAATACCAAAAAAACGGAAGAGTGATTGGGTAAACTCTGACTGTACCTGAGGTGGTTCAGGAAGACGATTTTCATATTTTGGTTCTAAAAAATAGAGTTCATTCATGGTTATCCTCTTTGATAGTAAAGTGGTATCTATTGTTGGCAATCTCACCCTCCTCATCTTCTAAAGAGAGGCTAACTTCTGCATCGCTATCCAATTGAAAATCTCCAACTACTATTACACTGTCTTCAAGTATAGTTACAGGGTAGCTATATCTACTTATCCCATCTCTATCTTGAACCTCTACATGTAGTGTTGCATCTTTAATAGCTCTAAGTCTATCATTGACTACATATAGCTCTATCTGATTATCTTCAACCTCTTTTGCTACAACAATAATGGGTGCATAGGCTCTCTTGAGTGCTTCATACCCTGGTTTTGTTTGACGATAATAGTCCACAATCCCCCAATTCATAGAGGGCCACCCCTCATTAAACATAAACTGAAAAATTCCTGTTGTAGTTTTATACTTCTGTATCCTCAACATCTCTGTTGCAAACTTAATTAAATCTGCTTGATATCTTTGGGAATCTTCAATAAATCTCTCTATACTATCTTTAAACTTCACACCGTTCTTTGCACTCCAGTTAAATTGGAAATTATGGTACTCCCAGAGTTTTTTTGCTTTTTTACTTTTGGGTGCAAGATACTTTTTTGGTATAAAACGTTTCAGACTTGAAAGTTTCGGAATCGCCTGTGCTCCAAATTCGCTGACAACAGGAACTTTTGAGGGTTTGGCAAAATCTCTATATTTTCCGCTATACCATCCAAACCACGGATGCTCCAGATTTGATGAGAGCTTTTTAGTCAGATGATAAGTATCATACTCTGAAATTGTCTTATAGATTCTATCATCAAGTAATCTATTTTGTGTTGCATTATAATCGGGGTATTTCCACTTCATCCACTCAGAGTTCCATGGCGGTTCATTGTGCATAGACCAGATAAAGATACTAGGATGAATATAGAGCATATCGACCATCTCTTTTGCCTGTTTGATTGCCTCTTTGGTAAACTCCGGTGAATCGATATATCCCCACTGAAGATTATAATCTTGCCAAACCAGAAAGCCCATCTCATCACACAATCTATAAAAACGCTCAGGCTCAATATGTGCATGGACTCGTATGGTATTGATGTGTGCTTCTTTCATCAACTCCAAGTCATGCTTTAATGCCTCCCTGTCCATCTCACTCATATATTGACTAGAGATATAGTTGGTGCCTTTAAGAAAAAGAGGTGTACCGTTAAGCACATAGGTTTTATCTTCTCTTTGGGTAAGCGTTTTAAATCCTATCTTCTGTGTTATAGATGTATCTCCTATCCGTACCGTTACATAATAGAGATGAGGAAAACCTCTATCATAGGTATACCAGAGCTTTGCATCAGGGAGTTTCATGCTAAACTCCTGCATGCCAAACTGCTCCAACTTAAATGTCTGATAATAACTCCGTCCCGTAAAGTTTGCAGGTGTTACCTCTATTGTTACATTGGAGGCTTGGGTCACTAACGGTATATAGTGCAGAAATGATCTAGAGGTATGCATAAAGAGTCTGTTAAACAGAAAACGTATATCAATATGCACATCCTTACCCTCTATCTGAGGTGTCACTTTAAGTTTTTTAATCTGATAGTGTTTATAACTTTTAATAAAAATACTGTTCCAGATACCCCCACTGTTTCTATCTTGTCCTTCGGGAAGCCATGCCCCGCCCGGACGGGTATCGTGGTGTGAGAATATCCCTCTAAGAAGCGTTTTATGCAGACTATAGTTCTCAGGATAGTTTTCCAAAGGTGAGTTGACACGAACCGTAATACGGTTTTTGCCACTTTTGAGATACTCGCTGATATCAAAGTCAAAAGTTTGAAAATACCCTTTATGTGACCCTACATAGGAGTCGTTGACCCAGACATCACACAGATAGTCCACACCTCTAAACTCTAAAAAATGGTGCGATGCCTTTGGCAGTTCAGCAGTATCAATTGTGCGTTCAAACCAGATAACTCCGGCATGATTGATACCTGCTTTATACCAGTTTGCAGGCAGTCTCATTGTAGCCTCATCTCCTCTAAACCTATAGTGATACCCCTTTGGTTGAGGCTCATCTTCTATATGGTAATGCCACAAACCATCCAGAGATGTTACTTTGGGGAAACTCCCCATAGCAAAGAGAGAAGAGAGAGTAAAAAACAGCAACAAAAGTGATCTCATGTTAGCCCCCTTTGTAGTGTTTTATTTATTGATTTTCATTTCACTCATATTTTTGATCATCTCCATGATCTCTTTTTGCTCTTCACTAACCATCACTTCATCTTTTCTTGCATCATCAACAAGGAAGTTCATATCGGACTCCTCTATATCAATAGATGCTCCTAAAGGATTGATAATATATTTTCCTGCAATAATCTTCTCTTTGATATTAGCATAAGAACTTACTTTTGTATAGCCAAGTATCAGCGTTTTATCTATAGTTACATTCTCTTTAATAACACATCCCGAACCAATCATCGCCGGTCCGATGATCTTAGCACCCTTTTCGATACGCACACTGCTTCCTATATAGACCGGTGCCTCTATCTCTACCTCATCAAAATCAATATCACAGTTAATCCCTGTCCATACCCCCGGTTTGACCTCTCTACCGTAAGGTTTGACATCATTAATCTCTCTATTGATAAGCATCATATTGGCTGTATAGAAATCTTTGGTAGAGCCTACATCTACCCACTGGAACTCTGGTGCTGTCGCATAAAAAGGAAGACCATTCTCTACAAGAAGAGGGAGAAGATCTCCACCAATATCAAACTCTTCACCCTCTGGAATATAGTCAAAGACTTTTGGATCAAAGATATAGATACCGGTGTTGATGATATTACTTTTTGCCTCCTCTACCTTTGGCTTCTCCTGAAAACTCAAAACCCAGTTTTCATCATCTGTAACAACCACTCCATATTTATAGACTTCATCTTTAGGTACTTCTTTACAGATGACTGTAGCAATAGCGTTACGGCTTTTATGATAATTCATCACCTCTGTAAAATCAAGGTCAATCAGAGCATCCCCGCAGATTACCAAAAAAGGCTCATCAAAGAAACCGGAGAACTCCTGTATTTTACTAAGCCCACCGGCTCATCCCAATCCTACAGGAACAATCTCACCTTCAACCATTTTCCCCTCAAGAGAGTAGGCAATCTGCATACCGTAATCAGCACCGTTTTTATAATGCTCCTCAATCATCGTTGCAAGATACCCTACAGTGATCATCACCTCATCAAATCCATGCTTTTTCAGCAAATCAAGCAAAAAACTCATAATAGGTCGCTCTACAATAGGTACCATCGGTTTGGGTAACATATAGGTAAGTGGTATAACTCGTGTGCCTTTTCCTCCGGCTAATACAACAGCTTTCATCTATCTACTCCTCTTTATGATTGAGTTGTGTTTCTACTGAACATTAAAGTAATCTTATTACCTTTCAGTACGATATCGTCGCATATTAAAACAGCCAATTTCAAACCCCGACCGTTCTCAGCCATATAGTCTAATACTTGTGATTCTTCTTTACTGGGGAGTCGTTCAATACCATTCCCTTCATCTTGTATCTCTACAGTAATGTACTCTGTGGTGAAATCAATATGTAAAACAACTTTTTTGTTTATATCTTCATGGTTGCCATGAATAATAGAGTTTGTCACTATCTCCTGTGTCACCAAGAGAATCTTATTGGACATCCCCTCATTGGCTAATGGCTTCAAAAGCCTCTTCAGCCACTCATGCATTATCGGTATTTGTGCGATTTCGCTTTTAAGTACAAGATTATTCTGCACAACGATACTTTTTTTACTGTACTGCCTGTTCACAATTATCTACAACCGTAAAGACATTATATAACTGTGTAATCTGCATAAGTTCATTAGGCTGCTCTTGCAATCCGCAAAGCTTCAACTCTCCATTAATTGTATTGAGATGTTTAAATACCCCAATAAGTACACTCATTCCCGAACTGTCAAGAAATGCAACACCGGAGAGATCAATCACCACCCTTGGATTGCTATCATCTATATTCTCCAAAATACCTGTTTTCATATCTGCCATATTTGCTACATCAAGGCGTTCAGCCTCAATAGCAATTTTAGTATAACCGTTCATCATCGTTTTAGAGATATTCATCATCCTTCTCCTATAGTTCTCTATTTTCATTAAACCCAATCTATCTCTTTAGACTAAAGCTTAAAGATATCTTTATGGTAGTGCAACTATGCTGAAAAATCATTGTATATTAATCAATTTTGTTATATTCTTCAAAAATAGATATAATTTGATATTATAGAAAAAAGTTATAGAGAAGGGATATAATGTGAATAATACGGAGCACAATACCATACTTATAGTGGATGATGAGTCTTTTAATCTTGACTTGTTAGAGATGGCACTGATGGGAGAAGAGAATATAGAGACAATTAGGGCAGAGAATGGATTTATAGCACTTAAAAAAGTTAGAGAGTATAAGATTGACCTAATTATACTTGATATCTCTATGCCTGAAATGAATGGCTTAGATGTTCTAAAAGAGCTTAAATCGGATGAAAAGTTAAGATATATCCCTGTCATAATGGCTACAGCTAAAGATGAAGAGAGACATCAAGCACTTGAGTTGGGTTCAGAAGATTTTCTTGCCAAACCCATAGATATAAAAGAGCTTTGTTTTCGTGTCACCAACCTTTTGAAACTTAAAAAATTTAATGATCTGCAACAGTTTTTTAATCAAAGATTAGAGGAGGAGGTAGCAAAAAAAGAGCAACAGTTACGAAAATTTGTTCAAGTAGAACAGGAGTTGAAACTTGCAAGAGTAATACAGCAAAGGCTAATTCCCAAAAAATACCCAAAAGATATTGGCTTAGATATCTATGGTATCTGCCTACAGGCTTCTGAAGTAGGAGGAGATTACTTTGATGTATTTAATACAGAAGATGGAGAGCATACCATCTTTATTATGGCAGATGTATCAGGTCACGGATTTGCCTCAGCACTTGTCTCAATGCAGTTTCGGGCACTAGTTAGAGCAGAGTTGAGTAGCAGTCAACACACTCTATCTACTTGCATAGAGCGTCTCAATACCATTTTTAGCTGTGACAATGAGGATAGTGCAATGTTTATCACTGCTCTTTTTATTCGTCTTAACCATAAAACACGCATGATGGAGTCTGTCAATGCAGGTCACTTCAACCCTCTTGGAACTCCTAAACTTATACATAAGAGTGGCATACCATTGGGGATCCAGCCTGAGATGCCCTATGAAGCACTTACTACCCCTTTTAACAAAGGAGACTACCTTCTACTCTATACCGATGGTATCATTGAAGGGGAGAATAAAGAGGGGGTAATGTATGGAAAAACCTTTTATCAGGCATATGAAGAGGTAAAATCACTCAGTGCAAAAGAGCAGATTGAAGTGCTTTTGGACGGCTACCATGACTTTATTGATATGCAGACAGATGATGTCACCCTTCTTGCCATTAAAGCCCTAGAGTAGCAGTTAGTCCAAAAGTACTATGCATGTTTTTCCAACTCACTTAAGATATCCTCTTTTTGTGAGAGAAGCGAAGAGACCATCAACTCTAAATCTTTAGCTAAAGTTGCATACTCTACTGTTTTATTCTCTTTAGCACCATATTCAAGTATCTCACATACCTCTCCTATCTCATCAAATCCCAAAGAGAGCGCCATACCCCTCAAGGAGTGGGCACGATCAGAGACTATCTGCATCTCTTTACTATCAACAGCCTCGATAATCTCTTCCATACTCTCTTGAGCTCTTGTAATAAACTTTTCAAAAAGATGTTTCATCATAGGTGCTGTAAAGTTCATCTTCTCTTTTGCTTTCAATAATGCCTCAACTGCCATCTCCACACTGCAACATGTTGCTCTCCCATCCATCTCAGAAGAGTCCAAAGACTCCTCTTGGGCAATAGTGCTACTCTCTGCTACAGACTCCTCTTTGATTGGAGCTTCCTGATTCTCCAGTGATATTCCCTTTTTAGCTGCAAAACGCATCAATACCCTATGCAGTGCCTCTGTATCTATTGGCTTACTGATATAATCATTCATTCCAAGACGTAAATAGTGCTCTCTGTCACCCTCTAAAGCATTTGCTGTAAGTGCAACAATGGGCGTATGGATATTATGCTTTCGCAACTCAACTGTAGCATCCATACCATTGAGTTCGGGCATATTGATATCCATAAATATCAAATCATACTCTCCACTCATCCCTTTCTCTACAGCCTCTTTTCCGTTTACAGCAAACTCTGCATAGACACCATAGGCTTTGAGCATCTCATCAATAAGAAGACGATTGATATCATAATCTTCAGCCACAAGGACTCTCAGTATCAACTGCTCCCGATTAGAGAGTGCATCCTTATCTACCTCTGAGGGGAGAAGATTGAGTTCTAAAATAGCATTATAGAGTATGGAGGGGCACTCTTCAAAATAACCGATATGGTAGAGTGATTTTGTCTGCTCTGCAAAGGCAAAAGCCTCTGGTGAATCATCGATTAAAATCACATTGGTTGATTGTGCAGAGATGGATTCAAGTCTGTCAAGATCAAACATGATGACAATATGGTGCTTGGCATCCGTTGCCAAAAGCTCCTCTTTTGTAATCACACTGTAGTCTAAACCAAAATGGTTGAGTTGCTGACACACTGCATCATAGATGCTATCGAGATGTTTAATTACATAAATTGGAGGGTTGTGAATTTGTGTTGCCAGGATTTTTGAAGATTCACACAACTCAAAAGAGAGTTCAAAGTAGAAACGGCTCCCCTCTCCTACACTGCTTTCAACTTTTAGTTGGCTACCCATCAGTTCACACAAGGAAGCACTGATACTGAGTCCTAGACCGGTTCCCCCAAAGTTTCGGGTTGTACTGGTATCTGCCTGAATAAATGACTGAAATATCTTATCTTGTCTATCTTCGGGAATACCGATACCTGTATCTCTGACACTAAAGAGGATTGTCTCATGTGTATGGGTACTCTTCACACGATCAAGCCTTACATTAATCGTTCCATTTTCAGGGGTAAACTTAATTGCATTATTGATTAAATTGGTTAAAATTTGTGTCACACGCAACTTATCCATTATCAGACATTCACTAATTAAGGGGTCTATATGGATAAGATATGAAATTTGTCGCTCTCTTGCTTTGGCGGTATAGATAGCCATTGAATTTCTCAAGTCTGTAAAGGGGTTTATCCTTGTGTAATCTAGTTCAAGATGTCCACTTTCAATTTTAGAAAAATCAAGTACATCATTTATGATCTCCAGCAGTGTCTGTGTAGAGTGCTCTATCAGTTTGGCAAACTGTCTCTCTTTGGGCTTAAGATCACTGGCAAGCAGCAATTGTGTAAAGCCCATGATCCCATTCATAGGCGTACGGATCTCATGGCTCATATTTGCCATAAATTGTGTTTTGGCTTTTTCAGAAGCTTCAGCAAGTTCACGTGCCTGTTCCAACTCTGTAATATCTGTAAAGCTGATAATCATAAACTTCTCATCATCAAATGCTACGGACTTGAGTGCGACACCAAAGATATGTTCAACTCCATCTTTATCTTTCATCAGTGCTTTATGTTGTTGGTTTGGAGCAGCCAGTATAGGTTCTGTCCAGTGCATCTTTTCACTGCTTGGTCCTAAAAAGCCTTCTCTCTCTATGAAGAGTTCGCATACACATTGATATTTGGATTTAAAATCTGCAATATCCTTAAACCCAAATATTTTAAAGAAGTTTTGATTGGCTTCTAGTACCCCATGTTCTTCATTGGCGGTCAAAACGATATGCTCTTGATCATCAAAAAGCATCTGATTGTATCTGAGTTGACGGTCAAGCCTCTTTTGTATCTCAATACGCGGTGTAATATCGTTGCGTATGGCAATATACTCAAGTATCTCCCCACTCTTATTGAGAAGAGGAAATATCGTTGTATTCACATAATAGCTGGAGCCATCTTTACGTCTGTTTCGTATCTCTCCACGCCATATTTTTTTCTGCGTTATAGTCTGCCATAGTATTTTAAATGTTTCAGGATCTTGCTCTGGATGTTTCACTATATTATGATATTGGTTCAGTAACTCCTCTTGAGTATAGCCACTGATATCACAAAAAAGCTTGTTTGCATAGGTAATAAAACCCCTTGTATCTGTCTTGGAGACGATAAAGGCTGAATCGATTGCATCTTTATACTGTTTTAACAATACAATCTGCTCATCTACTTCATCTTTGAGAGAGATGTTGTGTCTCTCTATTGTACGATATGCCTCAGTAAGCTCTTCAGAGTTGATCTCAATGGTATGTTCAAGAAAATCTCTCTCTTTTTCATGCTCTTCATAGACTTCATCTACACGTTCAATCAGATTTCTCATCTGCGGTGTCAGCGTAGAGAGGTCAAACTCTTCTCCCAATGCATCTTTAATCTGGCGTTTTAAAAGACGATTCATCACCCACTCCCATTTTCATAAATAACAGTTAACGTCATTGTTTGATTATGAAGTTGACAAGAGATAAGCTCATCAGAGAACGGTGCCAGTTCTCCATAAGAGTAGAATCCTGTCAGCTGTACATTCTCTCCTAGTATACCGCTTATACACTCCAACTCTTCATCGGTCAATTGTTTGAGTATAAGCCGTCTCCCCACACAACTTACAACAAGTCCCAGTGCATTTTTGGTATTGGTCTGTTCAATACGACTTACAGCAATCTTTGACCCCTCAATCAACCCATCAATACTACTCTTCATAAGACGAGCCAAGTATCCTTGTGGTACATCTCCGGCAAAAGTAAGTGATTGCATCTGCTCATCTACAGCTAGCACAGCACGGATGACAGCCGTATCTTCTTTATGCTTTTTAATACTCAGAGGAAAACGCAGTCCGCTTCCTGGCAGTTCATCCGCATATGCACCTAGATATTTTTTATAAAGCTCCAAGGCAGGCTCTCCGTCAATTTCATAGACAATATTTCCCTCAGAACGTGTAATCTTACGCAATACACCAAACTCATCCCAGCCTGCAAAACAGCCACTCTCTACAGAGATATTATCTCCATAAAATCCAACTGCAACAACTCTGTTTTGTCGTGCCGTATCATCTGCAATGATCCATGTCTCTTCAAAATCGATACCGTCTCCTGCAAGTCCTCCAGTGATGGGTATGGCATGATTTACTACTTGATTGGCACCCTTTGCAAGAGATGAACCATTCATATTGAGTCCGTCAGACAAGATAAATATATGCTTTAGCCCCTCATCTGGAAGCTGAGAGATGACTCTCTTTCCTACCTCTAAAAGGTTGTCTTCTTTGGTAAAATCCTCTACCCCAAGAGCAATCTTACCACTCTCAAAAGAGACAGCCGTAGCCACCATCTTTTCATGACGCACCTTGTCTCCTAGGATATTTCCACTCGAAGTACACCCTACAAGATGCGCATCAGGATAGAGTGCTTTAATCTCCCTATAGGGCTTCTCCTGGATAAATACTTCTCTCTCTCCAAAGATAAAAACAATATCTGCTCTCTTTGAAAATCTCTTAGACTCTGACTCTTTTAGCCAAGAGTTATTAACATAGGCAAGTGTCTCTTGTTCCATTATAGTAACCTCTCTAATTGGAAATTATAGCATACCTTGCCATCCAATAACCATAACTCGTTAACAGATTAGGAGGTACTTTTTAATATCTCCCTGACTACTTCCCTGTCATCAAACGGATGCTTTATACCTTTAATCTCCTGATACGCTTCATCCCCTTTACCAAGAATTAGCAACATTTCATCTTTTTCAAGCTCATCCAACGCAATACTGATGGCCTCTCTTCTGTCTAAAACTGCTTTAACTCTATCTTTACCTACCAAGCCTACCAAAATATCTTCCAAGATTATCTCTGGTACTTCATCTCTAGGGTTATCACTCGTTACATAAATCTTTTTGGCAAATCTGCCTGCAACAGCACCCATACGTGGACGTTTGCCTTTGTCACGGTTACCACCTGCACCAAAGACTACAGAGATATCTCTATCTTTAATAGAGTCTAGTACCTGATACATCCCGTCATCAGTATGTGCAAAATCAACAATCACAAGCGGATCACGACTCACCACCTCCATGCGTCCTGCAACACCTGCAAAGTTTTTAACCACTTCGCATACCTCTTCTACTTTTCTACCTGTAAGCATCACCACCGAACCCACTGCAGCCATAAGATTAAAGAGGTTAAACAGACCTACCATAGGTGAGTAGAAGGTCGCTTCTGTCTGCATATGTTTGATTCCTGCGGTAATGCCGTGAAGAAGTGAAAATGCCTGTACCTTAAAGGTTGCAGGCTCATCAACACCGTAACTTTGTGCTCCTGCCGGATTATAGGTGATGGAGTGAATATCATCTTTATTGAGAAGTTTGGGTGACTCATCAGCAAAGAAGAGGCTCTTCACCCTTCGATACTCTTCTACTGTACCATGGTAGTCAAGGTGATCACGTGTCACATTGGTATGCACCTTTAGAGCAAAGGTGATACCCTCAATACGCTTTTGGTCAATTGCGTGAGAGCTTACCTCCATAATAAAGTAATTACACTCAAGTTCTAGTGCCTGTTTCATATTATAGAGGGTTTCCAAAATTGATGGAGTAGTCATGCTTTTTGGTTCAAGACGCTTATCTTTTACAAAGAAACCTCTTGTCCCCTGAAGTGCAGGCTTCTCATCTAAATCTAGTAAAAAAGAGTAGATAGCTGCGGTAACTGTCGTCTTACCGTTAGTCCCTGTAACACCCACTACTTTTAACCTCTCCAGCCCCCAAAAGGCAATAAGCTCTTCAGGAGTGATAGAGGGAGGCTTAGGATTCATCTCCTCATAATAGGAGCTGTTTTGTGACGTTTTTAGAAAAAGTGTCCGGGTATCCAGTGCAGTGGTATCATCAGCAAGAAAGGCATAACCCTCTTTTTTAAAAGGAATTTTCACTCTTTTGTTCCTGTTACAACATTGTAAAGCGCTAAAACATCCTGATCATCACCAAAAAGTGTTGTTGTCGCATCAAGGTAGCCCAGTGCTATCTCATAAAATCCTTCATTGGCAAGCTGTGTCACAAAGTCTATAAATTCATCTTTATTTGTAATAACAACTTTAGTCGAGAACATAATATCTTCAAATGCTTTTCTAAAACTTCCTCTACTCTCTATAAGAGATAAAAAGTCATTATAGCTGATACCATCTCCATACTCTACCTGCTCTTTTACAGGATCAACCAAAAACTCATGGAGTTGCTGTTTGGAGTTTTCCAAAGAGTCAATGATACCCTCAATAATCTCTACAGCATTCTCTTTTTCTCTTTTAATCACCTGATAGTAGGCAAAGAGAGCCTGTGCCTCCTCTGCATTGTCAATTCCAAGGTCACTCAAATAGATACCTATCTTTGCTTCATCCAAAGAAGGATAGTCTTTCAGTATAAGCCCATACCTTCTTAAAGCACTAGCATAATTCCCGTTTAGAAATTCTCTCTCTGCTCTTTGCAATAATAGATTTTGACTTATTGTGCTCATCTTAACCTAATTGATCCAATTTATCTTTCCATCCCTGTGGTACATTGATTACTCTTAACTCTGGGTGTATCAACGTTTTAAGCTGTCTCTCTACACCAAACTTCAATGTCGTACCACTACTGCCACAACCTACACAAGCACCTTGAAGCTGTACATAGACTACACCATCTTTAATAGCTATCAACTCTATATCACCACCATCAAGCTTGATAGAGGGTCTTACTTTCTCTATGACATTTTCAACAGCAGGTTGCAACTCTTCATCTGTAAAGGGGATCAACTTTTCTCCTTTTTTTATTATATAATTATAACAAAATCATTGTAAATTTTTATCTATTAGATGTCTGTTATACACTAAATGTCCCACTTTGTCAATGTATTGATATGAAAAACTCTATACAATAACCACCCGTTTCTATATTTGTAACTCTACATACACCTTGATGAAAATCTTCTATCATACCTTTTGCGATATAAAATCCCAATCCCCTAGATAGATTTTGACACTCATGACTACTCTTCATCTGTGCAAATGGGTCAAATAGTTTTTCTATCTCTTCACTATCTATACTTGCTCCATAATTACAAATCTTTATATTTAATCTACCATTAGTAGTATCCTCAAAGACAACAATATCTACTATACTCTCTTTTGGTGCATTCTCAATAGCATCCTCTATAAAAATATTTAATATACACTTAAGCATTGAAAAATCTGCTTTAACTACAATATTATTTGGAATATCTAACTCAAACTTAAGCTCTTTTTCCAATACCCTAACACGCTCTTGAGATACCAATGAAAAGATAAGCTCTTTTATAATACCCTCTGTTGGTAGATAGTTAAGGGTGCCAGATTTATATTTGGAGTATTGCATAAGTATATCTACTAAAGAGAGTAACTTATTTCCTGAAGCATTAATCTTTTTGAGTATAGGTTTTATACTATCTGGTATATTGGGATATGACTCAAGCACTTGAGAGAAGCCCTGTATAGCATTTAGAGGTGTTCTAAACTCATGACTAATATTTCCAATAAAAAGATCTTTCATACCATTTGCATTTGTTGCCTCTTTAAGTGCCTCTTTGACACTGTTTCTCTCTTCCATTAAACGCTCTATGAGTCTGTCATTGTTTCGTTGAAGTAGCTGAACCTTGGCAGAGTTATCTGCCATATATTTTGCATTGGCAAGTGTAATCATCATATAAAGAGCTATCATGCCTCCAAAGTAGTAGTTCCCACTCATAAATACATAAATCATTAAGATACCAAGGATTAGAACATTATAGAAGAGATAAAGATAAAATCTATATGCCGATACAGACATGGCTCCAGAGACTATGCCTCCCAAAACAAAAGAGAGGAGAAGCTGTTCTGAGAGTGAACCATTCTGAAAAAAGAGTACCACAGAAGCACTCCAGACCAGAGCCGTAGCAAAAAGCCCTATTGCAAAGAGTATCTCCCACTTTTTATAGTTCTTATCACTCTTAATTTTAGATTTAAATTGAAGATAGATTATATATCGTAGAGTAACAACTACCATCATGCTAACTACCCACCACTCCAATATGGAGCGTTCTATCACATCTGAGAAT
>CAZOBE010000008.1:16696-20143 GCA_964578205.1 uncultured Sulfurovum sp. | reverse complement strand
AGTCTAAATCACTTTGGTCAAGTTGAAACATCTCGTTTAGTATTTTCAGTAGTTTTTTTTGATTTTCAGTTTGTGCCATTTTTAACCTCTTGATATTTTAACTTAACTTTCGGGGTATTAGGGGTGATAACAATAACATAAAACTTATACCCTATGTAATCAAAAAGAAAAAGTGCTATTACTATCACCAAATCCCTAATATTCCTTGTTTATATATGCCCATAAACTACCCTTTATATAGTAATTATTATACTGTTTTTATGATTTTAGTATGGTTGATTTTAGGGTGGTTTTGGTAAACTATTTTATAGTGTTTGGGATTGGGTTCTTTCACAGTCTCCGAGGAGACCAATAAATTACCTAGCGGGAAAATCATTACTCACGACAGTCGTTAGGCTAAAATAAATTAGGGAGAAAATGTAATGGCAATAATATCAATGTTTTATGGGATAATTATCTCAATGTATTATTTTGATAATAAGCAACATAAAGTTCCACATATTCATGTGAAATATCAAGGTGAAGAGGCAGTTTTTTCAATACTTGATGGTAAAATATTAGAAGGTAACATGAAAACAAATAAGAAAAAACTTGTTGAAGCATGGATTTTAATACATGAAGATGAATTAATGGCTGATTGGGAATTAGCTATTAATGGTGAAGAGATATTTAAGATAGACCCTTTAAAATAGGAGGTAGTTTATGTATCCAAGAGTAAAAGATGTCCAGCCAACAGATGACTATAAACTAATACTAACTTTTACAAATGATGAAGTAAGAGTATTTGATGTAACTCCATATCTTGATAAAGGCTTTTTTAAGCAACTTAAAGATAAAAGTTATTTTAAAAGTGTAAAACCTTTTATGGATAGTATCCAATGGCAAAATGGTCAAGATTTTTGTCCTGATATGTTGTATTTAGATAGTCAAGCAAAAGCCTAACAAATCAGGGTATTAGGAGTATTAGGAGAGGTGATAACAATAACATAAGTACCCTATGTAATCAAAAAGAAAAAGTGCTATTACTATCACCAGACCCTTGAGTGAAATTATTGTTATCACCCCTAATATTCTTAACTACACCCGATCTCATCCCCAACAGGAATCACCTCAACTTTCACCGACTTGAAACGTGCTGTCATGATCAGCTCATCACACTCATCTCCAAAAAGAGCATTTATGCGGCTTTTTGCATGGTGAAAGGTACAGAAAAGTGTTTTTGCTTTTACTTTCTCAGTAAATTTTACTGTCAATGCTTCACTCTCACCATACTCACTTTTCAAGATTACTCTGTCTCCGAGTTTCTCTTCATCTCCAAGTGGAGCAAGGAGTACATCTTCATCGTATTTTGTATCTAGCTTGGAACTTCTTTTTGTTTGCGCTGCATTGTTAAAATGTGCAAGTGTACGGCCTGTAGTCAGGTAGTAACCCTCAAGAGAATCATTATAGAACTTCTTATCTAAAATCTCTTGCACCATCCCTCTTGGTTCATACTGCTTATAGACATACTTCCCGAGTCCATCCTCAGTACGGAAATCAAGCAGGTGCAGTACGGGTGTATCCTCATGATAGATAGGCCACTGCATCCCTCGTTTTCTGTGACGCTTGAGTCTGTAGTAGGCTGCCCCAGAGAACCTTCTTGGTGCCACCTCTCTTACCTCATTCCATACATCTTCACTGGTTTTAAAGTAGAAGTTTTGACTGTCTCCAAGCTTCTGAGCCATCTGTGTCAAGACCTCCCAGTCATCAGGAAGATTAGATTTGACAAGTGGCTGAGAGAGGTGAAGTCTTCTCATGGCATTTACATACACCCCTGTTTTTTCATAGGCAGATTTTACCCCTATAACGATATCAGCACGTTTGGCAATATCTGTCATAAAGAGCTCTTGTGTCATAAGAAACTCCAAGTTATCTATGGCTTTGTCTATCTTGTTGATATTGGGATGGATATGTGTAATATCTTCCCCCATATTAAGCAGTGCCTTTATACGCCCATCTATAATAGCATCAATAAGCTGTGGCGTCATAAGCCCTATCTCTTTAGGCTCTTGATAATCTGGTGCAAAGTATGGCAAACAACCCATATCACACGCACCCTGTACGTTATTTTGTCCACGAAGAGGCATAAGCCCTGCACCGGTTTTCCCTACATTTCCTGTCATTAGTGCAAGATGGGTTATCGCCATGACTGCATATGAACCATCTAAATGTTCTGTGATGCCTAGCCCCCAGAAGATCATCGATTTTTTCACTGCATACTCACGGGCAATATTGGGTATCATCTTTGCTAGATACTCATACCCTTCAACCTCTTTAAGAAAAGCAGGATTTGCATAAGGGTCATTCAATATCTTCTCTTTAAATTCATCAAACCCTTTCGTACGATTGTCTATAAAACTCTCATCATACAACTCTTCATTCATGATGACATATGCCATCATATTAAGGATGAGAAGGTTCGCTTCATAAGGGATGACACAGTTATGCTTAGCCAATTTGGCCAACTTCGTTTCACGCACATCAATCACAGCAAGGTTATTATGTTTCTTAGCCATATCTACGATACGATTGGCAATAATAGGATGCGCTTCCATCGTATTGGAACCGATCACGATCATGAATTCTGTCTCATAGATATCATTATAAGGATTGGTTGCTGTCCCCTCACCCATAGTTGTTTTCATTCCCTTAAGCGATGGAGAGTGACAGACTCTTGCACAGTTATCTACATGTGGTGACTCCATAGTCTCTCTACAAAACTTCTGGAATGCGTAGGCAGATTCACAAGATGTTCTAGCCCCACCAATCGCACAGAAACTCTCACCACCATACTTTCTCTTAATCTCATCAAGCTTCATAGATGCGACTGTTGTAGCAGTATCTACATCACATGTCATATACTCAGCATTAAACTCCGTAAGCTTATGAGCCAATGCCTCTTGAATATGCGGATTTTTCTCTAAGAATGATTTTTTAATACGAGGTTCTCGTATACGGTCCTTTGCATCTACAAAGTCATAACCATATTTCCCTTTGATACAGAGTTTCCCTTGAGAAACAGTGCCATCCTTTTGGGCAAAGATTTTTACGATTTTATTGTCTTCTACCACCCCTGTGATATCACATCCTACACCACAGTAGGTACATACACTCTCTATCTCTTTGCACTCTTGTGAATCAAGTTTTCTAGTCATATTATGCCTTTTCTACTAAATAAGAGTAAATTTATCCTATTTAGACTTAAAATCAAGTTTTTTTAGCTATTATCAGACACAATTATATCAAAAGGATCAACAATGTTTACAATTAATATAGATAAAGAGTGTGGATGTTTCAAAAAGAGTATCTACGAGAACAATAAGGCAACCACAAGGGATTGCCCCCTACACAAATTACTTAAAATTTCCAAACAGAAGCGGTGCTTTTAAATCTAACGTTTTAACCTCT
>CAZOBE010000008.1:0-16596 GCA_964578205.1 uncultured Sulfurovum sp. | reverse complement strand
TTACTTAAAATTTCCAAACAGAAGCGGTGCTTTTAAATCTAACGTTTTAACCTCTCTCATTACTGCTTGCAAATCATCTATCTTTTTACCAGAGACACGCACTTCATCCCCTTGTATAGAGGCGGTAATATCAAAATAGTGTTCTTTTGCCATCTTAACTCCTTATTTCTCAATCCTCATCATAGCAATCTCACCATGAACTACATCGAGTTTACTTAATGCAGCCATAGCATCTTGCATCTTACTCTCTTTGCAACGGTGTGTGGTAAAGAGAAGTTTGGCAATAGATTCACTGTTTGTCGGTTTTTGGAGCATAGACTCAATGGAGATACCAAACTCACCTAATGTAGAGGTGATAGTGGCTAAGACACCGCTTTGGTCATCTACCTCCAATCTAAGATAGTATTGTGTTACTATCTCATCTTTACTAAGCAGTTTAAGGTTACTCTCTAAACCTTTTTTATACCCAAGCATCGGTCCCTGATTTCCGCGAACAATATCTACAATATCAGCAATCACAGCAGAGGCAGTCGCATCGCCACCTGCACCAGGACCATAATACATCGTCTCACCTACGCAGTCACCTACCACAGTCACTGCATTCATTACACCATCTACTTTGGCAATCATAGACTCTTGAGGTATCATGGTCGCATGTACTCTAAGCTCAATACCCTCATCTACCTTTTTGGCAATACCAAGCAGTTTAATCTCATATCCAAACTCTTTGGCAAAAGAGACATCAGTCTGTGTGATATTTTGGATACCCTCAATGAGAATATCCTCAGGTTTTGCATCAATACCATAGGCGATACTTGCCAAAATGAGTAACTTGTGTGAAGCATCAAAACCACCCACATCAAAGGTAGGGTCAGCCTCTGCATAGCCCAACTCCTGCGCCTCTTTCAAGATGGCATCATATTGTGCTCCCTCTTTGATCATCTTAGTTAACATATAGTTACAAGTGCCGTTCATAATACCCTTAATAGACTCTATATGGTTTGCTGAGAGTCCTGTACGCAGTGCACCTATGATAGGTATGCCCCCGGCTGTACTAGCTTCATACATAAAGGGGATATCCCCTGCAAATCTTTGGAGTTCATAACGGTGATAGGCAAGAAGTGCTTTATTGGCAGTAACAACTGCTTTACCTTTTTTGAGTGCCTGTTTGACAAGCTCATAAGGCTCTTCAACACCACCCATAAGCTCTACAACAATATCTATCTCTGGGTCATCTATCACATCAAGAGGGTTGTTAGAGAGTGTAATACTCACACCTCTCTCTTTAGAGAGATCTTTTACCACACCTGTTTTAACAACTATCTTTTTACCCGCTCTAGCTTCAATAATATCGCCATTTGATTCAAGAATCTTGGCAACACTCGCTCCCACAGTACCTACACCTAAAATACCTATCTTAACCATACTACCTCTTCTTTGCTCATCATTTTAACTTTTCAGCTTCAATTGTTTTTAAAAACTTTTTAATGTTTTTTGCCGCTTGACGGATACGCTTCTCATTTTCAATGAGTGCAATACGTACATACTCATCACCATACTTACCAAAACCTATCCCCGGACTTACCGCTACATCCGCTTCAACCAAAAGCCTTTTTGAAAACTCCAAAGAGCCTAAATCTCTTGCGCACTCAGGAATTTTAGCCCAAATGAACATACTTGCTCTAGGTTTTGCCAAATGCCAACCGGCATTTCCAAATGCCTCTATCATCACATCACGTCTCTTTTTATAACGGGGAATAATCTGCTCATCAGGTACATACCCATGCTCATCAAGCGCTACAGTTGCGGCTACTTGAATAGGGGTGAACATCCCATAATCAAGCCATGACTTAATACTCTGAAGTGCGCCTATAAGCTTTTTGTTCCCTACAACAAATCCGACTCTCCATCCAGCCATATTATAACTCTTTGAGAGGGTATAGGACTCAACAGCTACATCTTTTGCACCCTCTACCTCCATAATAGAAGGGGTATTATAGCCATCAAACGTGATATCTGCATAGGCAATATCCGAGATAATATAAAATCGCTTCTCTTTTGCCAAAGCCACAAGTCTTTTATAAAACTCCGGTGTCACCGTTGCAGTAGTTGGATTATGTGGGAAGTTGACAACTAAGAACTTTGCTTTAGGTACAGAGTTTTCAAGTGCTGCTTCTACATCTGCCAAAAATCTATCTTCATCCACTTCAAAGGTCTCTTCATCAAATACAACCTCCATCTTCTCTACATTGGCACCGGCAAGAACAAATGCCTGAGAGTGGATAGGATAGGTAGGATCGGGTACGATAGCCACATCACCGGGATTTGAGATGGCTTGAACAAGATGTACATACCCCTCTTTGCTTCCCATAGTCGCAACTACTTCTGTATTGGGGTCTAACGTGGTACCATACTTGCGTTTATACCATTTACTCATTGCCAAACGAAGTTTATATATCCCTTTACTTGCACTATAGCCGTGTGTTTTTGGTCTCTGAACTGTTTCACACAACTTATCTATAATAGGTTTTGGTGTAGAGGCATCAGGATTACCCATTGAAAAATCTATAATATCTTTACCATCTCTTCTCTCTGCCATCTTTATCTCATTAATCTCAGCAAAAATATATTTTGGTAAGCGGTTTATCTTTTCAAATTGGATTTCGTCAAACATTATTTATCTCTCTTTATGCTTTATTTACTTTCTTTAGAAGTTTTTTCTATCATCACTGCTTACCTCTGTAGCAGTATCTACTTGATTCTCTTTTATCTTGGTCTCCTCTTGGGTGATTGCTTTAGCTTTTACTTTACTCTCTGTAGCAACAGTATCATTGGAGTCCACAGAAACTGGCTCTGACTGAACGGTAACATTGGCTATACTTAAATCACCCTCTAGACTCTCCTCTTTGGGTGTGATAATTTTATTGAGCACTTTCTCCTCACTAAAAGGAAGCAGTGTACTCAAATGCTTTTGGTCAAACTGTGTAAAAAAATACCATGAAGCATAGATTAAGAGTCCTAGTACCAACAGTAAAAACCATTTTGATTTTCCTCGTTTCTCTTCAACCGCAGGAGATCCAACAGTAATACTCTCTTCATCACTCCCATGCTCAGCATAGTAAGAGAGTGCCTGCTCCCTGAATGCACTTAAGTCTACTCTGTATTCACGCTCAATAATAGAGATAAAACCTAACGTCTTTACTCTCTTTAACGTATCAAATTCAGCAGATGCAAGTGCCTCAATATTCTCTTCAGAGATATTTGTCTTTTTACTAATCTCTTTTAGACTGTTTGCTTCAACTATTTCATTTAACTGCATAACCCATCCTGTGTATTAATATTGCTGCAGCCGCACTGACATTGAGAGAGTCAAATGCATGCTTCATCTCTATAGAGACCATCTGGTCAATCTTAGTTTTTGCCCTCTTGGAGAGACCTTTGCCTTCGCTACCCAACAGAAGTACACGTTTAGACTCAAATACCATATCTTGTACCGCCTTGCCATCCATGTCTGCACCATAGAGAGTGAAACCTATCTGTTGCAATTCATTCAAAACATCTGAAATATTATGCTTGACCATAAAAGGCATATCAAAAAGTGCACCAGAACTTGTCCTCATAATAGAGGCAAAATTCAACTGCTTTACCCCTGTAGCAATAATGGCATCTGCTCCAAGTGCATAGGCACTTCTTACAATGGCTCCAATATTTCCTACATCTGTTAAACCATCAAGCAGTACGATAAAATCACTTCTCTTTATCTGAGAAAGGCTACTCTGCTCAAAGTCAGAGACTTCAACTAAAATACCCTGATGGTTTCCACCCTTACTCATAGATTGAGCCCACTTCTCTTCTAAAAATTTAATTTTATCATGATGGGCATGAAAGAGTTTTTGAGGGAGTATCCCTTTTTTGGCTATATAAACAGTGCTAATCGTATCGGGGTGTTGCTCCAAAGCGTAAAGGCAGACCTGTTTTCCATAAATAATCATAGCTAGATTTTACCCAAAATTTGCTTGATATTTGTGTGGTAAAAGAGACAAAAGGAACTCACTTTTCACCCTTTACCAATTTTTCATACCACTCTTTAACACTCTTGTTGCTCAACTTAGCAAGAAGTTTTGCTTTAGATTTGGGGGGCAATTCCAGACTCATAACCTCATCAAAAGAGAGACTCTTTTGGGTTGTCTCTTTGGCTTTTATCACCACGACCCACTCACCTCGAATGGTAATCTCATTGAACTTTTCAAGGAGTTCCCCCGCACTGCCCCGATAATAGGTTTGGAACTTTTTACTGATCTCTTTAGCTAAAAAGAGTTCTCTCTTGGCATCAATTAACGCCACCTCTTTTAAGAGTTTATCCAGACGGTGCGGAGATTCATAAAGTACACTATTGTAACCATTATGCATCGCTTCGCTTAGTGCTTGAGTTCTTTGAACTCCTTTATGAGGTAAAAAACCAAAAAAGAGAAATTTTCCCTCTTCAAATCCACTGGCAGCATAGGCTGTTGTTACTGCACTAGCACCTGGTAGGACATCATAATCTATACCATTATCTTGACAATAGGCTACAAGTATCTGCCCTGGGTCAGATATAACAGGCATACCTGCATCACTCACATAGACAACCTCTCTACTCTCTAAAGATACTCCTAGCTGTATGAGACGCTCTTTGCCATTATGTTCATTAAATGAGTAAAACTCTGCATCGGGATAGACCATATCAAAACGCTCTTCAAGCAGATGTAAGAGCCGTTTGGTATGACGTGTATCTTCACATAAAAAGAGTTCAGCCTTTTCAAAAAGCTTCATAGCACGAATAGTAATGTCCTGAGGGTTTCCAATAGGGGTAGGGATAAATGTAATCATCGTATTACTTTGATAATAAAGAAAATAGGCGTCTAGTCTAAGCCAACAACATGGAACTAGCCGCTTTAGTCCCTGCTGAGGGGAACTTAGCGTGAGTATGCATAGAGAGTAAAACTCTTTAGGCAGTCAATTTAAGACAAGTTATATTTTCTCTTAAACTTATCAACTCTACCGGCTGCATCAACAATCTTCTCAGAACCTGTAAAGAATGGGTGACACTCATTACAAATATCGATTGACAACTCAGCTTTGTTTGACTTTGTTTCAAACTTGTTTCCACAAGCACAAGTTACTTGACACTCAACGTAATCTGGGTGAATATCTTTTCTCATTTTGATACCTCTTTAGTCTATTTGTGTGATGGGTAACTAACCCATTCTAGTCAACTATGACTCTTCCATATCTGCAAGCAAACAGGGTTGTTGCAACACTCTTAGGTGAGACAACTTTAGGGCGAAATTATATCCAATATTATTTAAACTAGCCTAAAAACTACTTATATCTGGCAATTGCTTTGGGCTCTTTGGCTTTAAACTCATAATCAAATATCTTCATTTTTGCAGAGTGCAACAGCATATGTTTGCTTTGTGTCCTACTGCCATACTGCTCATCACCCACAATAGGATGCCCCACACTTGCAAGGTGTACACGTATCTGGTGGGTTCTTCCTGTGGTAATCTTGATGGAGACTTTACTCTTTTTTCCCTGTATCTCTTCAGGAGTTACTTTGGTATAGGCTTTTTTACCTCTTAGAGGGTCTATTTTAGAGAATGCTTTTCCTTTTTTAATGGTCAAGATAGGGTCATCTATCTCCATCGTTTCATAGACAACACCCTCTACCCATGCAACATAGTGCTTCTTTACTCTTCTATTTTTAAACTCTTTTATAGCATCTTGGATAAACTCTCTGTTTCTGCCTAAAAGCAAAACACCCGAAGTATCTCTATCCAAACGGTGTAGAAGCTCCACACCCTCAATTGCATTTTGAATATCATAACTGTCTATCTGTGCGGGTTTGTTGACTGCGATGATGTTTTCATCTTGGTAAATAATCTCAATATCCTCAGGATACTCTATACGAAATCTTGTCTCATCACTGATATTGGCTCTTGCTATTTTGACCTTTTTGTCACCCACAAAGACCAAACCTCTATCGATGAGCTCTTTAGCTTTTTTGTTTGATATCTCTTCTTGTCTTGCTAAAACTTTATATGCTTTATCTGTAGCCATTTTTTTCCTTATCTTTCTACTTGACTTAAATCATAATGCGACAAGTGATGTACTTTAGCCCGAAGGGTGCCTGCATCTACATCACGCAGGAGTATTATGATTTAACTCTATCCACTTTTTAAATTTATCACTTAGTGGAAATTCCACTATCTTTATCTTACTGTTTTGTCCTGTTTTAAAGTCTATATCGCTTTTTGGAACTTTAAAACTTTTAGCAAGAAACTTTATAAGCTCTCTATTTGCTTTACCCTCTACTGCTGGTGCTTTAATGCGTATCTTTATGGCATCCTCACCATAAAGTTCACAAAACTCATTTTTACTTGAAGCAGGTTGCGCCTTGATACGTAGGCTCACACGATCTTTATCAATCTTATAAAACATCTTTTAAACTCTCCACAATAGGTGAAATATCTGTACGATATTTTATCTTTGTTGGTTTAAGCAAACTGTGCTGTATCAATCTTCTTGAGAGATTTGAGGCTTCCACCACAGCTATCCCCTCTATGGCATCAAAGATATCTTTTTGGTTAAAGTAGTGTTTTCCGGAGATAATCTTACATCCAAACTGTGCTGCCTCAGCTGCATTGTGTCCGCCTATAGGCTCAAAGGCTCCACCCAATATGACAATATCAGAGATAGCATAAATATTCACCAGTTCACCCAATAGATCCAATACAACAATATCACTGACTATCACACTCTTTTGCGAATATCTCTGTATGCTCAATCCCTGCTCTTTGGCAAATGATTCTACCATCTTTACGATACTCTCAAAACGCTCCGGATGGCGCGGTGCAACAATAAGTCTGGCACTACTATGCTCTTTTCTGAGTGTAGCAAACGCTTCAAGTATCAGCTCCTCTTCACCCTCATGTGTACTTGCAGCACACACGACTAATCCCGAAGGCTTCTGCAATACACGAGAAGGTGCAGGAAGTTTTGAGAGTTTGATATTACCTGTTACAAGCACATTTTTTGCACCCAAAGACTCCAAACGCTCTTTATCTTTAGCTGTTTGGGCATAGATTTCATCAATATGCTTAAAAATTTCTCTATAGAGCCATGCTGTTTTTTGGTACTTTGAAAAAGACCTGTCACTCATACGTGCATTGATAAGCAGGGTCTTAGTCCCTCTTCTTTTAGCCAAAGCAAAAAGCAGGTACCAAAACTCCGCCTCCATGACCACCAAGGCTTTTTGTGGTTTCAGCCAATAAAAAAGCAGAGGCTCAAACGGTAAGTAGCGACTCTCTTTAGTGTAGTTGCTAATGGCTTCAAAACCTGTATGCGTCGTTGTAGTCATACGTAACATATCTTGTGGAAGTTGTTCCACAAGAGTCTCTATGGCTTTGGCTTCACCAAAACTGCAAGAGTGAAACCAGATACCATTGGGTTTTAAGGGTCTGTTACGCCATAAAAAAAACCTTGCAGGAATGGAGACTTTATATTTTTCCTTGAAGGAGAATAGAACAAAAAAAGGAAACAGTATGATGTAGAGTATCGTAAGGATAAGACTATATAGAAAACCAAACATATAGCCCCTCCATCAAATCACTAAAGAAATCAATATCAAGTTCAGAATGACGTGGTACTGTATTGTCTTACGCCTCTTCTGTAATATTCTCGATATAGAGAATTCTTCCACAGTGTGGACAGTTGATAATCTCATCACCTTTGATCACTTCTGAGTATGTTTTATCGTTAAGTTTCAGATAACATCCGTAACATGCCTGTTTTTTTACAGGAACTACAGCTGTATTTCCCGCCCAGATACGAATCTTTTCATAAAAAGAGAGTACCTTCTGCTCAATATTTCTACTAAGCTCCTCTCTTTTTACAAAGAGTGCACCTTTACTCTTTTCAATTGCAATCTTCTCTTCGGAGACCTCTTTGCTTACTTCCTCAAACTTACTTCTAAGAGTTTGTACTTTTTGGCTTGCTTCCTTGAGAAGCTCTTTTTTTGTCTCATTGATAGTTTGAAGTCGTTCTATCTCTTCATGGGCAAATTTTAGTTTCTCTTTAGCGATATCCTCTTCAAGAGAGAGTGCTTTCATCTCTTTCTCTGTCGAAATCTCTTTGAGCTTCTTTGCATTTAAAGCAAGTTGTTCATTAAGCATCGTCAGTTGCTCTTCAAAGACTCTTATTTTCTCTTCATTCTGTACTATATCACCATTTAGTGCATCCAGTTCAGCTTGTGCAGCATCAATTCTCTTTTGTGCTTTTGCTACTCTTTTATCTGCAGCTTCAAGTTGCGGTCTGTAACTGTCAATCGCTTGATCATTTTTTGCAAGCTCTATAAGTTCATTTAGATATTTATTCAATCTCTGTCCTTTTGGATTCTAGGGGTCTCAAGGGTTTCACAAAGATCACCCTGAGACATCTCTATCCTCATTTTATATTGTCTCAATATGAAATGGATTTTTAGAATTTGAAATTATAACCAAAAGAGGTAAAACTTTCAACTCATCTCTTAAAATCTCACTAAAAAACTTTTCACTCTCATAGTGTCCAATATCTATCATCATCAAGTTTTCACTCACTGCTTTCATACCATCATGATATTTGATATCACCTGTTAAAAAACAGTCAGCCTCTACCTCATCCATAAGTGAAGCTCCTGCTCCTGTTGTCAATGCAATAGAGCCGATTGTCTCTTTTTGCCCTACTACTTTAAGCGTAGAGAGGTTCAACTTCTCTTTGAGAAGGGAGAGAAGCTCCCTATAGTCCCATCTTCCTTTTGCAGTACAGACAAAACTCTCTTCTGCCTCTACTCTAAAGCCCAATACTTTTTCAAAAACATACCTGTTTAAATGTGTCTTGTCAAAGTTTGTATGCAGAGCAATGAGTGCATGTCTTTTGAGTATCATCTTTTCTATCAAATTAGAGGGATATTTGGCAAAATCAAGCTGACTCATCTTACCAAAGATAAGTGGGTGATGAACCACAAAGAGTGTACCCTCTTTTGCCTTGGCTATCATCTCTTCATCTATATCCAATGAGACAACAATCTCAGAGACCTCTCGTCTCATATCTCCCACAATCAAACCGGAGTTATCCCATTTTTCCTGAAGCTCAAAGGGACTTATTTTATCTAGAAAATTGTATATTTCATGTAATTTCATTTTTTAATTCTCTATTTTTTCATATTGCCTACTCTTTGATTACGCTCCATCTCCTGCTCTTTATACAACTGAGCACAACCTATAGAGAGTTCACGCACTTTTAAAATGTAATTTTGTCTCTGTGCCTGGGAGATCGCTTTTCTGGCATCGAGTACATTAAACGCATGTGAAGCCAAAAGACACTGGTCATATGCAGGAAGAGGTAAACCTTTTTCTAAACAGAGTTTGCACTCTAAAGTGGCATCCTCAAAATGTGCAAATAGCTTCTCTACCGTTGCTACTTCAAAGTGGTATTTACTAAACTCATACTCACTCTCTTTGTGTACATCTGCATAAGTGGTCACCTCATCACCATTTTGGTTCCAAACAATGTCAAAGACCGACTCAACACCCTGCAGATACATAGCAAGTCTCTCCGTACCGTAAGTAATCTCTACAGCTACCGGGTCACAGGCAATGCCCCCTACCTGCTGAAAGTAGGTAAATTGTGTCACCTCCATACCATCAAGCCATACTTCCCAGCCAAGCCCCCATGCACCAAGTGTCGGAGACTCCCAGTTATCTTCAACAAAACGAATATCATGCTCTTTAAGATTTAACCCCAAATACTCTAAAGATTTTAGATATAACTCTTGAATATTATCGGGACTAGGTTTAATAAGTACCTGAAATTGATAATAGGCTCCAAGTCTATTTGGATTCTCTCCATAACGTCCATCGGTAGGACGACGTGAAGGTGCCACATAGGCTGCTGACCAAGGCTTGGAGTCTAAACTTCTCAGTAGTGTTGCAGGATGAAAGGTTCCTGCCCCTGAGGGGATATCATAGGGCTGTACGATGTTACATCCCTGATCTGCCCAGAATTGCTGTAGTTTTAGTAGTAGTTGGCTAAATGTTATGCTAGTTTTCTTCATGCACATCCTTTTAATTTTAAAAATTTTTCTAATTTGTCACATTCAACCATGACTTGTTTTTTCTCATTCCTATATTTTGCTAATGATATACTCGCTAATTTATCTACCTTAGATTTACCACTTTTACAATACAAATATATAATTGGCATATTCTTTGATTTCTCCACATTATATTGAGTAGCCAATATATGTGTTGTGTTACTCACCTTCTTCAATGAAGACATAAATAAAGTTGTAACACTTTCTGAAAATATTCTCTTTTTTTCATCTAATGTAAATTTCTCATCTATGAAGGTAATGAAATCATCATTGAGAAGTTCGTCATCTATAAATTCACCTAGACTTTTTTTACTCTCTTTACAACAAGCATAAAAAAAACCCAATATAAAACTTTTTTCTTCTACTAAAATATATTTATCATCACACTCAATGATTTTATCACAAGTAGCACGATTGGCATCCAACTTATCTCCATCTAAACAAGATAAAGATGAAGGATATTTATCACAACATCCTTCTTTTAAATTTTTTAGATGTATTCCCACATAATCTCCTCTAGTGGGTCTAAAAGCTCTGCTTGTATTTTATTCCAATCGTCATCACTCTCTAATATATGATTAGTTACAACACCATCTATTTCCTCAAAAAGATTAAAAGAGACTCTATCGTTAAAACCTTGCCTTTGAGATATAGCATTTAGATAATCACACATATAAGGGCTATGCGTAGAAAAGACAATCTTTACCCCTGCATTCATAAGCTCAACAAAAAGCTCTATCATACGAAGTTGCCACTTAGGATGAAGATGTACTTCTGGCTCTTCCCAAAAAAGAATAGAACCTTTTTTTAAAGCTTTATTAGTTACTAAATATTGAAGTAAACCTATACTTTTTGTACCTGATGAGGCATTTATAATATCATAGTTTTTCCCATCCATCTTGTTAAATATAAATGAATCCCCACTACTTTCAATATCCCCCTGAATAATCTCTTTAGATCGCTTCGTAAAGTTTTTAATAAATTGATCTTGCTCTTCGTCAGTAAACGAATAATCCGTATCCAATATATTTAAAAGAGATTCTAAATGGTAAGGTGTTTTTCCTTCTTCTCTAGTCATAAATTTTTTGAATTCCAAAATCAAAGGTGTTTCCACAAAAACAACTGTAGATGTATTAATTGATACCAAATCATTAAATTTAAATTCAAGATTTTCATCTATAAGTGACATTTCTAAATTTTTCGTTTGTAAGTAAAAGCTATCAGAAATTTGTTTATAATCAGCAAAAATAGATTTAATAATATTTGACAAAAATAAGGTCATTTTTGTACTTAGAGTAAGTTCTTTATAATGTTGAATATTTAAAATCGTTTTTTCAATTGCATTATCTAGATTATCAATATCCTTTATATATTTTCCTAATAACTTACGATATAAATCATAATTATTGTTTTCTATTGCTTTATTTGCCTCCTTAAAGATATCTTCTTCATCTATTAAAAAAATATTTGATATCGTATATAATCGTTTTTTATTTTCTTCGATAAATTCATCTATTAATGCATTAATATTTTTTTTATAATAAGCTTCATTAATAGCATACATCATCTTCATTACATAACTCTTACCAGTTCCAGGTGTACCTGCTATTACAGTGATATCATTAAAAGCTACTTTTGTATCTTTCAACTTTGCAAAACTTTTAAAATGTGCTAACTCTTTAGCCATTGTATATCCTATTCATTCTTTATTAGTATGTATCAAATTTCTATTTGATCTACGACATAGACATATTTATAATATTACTTCTATCTCACTAGAGTCAAGCTCTACCTTTTTTGCTTTGCTAATCCTATCTTCTTGAAGTTTTACTTTAAGCTCATCATCATTTAGTGCCATGATCTGGATAGCAAGATAGGCTGCATTAACTGCTCCTGCTTTACCAATGGCAAGTGTACCTACGGGCATACCCCCTGGCATCATCACCGTACTTAAAAGTGCATCTTCACCTCTAAGTTCTCCACTTGCCATCGGCACACCAAGTACCGGTTTTATGGTACTAGCCGCAATTGCACCTGCAAGGTGGGCTGCCATACCTGCTGCTGCAATAAAGACTTGTGCACCCTTCTCTTCTACCTCTTTTATGTAGTTTTTTGTTCTCTCTGGACTTCTATGTGCAGAAGAGATAATCAGCTCATAGGGTACACCGAACTTCTTCAATGTCTCAGCACACTCTTTCATCACCTCATAGTCACTTTTACTTCCAATTATGATCGATACAAATTTCATATATTCTCCTTTTTTATCTTATTAGACCTTTTTTACTCAACGCCTCATCTATCCCACGTCTTAAGATAGTATAACCCGGTAGAGTAGTAGGGAGTAGAATATCGTTTAAATCACCACTATGAATACACTCAAACTCTTTTCCGCTCACAGAGATAATCTTTTTGAAAGTAAGCCAATACTTCCCCTCTTTTTTTTCTATCTTTCCATACGCATTATCTACAAGTTCTACTGTAGCACCTACGGGAAGGACTATCTCTACACTATCCCCCACACAGGTTTTATCTTTACATCGCCAGCTCTTGCCATCTTCACTCACAAGTGCCGCAACCTGATGGGTACCGTTTTGAATGGTAAACCCATGTGATTGGGTATCATTTTTTTCAAAAGGACGGGAGATAAGATAGGCATCGGTAAATCCTCTGTTTTGGGTGGTATTTAACTCAGTCTGATATCTGTTTTCATCAAAATCACCAGCATAAAAGTCATCTATGGCATGGCGATAAGCCTTTGTAACAACACCTGCATAATATGGAGATTTGGTTCGTCCCTCTATTTTAATTGAATCTATGACACCTGAGGCTAGTATCTCATCTATATGCGAAGCCATGTTCATATCTTTGGCATTCATGATATAGGTACCTACTTCACTCTCCTCTTCAAGCTTAAAGGTAGTGTTAGTCTCTGGATTATGTGCATATATCTCATAAGGGAAACGACAATCATTTGCACAGCTTCCACGGTTTGGCACTCTACCCTTTTGTAATGCTGAAATAAGACAACGACCACTATAGGCAAAACACATCGAACCATGGACAAAAATCTCTATCTCAAGTTCAGGTATAGCTCTCTTTATAGCTTCACAATCTTTCAGGCTTATCTCACGTGCAGCGATGATACGCTTTACACCCATATCATAATAGACCTCTGCATCGAGTGCATTCATCACATTTGCCTGTGTTGAGAGATGAATAGGAATATTTGAAGCTATCTCTCTTGCCATCTTTACTACACCCGGACTAGATACTATAAAGGCATCCGGTTTTAACTCTGCCATCTTTGCAATATGGCTCTTATAGAGTTTGAGTTGTGAATTGAACGGAAAGCTGTTGATGGTGCAATAGACTTTTTTCCCTAAACGGTGGGCATACTCTATCCCTTGGGCATAAGAGTCCATATCGAACTCTTTACCTGAACGGATACGCAAGGAGAAGGTGCTTGTCCCTCCATATACAGCATCTGCACCATAATTTAGAGCAATTTTTAGTTTCTCCAAGTTACCTGCCGGTGCTAAAAGTTCTACTTTTTTTTGATTTGTCATCTTTTTCCTAAAAAAGGCAACTCTGTTTGCCAAAATATTCTCTCTATTTTACCTAATTAGTGGTAAAAAAGAGTTTTTAACCCAGTTTTTATGTTAAAATCCACCTATGAGAATAGATTTACATAACCACACTACACGCTGTAATCATGCCCAAGGTACGATTGATGCGTATATTCAAAGAGCTATAGAGCTTGACATTGACATTTACGGATTTTCAGAACATGCACCCATGAAGTTTGACCCAAAATATCGTTTGGCATTTGAGGAGATGGATGACTATACAAAAGAGGTATTGGATGCAAAAGAGAAGTATAAAGAGAGTATAAAGATTCTCTTAGGGTATGAGGTAGATTATCTTCCAAAATATCTAGATAGACGAGTTATAGATGCTAAAGTTGACTACCTTATAGGCTCTGTTCACTTTATAGATAAATGGGGTTTTGATAATCCTGAATTTATTGGAGAGTATAAAAATAGAGATATAGATGAGATTTGGAAAGCCTATTTTGAGGCAATTGAAGATATGGCAAACTCTGGATATTTTGATATTGTAGGACATCTTGACCTTATTAAGGTCTTTAAATATATGCCCAAACAAAATATACGACTCATTGCTAAAGATGCACTTAAAGCTATTAAGAGAGCCAACATGGTGCTTGAACTAAATAGTGCAGGATTACGCAAACCTGTAGCAGAGATATACCCCTCCAAGGCTCTATTAGAGGAGGCGTATGCACTTGGTATCCCTATCACATTTGGTTCTGATGCACATACAATAGAGCAGGTAGGATTTGGCTATGAAGAGGTGATTCATCTTGCAAGAGAGGTAGGATACAGCAAAGCTGTTACTTTTGAGCAGAGAGATAAAAAATTGGTTACTTTTTAGGCAAAAAAGTTGAGAAATCTAAATGATTAGTCGCTATAATAGTAGTTATAAATTTTTTTGAGGAGAACAGATGGGTAAGTTTGTGAACAGCACAGATGAGTTTTTTGCATATTGTAAAGAGAATGAGGTAGAGTTTGTAGATTTTAGATTTACAGATATTAAAGGGGCATGGCACCATATCAGCTATCGTATAAATGCAGTAGATAAGGGAATGCTTGAGAATGGTCTCCCTTTTGATGGCTCTTCTATTGAGGCTTGGCAACCAATTAACCAATCAGATATGCTTCTTAAACCAGATGTTGAGACTGCATTCCTTGATCCTTTTACAGCAGATAGCACTATTATTGTTATCTGTGATGTCTATGACATCTATAAAGGTGAACTCTACGAGAAGTGTCCAAGGTCAATCGCTAAAAAAGCATTGAAGTATCTTGAAGAGTCAAATATTGGTGATGTAGCATACTTTGGACCTGAAAATGAGTTCTTTATCTTTGATGATGTAAAGTTTAAAGATGATATCAACTCTGCATTCTACAAAGTAGAGACTGAAGAGGGTGGTTGGAATAGCAATACAGAGTATGAGTATGGCAACATGGGTCACAGACCTGGAACAAAAGGTGGATACTTCCCAACAATGCCGACAGACTCTATGGTTGACCTTAGAGCTGAAATGATGCTTCTTCTTGAAGAGGTAGGATTGGAAGTAGTGCTTGGACACCATGAAGTAGCACAGGGTCAAGGTGAAATTGGTGTTAAGTTTGGAACACTTATTGAAGCCGCAGACAATGTACAAAAGTACAAATATGTAGTCAAAATGGTAGCACACCTCAACGGAAAAACAGCTACATTTATGCCAAAACCACTCTTTGGAGATAATGGTAACGGTATGCATGTTCACCAATCTATCTGGAAAGAGGGTAAAAACCTATTCTATAAAGAGGGAGAGTATGCAAACTTAAGTAAAATGGCACTCAACTACCTTGGTGGTATCTTTAAACATGCTCATGCTGTTTCTGCATTTACCAACCCTAGCACAAACTCTTATAAGAGACTTCTTCCCGGATTTGAAGCACCAAGCATCTTGACTTACTCTAGCCAAAACCGTTCAGCAGCATGTCGTATCCCTTATGGTGCCGGTGAGATGGCAACAAGAATTGAGACAAGATTCCCAGACTCATCATCTTGCCCATACCTTGCATTTGCTGTACTTATGCTAGCAGGAATTGATGGTATCAAAAATGGTTATGAACCTGTAGGTCCAATGAATGAAGACCTCTTTGAATTGAGTCTTGATGAGATTAAAGAGAGAAACATTCCTCAAATGCCTCATACACTAAGAGAAGCACTTGAAGGACTTATTTCAGATAATGATTTCTTAAAGCCTGTTATGACTGATGAGTTTATCGATACATACCAACACTATCAGTTTGAAAGACAAGTCTGGCCGGATGAAGGTAGACCGACAGCGTTTGAATTTGTTACAACCTACTCTTGTTAAGTTACCACCAGCAGAGCCAACTTTGGCTCTACTGAATATCTCTTTTATCTCTTTCTTAAAACAAATTTTGTCTCTTACTATCTCTAATAAATTCAGTTTTATTTTGTATTTACTACGATTTGTGATAAAATCATAGCAAAATAAGGGATACAAAACATGACAGCAATAGTAAATAGATTACACATAAAACAATATCAGCCTTTTATAAAGTGGGTAGGTGGAAAAAGGGGATTGTTAGATCAAATTTTACCACTTTTCCCAAAAGAATTTAATAATTATTATGAGCCATTTTTGGGTGGTGGTGCTGTATTTTTTGAATTATATTCTAAAGGTTTATTAAAAAATAAAAAAGTTTATCTATCAGATATAAATAGCGAATTAATTAATACATATATCGTAGTAAAAAACAACCCACAAGCACAAAAGGGGGACAGGCTACTTTAAAGACAACTCTAGCTATAATTCAGGAAAAATA
>CAZOBE010000007.1:19912-22653 GCA_964578205.1 uncultured Sulfurovum sp. | reverse complement strand
CCCCTCTTATTGATAATTTCCATAGGAGATGGTATGCTCTTTACGACTGGCATCTCTAAACCCTGCATAGTAAAACCATACATAGACTATTCGGTTTATAAAGAGATATGGAATCTTATGGATTTTAAAAGCTTTAATATGCTCAAGTGAGGTTCGAGCAAATGTGCCGGCAAATGACTTTAGCATATGTAAGATACTGTGGGTTTTGTTGGGATAGATGTAGACATCGGCTTCGCCTTCGATACGACGTCTTGAAGCTAGTTGCTTGAGTGTATAGTTGTGTGAGTGCATCGCAATGGCTTGGGGTACATAGGTTATCTCATAGCCTTCTCTCTTGGCATTAATCCCCCAGTGTGTGTCTTCTGAACCCCATGAGTCTGTATAGAAGGGAAGTTTTTCCCAAATACTCTTTTTCATGGCTGCAATGGGTAGGGAGTAGTGCATCCACTCAGGGTTGTTTTCGTGTTTAGGAAAGGCTTGTTTGTATTCGTTCCTTACTGTTAAGTCTGCTTCAGGACGTACAATCTGGCGTCCAAAACTCCCTGCACACTCCCCCTTTTCTATAAGAGGTTCAATAAGATTATATATAGCATACTCATCAAGTAAGACAACATCAGAGTTGATAAAAACGATAATCTCTGTTTGGGCTTTACTTACAGCATGGTTTAGAACTCTACCTGGAAAGTATGTTCCCGGAGCTATAGCTATAAAGGTGTGTTTATACTCTTTAATCATCTCTAGTGTATTATCGCTAGAGCCTGAATCGACTATAATAAGCTCTATATCAACACCCTTTTGTCCTTGAATTGAAGATAGAGATTGGTCAATTACCCAATCACAATTAAAAGTTCTAACAATAACAGTAACCTTTTGCACTCTTTACCTCTGTAGCAGTTCGGTCATAAAGATAGTTTTACGCGTGGCTATGTAGTCAAGAATACGTTGTACCCCTTTAAACTCATCAGCTAGATACATTGTAATAGGGTGAATAATCATTACAGAGAGTTTGTCTTCTTCTTCATTGGCTTTGAGTTGTTCGAGTACCATATCGGTCCACTCATCGATATAGTAGGAGTCTGGTCCAAAATCATCTGACCAGTTGTAGCGTTTTTGCCATGCTTCAATCCACTCAGGAGTACGCTCTGCATGAATAAGATGTTCATGGTCTGGAATAATATTGATAGGTAGATTACAGATACGGTGGGGATCCCATATAAGTTGATGATTATCTTTCATTACACCGTCTGAACAGATTTTTATCCCCAGTTTATGCAATACTTTTTCTGTATTTGCCCCATGCATATACATGTGATTACGCCAAATCATAATACGCTTACCGGTCTTTTTAAAGATAATATCTATTGTTCGTTTGGTATCCCAGTACTGGTAGAGATAGGGACCGTTATAGTTCTTTGTCAGTTTGTTCCAGATGCGATGAAACAGAGTGGGTTCAAAAGCTGCATAGGTGTGACCGCCTATCTCAATATTTGGACTCTCTACAATGGGTTTGACCTCTTTCCACTCCTCTTTAAAGGCTTTTCCCGTAATAAAAAAAGAGCCCTTGATGCCTCGCTCTTCCATCATCTTGACAAATTGTCCTGCCAGTGCCATCTCTGTTTGGTCACTATAGAGCTGGTTTCCTGTTTTAAGACTCATGTGATGTAAGTCGGCTGTAAGGCAAATCATCTCTCCTCCAGTGTAATATGATAGCTTTTGAGGACATTTTTAAAATTTGTATCTCCCCATTTTGACCATTGTAGCAAAAAGGCTCTTAAAAATGCTGCATCTGTACTCTCTCTACTATCAAGTAGAAGCATGAAAAGTTCTCTATAGTGTGAGGGAGAGTTATTGTAAGCAACATAAGGGAATATCAGTGCCAGAGTAGCACGGTTGCCCAGTTGTAAAAAGCTGAATATCTTTTGAGGAGATGCAAGTTTTAAGATAACTTTTGGATGTTTGAGCCCTTCAAGAGCAGATTTTATCTTCTGTTTAATATTTTTATTAGGGTAACTTCTCTCCAAAAGGGTAACATCAAAATAGTTATCCCATGATAAGTCTCGTTTGGAAAGGTTAATCTTTTCACACTCAAGATGAATGTTACTTAGTGTATGAAGCAGTTCGCTGTTCCATTGGTGCAAATCTTTTTGGAGATATGTCTCATAGTCTGGTTGAAAACGGAATGCAATAGCCTCTGTATAGAGGGATTTTGTCTTCTCATCTATTACAGAGAGCTTGGTCATATTGGACTGTTTTTGTGCATAACTCCAATGGTATTGGTTGTGAAAGAAGAGCAGGGCATCTCCATACCCTATAATCGCTTTGATAGCGTGTTTGATAATCAGTTTTTTCTCTCTGGTACTGAGCTTCTCTTTTTGAAGCAGTACTCTATTGATAAGCAGGAGTGTTCCTCTGTTGACTAGGAGTTGTCTTATATCAACAGGGTCAATATTGTAGACTGAAAAATGGTCATATTTGCGTATGAAGTTGCTGTCTCCCAAGAGTGTTTTGTGTCCAAATCTCATATCGTAAGAGACAACAAGCCCTTCAAGATTTAAAATCTTCTTTTTGCTGATGGTTGAGAGGTCTATACCTATATCATACTCTTTAGAGATCTTTTGCAGTGCTTCATCTACCTTTGTGAGCACTTTTTTATCAAGCGTCTCATTGTAGATATAAAGCAAGTCAAGGTTGTTATGTGGTCTATAGATCCCATCTTTTTTGACCACACCACCCTCTCCTCT
>CAZOBE010000007.1:16723-19812 GCA_964578205.1 uncultured Sulfurovum sp. | reverse complement strand
ATTGTTGCAGTTTTAGATGTAATGTATGGCTATCATTGCTAGGAAAGAGTAACCCTGTAACCCCCTCTTGTAACCACTCTCTTATACCGCCTACATCTGAAGCAATGACAGCCTTTTTGTATCTCATCGCTTCAAGCCCTACAAGGTTAAATGTTTCCGGTGCACGGCTGGGTATCACAACAGCATAGGCATTTGTATAATATGCAGCCAGCTCCTCTTGTGTGACTTTACCGTGAAAGAAGAGACGCTCTTGCATATTGAGTCTTTTTGCCTGCTCTTCGAGTTGGGCACGCTGTTTTCCCTCTCCACAAATATCAAGCACTATCTCTTTATTGTTGAGCATAGCAAATGCATCAAGCAGAGTATCTACACCTTTACCGCGAATAAGTTGTCCTACAAATAAAAAGCGTTTTTTATTTAAGGTATCTAAAGGTACATCTGTATGCTTCAAAGGTGTGGTAAAGAGAGGTATTTTGCTTATATTTGATGGTTTAAAGTGGTGTGCTATTAGGTGATTTTTCATATATTCAGAGCCTACTATAATATGTGCAAACTTTTTATAGTATTGTTGTATCTTTTGAATTGTTGAGAGTGTTTTGATAGCAATGTATGGGAAGGAGGGCTTTTTATTTAGAAACCCTAGACAGCTATAGCACCGTAACCCTACCGGTTGGGTACATGTCTGATGGGTAAGAGTTGTATATTTGTGCTCTCTCAAACAGAAGTGTGTATGGTCATGGATAAATGCAACAACAGGTATATCAAGATGGCTAAGTAGCTCCAATAGAGTATCATCATTTAAACGGTGCAGATAGATAATATCGGGGTTGACACGCTCTATCTGTGTTTGAAGTGTGGCTATGACAGTGGCAAAGGTAAAGGGTGAAATGAATTGTGTATCTACACGGCTCTCTACACTGTAAAAGAGGTAGTTCTCTACACCAAACATAGTTTTAAGATAGTGGGCACTCTGATAGATATATCCCTCTGCTCCCCCTACAAAATTGGCGTAGGTATTGATCCAAAGTATCTTCATGCTTATCCTTTATTGACGATATGTTGATAAAATCTTTTTAACTCTTTTGAGAAACCAAGTAGGGAGTAGAGAGAGGCAAAGAGAATAAGAAGTATCAACCCATCCAGACAGAGTGTAAAAAATGTCTCAGGTACAATAATATGACGCAATTTCTCTCCTAGATAGAGAGTGAGACCCAAAGCACTCATCAGTGGCAGAAGGAACTCTTTTAGATAGGTGGTAACTCTTATTTCACTGTAATATATAGCAGTAGGTATATTATAGAAGAGTGCAATAAGGAGGTTTGGGATAAGTGTTCCTATGGCTGCACCTATCATTCCATACTCTTTAACAAGGTATATACTTAAAAGTATATTTGAGATAGCTTCAAAGATACCAACCTTCATCAGTTGAACATGTTGATTGTTCATCAGTAAAACCTGCACCATGGAGCTTCTAAAGACTACAAGTATATACATAGAGATAAGCAATAGCTGTGCTACCTGTATGGTAGATTGATCATCTAAGTGTAACCATTGTAACAAAAGGGCATCAATAAGCAGATAACTGGGGATAAAAAGAAGTGTGGCAATGGCAGCAATGACTTTGTTGGAGTCTATAAGTAGCATAGAGATAGCTGTTTGGTCTTTTTGCTGTGTAAGCATGGCCGCCTTTGTTCCAAGACTCTCATGAAATTGTGTGGCAAATTGACGAAATAGTTCAGAGACTCTTGCTGCAATTTGATAAAAACCAGCAAATGTAACACCTGCAATGGCAGAGACAATAATCTGGTCGGTACGAAAGATAATGATATTTGAAAATGTCACCAAATAGGCACTTAAAGAGAACTGCATAGAGGATTTTACATCTTTAAGATCTATAAGATTTTTTGAAATTTTAAGTGAGGGGAGCTTCTTTTTAATGACAAAGAGAAAGCTGATGTTGTTTAGTATCTGTACACCGACTGCTACAAGTGCAAACATATATAAAGGTTGTTCAGAGATGACACAAAGCCATAGTCCTAAAACATTGATAATAACAAAAAGAGTATTGATGTAGTTACGTATTCGCAAGAGGTGCATTCCTCTTAGTATCTCCTCTATAAAGCCTAAAACAAATGCAATAGCACTCCCTACTCCAAAGATTATTAGAGTCAGACGGTACTCAGAGAGCTTGGCAATATTCTCTATCATAAAGAGATGCTCTAGTGTATAGGCAAGAGTAAATGAAGTTGCAATAATAAGTAGTGCAATGAGTCCATAGACAAATAGATAGGTTGAAAAGAGTATGCTGAGTTTATCTTTTTTTTGTATAGCAATAAATCCTGCAGCCTTTTTTTGTATGGTAACACCCAGACCAAAATCGAGTAGTACAGTATAGCCAAAGATACTCCACAGTAGTGCCCAGAAACCGTAAGACTCTCTTGGCATTCCTAGAAACATAATACGAACAAGCACTAAAGATGCAATAATTTTGATGATGAGGTGAATATAGTTTGAGAGTGTCGCTTTTGTCATCTCTTTTGCACTTAGGCTCATGAGTTTACTCCTGCAATCTTTTTAAGTATTGCTTCTACTTTTGGTTTGACTACATCTATATTGAATTTCTCTTTCACATCTTCATAGCCTTGATGGTAGAGCTTTTTAAAGAGAGCTTTATCTTGATAGAGTGTTTCAATCTGAGAGTAGAGTGCTTCTACATTTTCAGGTTCAAAAAGCAGACCGTTGTGTTGATGTTCAATAATCTCTTTAGGTCCATAGGCGTTGGTTGCAATGATAACACAGCCATGTGCCATGGCTTCAATGACAACCATTCCAAAAGCCTCTTTTGCACGAGTAGGCATTAGAAGTATAGAGCAATTGGTATAAATCTCCTCTTTATGGCTAACTTTACCTCTAAACTTTACCTTTTCTTTTATTGGTTGTGCCAATACTTTACACCGATGGATATAGTTTTTGTCTCCATCACCGTAGATATTAAATGTAAAATCAACCTTTGGATAGTTTTTTGCAAAGAGTTTAAGGGCTTCAATGGCAAGGTCCAAGCCTTTATCTTCATCCAAGCGACCGGCAAA
>CAZOBE010000007.1:0-16623 GCA_964578205.1 uncultured Sulfurovum sp. | reverse complement strand
ACAGTAATATCATGTCCTCTGTTTATAAGAAAATCCATTGTATCTTTACAGGCAATCTCATACCCACCGATAAAGTAGGGTGGGTAGTAGTTTGTTATGGTTAAAATTTTCAATTGAGACTCCTTGGACTATTCTGGTTTAACATATTTGTAGTGTCCCTCATCTAAAAGTCGTGAGATAGCTGCAATAATGGCAAACATAAACATCAGTTGGTAGTAGTTATTGGTCTGCTTGAGTACCCACTCAAGTGTTGACTGTAGATATATGGCAAGGAGTCCACCTATAAGCCCTAGGGGAAAGTATCTGTAGATACTGCCTTTAAGTCTAAAGTAGTTACGCATATTTTTAAAATAGAAGTAGAATATAAATAGGAAAAAGACTACCAGATTGTGCCAACCAGTCTCTGCAGCGATATTAAGATAGATGGTCTCTACCAACCCATTGCTTATCGCCACATCCTCATCTTCTGGCATAGGGATATGGTCTGAGTAGGGGTATGGTGGATTGACTTTAATGGCAAAGTTATTGAGTCCGATACCCAATATTTTATCATTTGCCATATTGAGAGCAGACTTTGCAAGCATAACCCGAACATTGGCTGACTCTTCTGGTGCTGTTTCAATTCGTTCTGTAATTGAATCCATCGCTTTATAGAGTATTCCCGTAAGTCCTAAAATAAAAAGTATGGTAATACCCAGTTTTCTAAGGCTAAAACTGTGACTGTGAGAGAGCATAAATATAATTATAATAGCGATTGCAAACATTGCCATACCTCCGCGAGAGAGTGAAGAGACAATATCTACGCCTGCTCCACCAAATACTGGTAGCCAATAGATAATTTTTACCGGTTTATTCATCACATAGGCAAGCAGAAGACCACCATATACAATCATATACATTACCATGGAGTTCTGGTGAGGAAAAGAACCCATACATTGGAACATGTGTAGTATATATTTCTGTTTGAGTATGTCTATAGTAATCTTTATTGTAACAAATGAGATATAGAGCATAATCTCATCGAGTTGTTCAAATCTGGTAATATAGTTATAGAGTACATAAAAACCAAGATACATCCGTAACTCTTTCCAAATCTCCATAAGTGAATAGACAATATCTGCACTGTTTACCATAGAGACCATACCAAAAAAGACATATAGAAAATAGAGTGTAGTTCCCGGAGGAGTTTTTAATGGATGCTCCTCTTTTCTATGTACTACAAGAGCCAAAAGAGAGAAGAGTAAGATATCTACCATCCCTATCTCAAACCCTTTGGATGTTCCTCTGTAGTGCTCTCTAGAGACAAAGTTGATATCGGTCATATCGGAGGTGAAGTAGAAGAGCAGAAATAGAAGAAGTTTCTCATACTTCTCATATTTAAGTGCCATCTTATAGTTGAATGGGACACCAAATAGAAATACTATAAAGAATATAACATACTTCAAATCACCCATTATTATCCTCTAATTAATCTATAGATGGTTTGTCATCTCTAACATAAAGAGGTTTGGCAGGAATACCTACTGCAACAATATAGGCATCTATATCTTCCAATACAACAGCATTAGCGCCAATTCTAGCATAGTTGCCTATATGTATATTGCCCAATATTTTTGCACCAGTTCCCACCTCTATATAATCTCCTAGTATAGGATCACTTCCCTCATGACACTCTCCTCTGTCTCCTAGTGTTACACCTTGATGTAAAATACAGTTTTTTCCTATAACAGCATTTTCTCCTACAACAACACCCGCGGGATGCGGTAGATAGAATCCACCGTCTATGTTAGCACCTCTAGCTATATCACATCCAAATAGAATTTGGTTTAGCAAGGCAAAGAGTTTTCCTATAATACCCAAATGGTATTGTGTAAAGAGATGAGCAACTCTAAATAGAAGAGTAGGAAGCATACGAGGGTGAAGAGTATAGATAATATCACTCATCTTTGGCTCTTTAGTCCCTCTAACCATACAGATATCTAAAGCTAAATTTTGGATAAACTTTCTCATTTTGTGGTACCTCTGAAGATATAGTAGGTTGCATATCCGTTTGTAATAGCATTTAGACTCGGTGTCATCATATCAAGAAAGATTTTCCAATCTGCCACATAAGATTTTGGAATAAACACTACATCATAGGGTTTAAGCATAAGGTCTATAGTTTTTCCCTCTATCACCTTTTCAAGATCTACAATATAGACAGATGGGTTTTTCATATAGTTTCTGATAACAGCTACCTGATTGATATTGGCTGTATCTTTATATCCAGCTGCATGGCTGATGAGTTGCATGAGTGTCATCTTCTCCTGATAGCCAAAATATCCAGGGTGCAGAGCCTCTCCTAGTACATAGACTTCAGTATTGAGTGATGAGGGAATATAGATATAATCTTTATCTTCCAATGGGATATTGTGAAGAGGATTTCCTTTGCGAACCAATTCTGTAAAGTCAACAGGAAGTACATCAAGACCTCTTCGGATAAAGGCATGTTCCAAATCTGCCAACTCTATGGTAGTACCCTGAAAGATTCCAATGGAGAATCCTCCTGCACTAGCGATAGTATCCAGCAGTCTTGTATTCTCTTGTAGTGGGTAGTTTCCAGGATGGTTTATCTTTCCTAGGATATTGTAAGATTTGGCTTTAAATTTAACAGGAATAAGAGAGACGATAGCTTCTTCTAAAAAATGGTTTAACTTTTTAGAGATTTTTTTCATAGCCTTATTTACAGTAAGACCAGATACTTTTACATCCCCTACCATAGGAACGGTAAGTGTACCGTCAGGTTTGACTACACCACCTTTTATGGTAAGTTCAGGTTCTCCATATATGGAGATATTAAATACATCACCGGAGCTGATATGGTATTTAAAATTTTTTTTCTTATGAAGTTCTAAAAGCTCTCTTTTTATCTCCGCCTTGCTCTTTCCATAATAGAGCATCTCTACGCGTGTATCTATAAGCTGGTAATCTTTATTATATAGATTTAAATCTCCTGAGTTAATGATAACTACTCGATTTAATCTATGGCACTCCTCTGTTTTATCTCTGCATAGAGGTTTATTTTCACCCAGTGCATAGACTCTTACGATTTGTCGTGAAGATATATTATGGTCAAGAATATAGTTTGAAACTGCACTTGCTCTGGAGCGGGAGAGTACAAGATTGTAGCCTTTACTCCCCTCTTCACTTGCCCGTCCTACTATAGAGATAGTTATTTTTGGATTACTCTTAAGTCTATCTATGAGAGTATCGAGTATAGATTTTGCCTTTGTATCTAATCTATAACTATCTTTTTTAAAATATATTTGTCTATCTTCTATTTTTGGTATCTTCTTTTTAATATCTATTTTTATAGGAACAATATGCTCTTTTGGTTTTGGTGAAGGGTGCGATATACACCCTTGTAGTATAAATATAGATAGTAGTAGAAGGCTACGATATAAAATATTTATGTACATTGGTTATAACTCCTTTTATTTTGGAAAGACTCTGTTCATCTGTATGAATCATCAGGTCAAGTACTGTTTTTCTTAGTGAAGTTTTAAACTCTGTATAGAGTATAAAAGAGTCACACCGTTTGATACACATAGGGATAAGGTGTTCAACTTCAATATAAGAAGGCAAATCAATAAGCACATAATCATAGTCTGATTTTTTAAGCTCTTCAAAGACAGTATCCAGCTCCTTTTTATTGGGAAAAAAGATACAGTAGTCATCTTGAATATGCCAGTAGAGTGCATCAACATTTTTGCTATACTTTTCAGGTATATACTCTTGCTCACTTAAAGGAGTAGCCATGTCAATAGTATATTTTTCTTTATCATAATAGGGGTGGACAGAGGCTTTAATAAAGAGTATCTTGGCTTTTTGAAATATAAGATGCTCCAGCATCATTTCTGAAATCATTGATGGAATTTTAGGTGGTATGTCTGTACTGAGTGTGATAATATGTGCAGGGGGTATGGGTTTGGCAATAATCCTATTTGCAAGAAAAGAGAAGATCTGTTTAGATCTCGATGAGAGATTTTTCTCTTGAGACAGCTCTATGGTGTCTGTGATACCAAATCTCTTTTGCAGATCGAATTTTGTCTTGATTCTTCCACTTAAAAATTCCCGTATGGTAACAAAGCCGACAAAAAGAATGAAACCTAGTATCGTAAAGAGGATAACAATAAGTTTTTTATGTGTTGGATTAGGAAACTCAGGTCGTTTTGCTCTCTCAAGAATTTTAAAATCCTCCTTACTTGAACCAATAGAGATCTTTATGTTATAGAGTCGGTCTGTGAGTATCTCAAGCTGTTGTTTTATCTCCTCTTTTTTCCTTTGAAGTTGTTCAAAATGTTTATTGAGACTATTGAGAGAGACAATACTCTTCTCTATATGTTCTATCTGTATCTGTAGGGAGTGATTGATATTTTGAGCTGCTTTGTGTGCAATCTTTTTTTTATTAAGCTGAATACGAAGCTCTTGTTTTATAGGATTTTGTCCATAGGATAGGACATCAGGTTCTACCTTTTTTGTTACTTTGATGGTATCTTTAAGCTGTTTAACTTCACTTTTTAGTAACTTTATTTTAGGGTGAGCTTCAGCATATACTTTTTGTAATCTTTTGAGTTCTTTCTCTTTTAACTCCAATGCTTTTTTGTTGGCAGAGCGTATCTCATATCTTAGTTTTACCTCTTCGGGTAATTTTTTTAAAGTATTTTTAATCTCTTTAATAGAGGTCTTTAGAGACTCTATCCTAACTTGATTTTCTAACTTTTGCTGTTTTAAGATACGAAGAAGCATATAGTTACTGTCAAGAGCATTCTTTAAAGAGGTAAGGTTGTTTTCATGTAAAAATATGGCAATATTCTGTTTTACCGATTGAAGCTCTTTCTCTTTAATCTCTTTGTTTTTTTTATAATACCCATAGGTACGTTCAATGGCAGCATTTTGTGTTTTATAGAAACTTTGAATAAAGATTTCACTTAGAGTATTTGCTACTTTTGCAACTATGTCTCTATCAGAAGAGGTAAAACTGATTTCAACAATATCAGAGCTTCTTGCTCTCTTAATCTCAAATTGGGAAAAGAGAGACTCAGGAGTACTTCCGTTCAAGTCGAGCTTTTTAATAAGTTCCAAAAGGTTGGAACGCATACGGATAGTATCTAAGGCTGTTTTATAATTAAAGTCTTTAAACTGATAAGGTATGGATGTTGATCTTGATACCTCTTTTTTATAGCGAATTACTTTACAGGTGGCAGTCCATGATTTTACCTCCTGTTTTTTGGCAATATAGACTCCCCAGCCTGCAAAAAATACTATACCAATAATAATATTGATTAAGTTTTTATGCAGTGCCGCAATAATGCGTCTTGGTTCAACCAGGAGGATATTCTCTTTTATCTGTTTAGCCCTTTGCACTATATGTTAAGTTCCTTTTCCATTGTTTTTCGTATATCTGTGATGCTTGTAACAGAGTCATCTATCTTTTGGTTACTAAGGAGTATAGCTTTGGAGGCTTTTGCATCGGGGTGATATCCATGCATACCTGCAATAAGATTTTTTCCAAAATAGCATGGATTTATCATAATCCCCGGATTCATCATAAAAAAGAGATCTCCAAATTTTCCATCTTCAAAATAGCACTTTAGCCGTTTGAGCTCCTCATCATCTAAAATGGTACCACTATTGATAGTCTGAAGCTTAGCCGTGATTTGCTCTTTTGCTTTTTCATTTTTAAACCAAAACCTTGCCATGCTTGAGTCATACATAGCTATATAGTCTATACCATATGTTAGACTAAGTGAGTCAATATCAGAGATGAGATTATACCCTTGTGTGACATCTTCCATGCCATGGTCACTGAAGACATAGAGGCTTACTTCATCATAGTGCTTTAGTGCATGATGATAGATAGATTTGATCTCTCTCTCCAGCCAAAGAATCTTTTGGGTTACCTTTTCATCCTTTGTCCCATAGGCATGCAGTGTACCATCGAGACTAGGGAGATAGAGCCAGCCAAATCGGATATTTCCCTCCTTTATCTTCTCATGCATCTCTTTAAGGTTAAACGCTTCAGACTCTCTCCAGTTGGAGCAGTGGTATGGAATATTATGCTTAACACATGCATCAAAGATTGTCTCAAAAGGTGCACCCGGAACAAAGTAGTCTCTCTTCTCTGTAAAGTCAAAGTAACATAGTTTATCAAACGGAATTGAGTAGAGTTGAAAATATCCTGTATAGTTATAGACTCTTTTGATAATTTTACTTAGGATATTTCTTACTCTGAAACGGTCAAAGAGTGAAGGGAGAAAAGAGAGTAGCCTCATCCATTTAAAAGGGGAGTTCTCAGAGTAGAAAAAGAGGGCGGCCTGTTTATGCTCTTGGGGATATTGTCCAGATAGAATTGAGGGCAGACATGTATTTGTAAAACCAAGCACTGATCTCAACGGTTTTTTATCTTTGATAATTCCTTCTAAAAAGTAGGGATGCTCTTTATAGATCTCATATCCAAAGGCATCAATAAAGATATGTAGTACAAGTCTCTTTTTTTTCATCATTGCTCTCCTTATTAATACTATTTATGGGGTAGAGCGTTATACATACTCTTTAACATTTTTGAAAAGTTATTATCTATTCTCTCCAATGATGGAATAATATCTTTAAGTTTTTTAGTTGAGCCTGAGAGTGATTTAATCTCATTGGCTCTTACAAATGCAGGATTTACAGCAACCTCTATATTGTAACCGGCAATATGATTCATCTTTTCGATAACATCCAAGAGTCTGATTGTTTTATTGGATGCGAGGTTTACCACTTCTGAATCTACATCACTGAGCATAAGTGCTGTGTATATCTTTACGATATATTCAATAGTGTTAAACTCACGTGCAACATTGAGATTTCCAAGTTCAATTACCTTTTTCTTCTCTCTATAGTGACTTACAATTTTTGGTATCAGGAAATGTGCCTCCTGTCCTATGCCGGAGTAGTTAAATGGACGGGTGATAATGATAGGCATCTTATCAAAATAGGAGTTGGCAATATACTCCATTGCAAGCTTGCTGATACCGTAGTGGTTAATAGGTTTTGGACACATAGACTCATCAAGCATCTCTTGATTTTGATTTCCATATACAGTGGCACTACTGACCATAATCACTTTTTTGGGATGAACCTTATGCGTATGCAGGGATTGTAGAAGATTTTCACTGCCTATGACATTGACATCATATATTCGTGAAGCATTGCTCTCCCCGACAAATGAGATGGCTGCCAGATGGATCACATAATCGGGTCTTACGTGTAATAGAGTACGCTCTACTTGTTCTTTTTTGGTGATATCGCACTCTATATGCTTCTCTTTCTTTGGGCTGGCAATAACAGTTCCATAGACATCAAAGCCTTGTTCCAATAGATACTTTTCAAGGTGTATCCCTGTAAAACCGTTGATGCCTGTTATGAGAACCTTGTTATCCATCGCTCTTACATCCCCTCTTTCAAGATTTGGAAAAATTAAAAACTAAATCCGCTCTGATTGCGTCGGATATCCTCTTTGACCATCATGGCACAGAGCTCTTCAAGTGTTGTTTTAGGTGCCCACCCCAACTCTTTTTTCGCCTTTTCAGGGTTTCCAATCAAGAGATCAACCTCTGCGGGTCGATAGAACTTAGGGTTTACTTTTACAACAACTCTACCTGTAGCCTTATCTATAGCTACCTCCTCTTCGCCACTCCCTTTAAACTCCAACTCTATCTCAACAGCCTTAAATGCCATTGTGACAAAATCACGAACCGTTTGGGTTCTGTTTGTAGCCAATACATAGGTATCTGGTTTATCTGCCTGAAGCATCAGGTACATCCCCTCTACATACTCTTTGGCAAATCCCCAGTCACGTTTGGCATCCATATTTCCAAGCTCCATATAGTCTAACTTGCCAAGTTTTATCTTTGCTACACTGTCTGTAATCTTTCTTGTTACAAACTCTTTTCCTCTCAGTGGAGATTCATGGTTAAAGAGTATTCCACTGCATCCAAATATATCATAAGATTCTCTATAGTTAATCACCATCCAGTGTGCATATAGTTTTGCTACACCATAGGGGCTTCTTGGGTAAAAAGGTGTAGATTCTATCTGAGGGATAGCCTGAACTTCACCAAACATTTCAGATGTTGATGCTTGATAGAACTTTATCTCAGGATTGACTATTCTGATAGCTTCTAGTAGATGTAGACAACCCAAACCTGTAATATGTGCAGTCGCAATGGGCTGTTCAAACGAAACACCGACAAAACTCTGTGCTGCCAAATTATAGATCTCATCTGGCTGAATCTCTGAAACCATACGGATACTGTTTGCCTGATCGGTTAGATCATACTCAACCAAATGGAGATTTTGATGATTCTTAATCTCAAGCTCTTCAATACGCCAGAAATTTACCGAAGAGGTACGACGATATGCTCCATAGACCTCATATCCTTTCTCTAAGAGTAATGATGCCAGATATGCCCCATCCTGTCCTGTAATTCCTGTGATGATTGCTTTTTTTGCCATATGGATTTTCCCTTCTTTGTAATTAGAAAAATAAGTATATCCATATTCTCCTTTAATCTTTAATAGTTATAAGAGTATCATTCTATACTCTCTTTAAGAGTAGGTTATGTATCAGTTTCAGGAGTTAGTTTGAATAGAGTCTTATATGTAGATGTCGATTATCGAAACAGGTTTGGTGCAGATATGAACCGGAGTCGTTACATTGTTAATGCGTTATCTAAAAAAGTAGAGCTGTACCACTCTATTATCATAGAGAAAGAGAAAATGGTAAATGATGCTTCTTTGTTGCTTCAGCCCTCTAGCAAGAGAAAGTTTTTACTCCCTGATGCAATATCGGACTTCTCATTGGATGCAAAAGAGGCATTTGTCAATTATATTGAGTCGCATAATATAGATACACTATTTTTTAGACATATCTCTTTTTGTGAACTGGCCTACTATGCAAAAGAGAAGTTCCCGTCTCTGACTATTATTGTAGATGAAGATTTCCGTATGTCCAGACTCATGCAGCAGTCATGGCAGAGGAGACCTTCGCTCTCTTCACGCTATTTCTTCATAGAGTATCATAAGCTGAACTACTATGAGTCTAAGTTGCATAAGAGTGATTTTGCTTTCTCTTTTTCAAATATAAAAGAGGTAGAGGATATGCGTATGCACTACCCTGATACCAAGATTATCCATATGCCAAATACGACTGACTTAAGCGTACACAAACCTCAAAAGAGCAGTGAATCAAAGATTATACTCTTCTATGGAGCTATGGACTCCATTACCAATAAAGAGGGCTATCACTATATACATGATGAGGTCTATCCTCTCATCAGAGAGAAACTTAGAGAGTATGGCTATAGTATCCATATCGTAGGTAAAGGGTGCGATAAACTCACTCCGTCAAAATATGATGATATTAAGATTATGGGAAAAGTGGACTCTATAGAGGAGACAATTCTTGAGAGTGATTTTGTTATCTTGCCTATTTTTGTAGCATCAGGTACCAATACGCGTGTCATAGAGACAGCAATGGCAGGAAAGGCACTCATCACTACACCTTTAGGGGCAGAGGGATTGTTTGATGCAGAGGGAACACGATTTGTTGTTGAGAGTGCCAAGAAGATGGCAGAGCAGATTATCTTCTATATGGAGAATAGTCAAGCCAAATTGGAAGATGCCATACTGTTACAAAGAGAGGTAGCCCAAAACTTCTCTGTTGAAAACTTTAACCACAAATTGAACCAGTTGCTAGAGCAGACAATCAAACTCTCTAGTTAGGCAATAGAGTCAAAGTACAACTTTATAGCCTATACCCCGTACATTTTTTATTATCTCTGCTCCTATTATTTTACGAATATCTCTAATATGACTGGAGATGGTATGTATATCTCTAAAGTTATCTTCATAGATATACTCAGCGATGGTCTCAAAGCTTACGACATGACCTTTGTGTTTCATTAAAATATAGAGAATATTCGCCTGTTTTTTAGAGAGTATTATGATTTTTCCGGAGGTAGTACGTATTGTTCTGCTTCCAAATTCATAGATAAGTCCATTGGGCAGTTTGATCTGGTCATGAAGACCGAATGCATTGTTGATGTTCTGCATACGCAGTTCAAGCTCATGTAGGTCAAAAGGTTTTTTAAGATAGTCACTGCATCCTAGTTTAAATCCTCTGCTTACATCCTCTATCCCTATTAATGCTGTAATGAAAATAAGAGGTGTCTGAAGCTTTTTACCTCGAATATATGTAAGTAACTCAAACCCGTCTATATTGGGTACATCTATATCGAATATAAAAAAGTCATACTCAAAGAGATTTGCCTCCTCCAAGAGTCGTTTGCCATCGTCATAACTCTCTACACTATACCCTTTGAGAGTAAGGAATTTTGTAATGTTTTGATTGAGTACGGTTTCATCTTCAAGGAGCAGTATTCTCATCTATTTTCTTTATACTGCAAGATGAATTTTGTATTGATGTCATCATTTTGGACATCTATAGTAATATCATTTTTTGTACAGATATGTTTGACAATATTGAGTCCTATACCTATACCTGTTACAGAGTAGTCTTCACGATAGAGTGCTTTGAAGAGCTCATTTACATTTTTGATTTTTTGGGATGCATTGGTAATACTCAACTCTATTTTTTCATTAACCTGCAATATTGCTATATGAATAGAACTCTCTTTGAGTGCATATTTAATGGCATTGGAGATGAGATTATCCAGTAACCTCTCAAGTTCTGTTTGGTTGATATATATCATAGGTGACTCTATCTTGGATATAAAGTCGTATGTGACAGATTTAATAGACATTTGTGCTTCAAAGAGTTGTATCCTCTGGGTTAGAAACTCCTCCAAGTCTATCCACTCTTTAGGATATTTTCGCTCCTTTTCAGTAATACCATAGTAGATATCTTCATAGATAGAGTGGAGAGATTGGACAGCAGCTTTTATATTTTGAGTATAGTCATTTTGACCATTTTCCAACTCAAGTAGAGAGAGAGAGCTCTTTATGAGACCTAGGGGTGTATAGAGTTCATGGTAAGACTCTCTAAGAAGCTTAGTCATCTTTCCGAGTATATAGTAGTGTTTAAGATGTCTCTCTACACGCATTACAACTTCGAGAGGATTAAAGGGTTTGGTGATAAAATCTACACCTCCTAGCTCAAAGGCACGTGCTTTATCATCTACCCCATCAAGTGCCGAAAGGAATACAATAGGAATATCTTTGGTTAATGGATTGCTTTTAAGCTCTTCACACACTTCAAAACCATCCATTTCGGGCATGATAATATCTAGTAAAATTAAGTCAGGAAGCTCTTTTTGTATCATATTAATCGCTTTAATACCTGAGTCCACAAAGTCTATTTTGGCATCTAATTTTGTAAGGCTAACCTCTAAAATTTTTAAATTATAGACCATATCATCAACAACTAATATATATGGCTTGTTATCCATATCTTCCCCTTGAAAGGTATCTCTAAAAAGTAGTATCTATTTTAAATTATATTATAACATAACCATAACATTATTATATAAAATAACTTACATTATAGTATTAAATGGCATGGATATCCTCTCCTCAGCTTTTTTGGTTTCAAACTTCAGGATTGAAAAATGCTCTTAAATGGTCTGTAATATTGTCACTGTTGCAAAAAGAGACCATAGCATACTCTTTCTGTTTTTCAACATATTGTGTATGCATTTTCTGAACAAACTCTCTAAACATCTTCATATTCTCCTCTTTGGATATATTACGCTCTTTCTGGTCTCGTATGACTCTTCTTTGGATTCGGATATTCTCTTGAATATCCAAATAGAGTGTCAAATTGCACAGGGTATGGATTTGTGGTGCATAGAATGCATAGAGCCCTTCAAGAATAAGAAGATCTACATTACTCACGGTTTTAAGATATCTGGACTCTTTACTCTCATAATCATATTTTCGTATGGCTATAGATTTGGTTTGAGTATAAGAGAGTAGATCTTCATAGAGCAGGGTGGTGTTGAATGCATCTGGATGATCATAGTTTTCAAATTTTTCAAGATGAATATTTTTGTAATAGTTATCCATAGAGACTACTACAGAGTTTAAATTATAGGTTTGCTGATAGTGTTTGGATATCTCTTTGGCAATCGTACTTTTACCTGCTCCTGTACCTCCGGCAATAGAGATGATCATGACTCCTCCTTCGTTATATGGCATACACCATCATGTGCAACACTTTTAGATGCTTTTTTATCATATATCTTTAAAGCAAAAAGAGCCTTGTTCTGGATATATAGATTGCCTGAGATATGCAGATTTTTCTCTATATGGCTATCTTTGATGATGGTATCCTCTTCAATGTGTACATTGGAATTGATAACACTGTTCTCTATCTTTACATTGGGTTCTAAGATACAATTGTCTCCTATAATGAGTGGGGGTATGAGTTTTACAGAACGATGGATATAGACATCTTTACCTATCTGCATATTGGTATCATTTTGATATCCGATAGCTCCGCTATAGGCTAGAGGTGTTGTCATAAGCTTCGCTTCCAGCTCAAAAAAAACTTTTGCAGAGGTGATAGGATAAAAGATGCCATCATCTTTAAATATGCCAATACCGGTTGCATCTGCCAAATAACACTTCTCTTCCTCTTTTTTAAGATGGTTATATATGATCTTAACACCATAAAGTTCTGAAAACTTTTGGAGTTTTTCATAAGTAATATTGGGATGTATATCGTTGATAGCAATGGAAGAGTAGTCTCTATATCTTGCCCAATGAAGCAGGTACTCCAAGATACTCTTACCGGCAAGAGAGAGACTTAATGGATGTAAAGAGGGGTCAAGGTCTGTTACCCACTCATAGGAGTTGCTGTCAATAGTAATAGTAAGCATCTGTTGACTCTTGAGAAGATGATTTGATAGCACTTTTGAGTGTCTTTTCAATCTGATAGAGTTTATCAATTTTGAAGAGTTCTAGCATCATCTGCTGTTGCGTATCTAGTCCGCAGAGTATCATATCACAATGGTTGATGATCCCTTTAAGGTAGAGTTCCCGAAGCATATTAATCCCATCTCTATTCATAGAGGACATCGCTTCAAGATTGAAAATAAAGCGATAGGTATTTTGTATATCCTCTTCAAAAAAATCTATAATATAAGAGAACTCTTTGTGTGTATAAGAGCCTTTAAACTGATAGATAATATAGTCAGGATGATACTCTCTTTGTATCTCAAACATTTCTTCCCCTTTTTTTTAGGCAGATTTCCTGCAGAATATTGTCTATTACAGGAAGTCTGTTTTTATGCAAGAGACTAATACCATGTTATTTTGCAAAATAGTTGCATACTGTCATCAACAGGCACCTTTTTTTGTAAATACGGCGGGAATTGTAGCAAAAAGAATTTTAATATCTACCCACAATGAGTGTCTTGAGATATATTTTTTATCAAGCTCTACCTGTTTTTTAAATGGTATTTCACTACGTCCGGAGACTTGCCAGTAGCAGGTAAGACCAGGAAGAATATGTAAGCGTTTTAAATCTTCAATCATATACTCTTCAACTTCAGAAGGCAGAGGAGGGCGTGGTCCGACAAGACTCATATTGCCCTGTAAAATGTTAAAGAGTTGGGGAAGCTCATCGATACTCCATTTTCGGATAAATGTACCTATATGTGTGATACGTGGGTCATTTTTTATTTTAAATATAATGCCATCTTTGGACTCATTTTGTTTCATAAGCTTCTCTTTTAACATTTCAGCATCTACTCTCATCGATCTGAATTTATACATTTTAAAGGGTTTTCCGTCTCTTCCTATACGCGTTTGGCTAAAGAAGATACTGCCTCCATCCTCCATTTTTATAAGTATGGCAACAACAATAAGTAGAGGAGAGAGCAGAATGATAGCAGTAAGAGATACAACAATATCCATGATACGCTTTGTTATAGGATAAAGCTTATGTGCCAAATAGGAGAGGTGTAGTGTAAGTGGCCATCTTTGTTTAGCTGCAACATGTTGATAGTAGTTTTTTAGAGCCTCTCTTCTTTGTCGCTTTCTCCATCTAAAAACACGAAATAAAAAGAGAGGATTTCCTATGATATATCGTCTCCACATCCTTTGAGGCTCTTGTATGAGTCTGTAGATCCACTCTACTCCTATCTCTCTCATCCAGATGGGAGCACGAGGGATATTACCTGAGTAGAAGTCAAAAAGTCCACCTACACCCATCACAACCGGTGCACTGATTTTATGACGGTGTCTATCTATCCACTTCTCTTGAAGTGGTGCCCCTTTGGCAACAAGTACAATATCTGCCTTGGAGTGGTTTATCATATTGATCACCTCATTATCATGAATATCAAAACCTTTTATAGTTCCTACAATCTGTAGATTTGGATATCTCTTGAGCATATTCTGCTTTACCTGTTGTGCAACTCCCTCTTTGGCACCATATAAGAAGAGTTTCATACCCTCTCTGCTTGCCATTTCGCACAAAAGAGGAAAGAGGTCTGTTCCATTAATATTTTGCTTTATGGGTGTATTGAGGATATTACATGCAATCTTGATACCGCTACCATCAGGCAGAACATAGGGTGTTTTATTGAGTATGCGTTTGAATATCTGTTTTTGATATGCTTTATTGAGTGTATCGGCATTGATAAAGTAGATACTCTCTTTTGCTCCATTTTTGACCATAGAGGCTATTTGAGTCAATATCTCATCCATAGTGGTATTGAGAAATCTAACTCCAAGAAGTGTCAATCTGGAGGTATAACTCTTTTTACTGCTTGCTAGGATGGAGGCCGGTAAGAAGCGTATGGTCAACTTAATGTCATAGATAAAACGGCTCTCTTTGAGATACTCATTATCTATATCTTCCATACTCAGGTAGTTTATTCCGCTAAAAGAGCGTAATCTATAGAGAGAGATAATACCTGCATACTCTTTAGGTTGCTTTATATTGTCTAAATCTGTTCCTACCAAATGGACATCTCCCTTGAGGATAGAGAGACTAAGCGGTAGATATTTGAAGAGTTTTGTTCTTATATTAAAATAGCGTAGAGGGATTTGATGTCTGTTTTGAAATGTAAGATAAAGAGGTCTCTTTTTTATACGGTTGGTTATCCATACAAAAGGTAAAACGGTAAAATATAGAAGTGTAGAGATAAAAGAGAAGATAAATTCAAATATAATTTTAATACTACTATTTTTTTGATTATAACCATGAAAGCTACTCATACTACTCCTTTATATGTTTAATCTTATCTATTATATAGTCTATCTATGTTGCAAAAGAGGCATTTTCTATTAACTTTTGGGCATGCCTATCCATATCAAATCTCTTAATTTGCTCATATCCTCTCTTACGCATGGACTCCTGCAGAGTAGTATCACTTAAAACTTTAGCCAATACATTTAAGATATCTTCAACAGAATTTGGGTCAAAATATAGTGCTGCATCTCCTCCAACTTCGGGTAGCGAGGAGCTATTTGAAGCAATAACCGGTGTACCACTTGCCATCGCTTCAATTACCGGTATCCCAAATCCTTCATAGAAAGAGGGAAAGACAAAAACAGAAGCATGTTGATAATAATCAATCAAAGCTTCACTCTCTACAAAACCGGAAAAGACAATACGCTCTCTATCTGCAGAGGCATTGGCATACTCATGCACCGCTTCTGCACCACTCCAGTCACTTCCTACAATAGCGAGGCGGTAAGAGGCTTTAAGTGATGTGGGAAGTTTTTCATAAGCTTTAATGAGATTGAGATGATTTTTTCCCGGATGTTCAATACGAGCAACATATAATATATATGGCATACCTATTGGATTTGGACTCTCTTTTTTCTCTAAAAACTCTTTAGTATCTGTGCCAATATAGTTTACAATAATCTCTTCTGCTCTCATCTTGTAGTATTTTATCATATCATTTGCTGTATTTTGACTGATTGCAAAAATGAGATCAGCACGTTTGAGAAAAAATGGAATCACATATTTAATATAGAACATTCTAAAGGCATCATACTTTTTGGCGACATTAAACTGGGAGAGGTCAAGCATTGTAATGAGTGTCTTTATAGGGTAAAAGAGCATGAGTCTTCGGTTTCCAGCAGGCAAAAAGAGCCAATCATACCGATTTTTCTTTATGCTAAAAGGTAAGATAAACATATGCCAAAAGATATTGAGCAGTGGAGTTTTAAAAAAAAGGGGTACCACTCTAAAGGTGATATTTTCAGAGATATTCTCGAAGTACTTTTTCTCATCTGCATTGACAATGAGCTCTACCTGAACTGTTTTGCTTAGTGATTTTAGTATATTCTCTATATAGTTTGCAATACCGGATTTTCCATTATCATAGGCTAAAGCACTCATTAAAATTTTTTTCATTATTTTATCCCTGTGAATATCTGAATAGATAGTCAATTTTAAAAATCAATTTAAATTGGTGTAAGATTTTACCATAACTATAACTCTCTAAACAGAGTCTGGAGTTATTTTTGTAAGGCAGACAGTTTTAAAATTTAGAGATTTTAATTGGTGACCCCTAGGAGACTCGAACTCCTGTAACATGGATGAAAACCATGGATCCT
>CAZOBE010000006.1:0-23235 GCA_964578205.1 uncultured Sulfurovum sp. | reverse complement strand
CTCAGAGATCTTGAGTGCCAGCCCTTCAGCGATGGCAGTCTTGCCTACTCCCGGTTCACCCACAAGCAACGGATTGTTTTTCTTACGTCTACAGAGTGTCTGCATCACTCGTTCTATCTCATCTGTACGTCCTATAACCGGGTCTATCTTGCCACTTTTCGCAAAACTTACAAGCTCTGTCGTAAATTGATCCAAAAGTGTCTCCTCTTGTTTTATATAAGTAGCATCTTGCTTTTGCGGTGTATCTTGATGAGAGATCACCTCCAGTATATCTACACGGGCGATACCCTCTTTTTTCATCAGATACACTGCATAAGAGTGCTCCTGCATAAAGATAGCGGCCAGCATGTCTCCAATAGTAGCTTCTGTTCTACCCGAACTGTGGACTTGGGTCATCATATCATTGATTGCTCGAGAGAGTACAACAGTCTCAAAGGGTTCTACCGCCTCTTTCAGCGAAGGTATAGTTTTGTTGATATGCTCAATTATACCCTCTTCAAGCAGTTCTAGATTTACATCAAGCGCAGATAGTATCTCATTACCTGCTTCACTTCTTACGACAGATAAAAAAACATGTTCTACTGTCAAATATTCATGTCTATTCTCTTTGGCATACCCTACAGCTTTCTTAAATACATCATTGAGTGCTATGCTTATCATCACTTAATCCTTCTATTACTTATCCAAAGTTTTTTCATCTACTATCTATCCTCTTCGATTGTTGCAAGAAGCGGGAATTCATTTTGTTTCGCAAGTCGCTTCACCTGCTCTGCTTTAGTCTGAGCTATCTCAAAACTATATACACCACAGATAGCCACCCCTTTTTTATGTATCAAAATCATAATCTGCTCTGCTTCTTCAGCTCTTTTATGAAAAATACTCATGAGAACTTCTACTACAAAATCCATACTGGTATAGTCATCATTATGTAACAACACCCTGTACATTACAGGCTCTTGCAACTCTAATGATATATCTAACTCTTCTTCAAACTTTGACATTTTATGTTAAAATCCTATATTGATAATTTATATTATTATACAGAAATTATAAGGAATTTCAAGTGCAAGCACTTTTTATCACTGCCACAGGTACCAATGTAGGCAAAACATATACCACTCTGAAGCTTATTGAAGCCTTTGCAAAACAGGGTATTAGAGTGGGTGTATTTAAACCTGTAGAGACAGGTGTGGAGGATGAACCTATAGATGCAAAACGCCTTCTGGAGGCTTGCCAAAAGGTAAATCCGGCATTCCAAAATCTCACTCCACGTGATATTACTACCTATACCTTTTCTCTTCCTGCATCCCCTTTTTGTGCAGATGTGAACAGAGAGATAGTCTTAGAAAAGATCATAGAAAAATATCAAAAACTATCCAAGCTTTGTGACCTGCTTTTAATTGAAGGTGCAGGAGGTCTTATGGTGCCTATAAAGAGTGATTTTATGATGATAGATTTAGCACAAAGATTAGAAGCGAATGTTCTTTTGGTTACACCTAGCCGTTTAGGGTGTATCAATGATACTTTGCTCTCTATGGAGGCTTTAGAGTCTCGTAATATTAGATTTGATTGGTGTGTAAATCTATATAGAGATAGAGAGGATTTTAAGAGAGTAACAGAGCCCTTTTATGATAGAGTATTTCCAAATTGGTGGAGTATAGAGGATGGATTGGATAGATTTATAAGAGATTACAAACTATAACTCTTTTACCAACTCTCTGATATAATCACATCAATAATTTATCTGCTGTAACCATAGGGATAATATATCCTTTGGATGCTGACAGAAGAATAGAGGAATAGACCCATGCAACACTTAGTAGATACAAATAACTTTTCAGATAAGCAGATAGCACGACTAATTCAGGATGCTAAAACCTTCAAAGCACAACTCCCTCCACAACTCTTAAGAGATAAACTTCTTATTACCCTATTCTTTGAAAATTCTACAAGAACAAGAAGCTCTTTTGAAGTAGCTGCAAAGAGACTTGGTGCATCGGTAGTACATCTTGACCCATCTCGCTCATCAACTAAAAAGGGGGAGAGCCTGGAGGATACCTTTGCCAACCTTTGTGCTATGGAGCCTGATGGTGTCATCATACGCCACTCTGAAAATGAGACCCCTCAACTGCTTGCCAATATGCAAAAAACGCCCGTTATAAATGCAGGTGCAGGAAACTATGCACACCCTACCCAGGCACTCCTTGACCTATTTACAATGGTAGAGCATTTTAATGGAGATATCAAAGGTAAAACCATCGCTATCGTAGGTGATATTATCAGTTCCCGTGTAGCTAACTCAGGAATACGTCTGCTTACACGTATGGGGATGAATGTTATCCTTGTAGCACCTAAACCTTTTATGCCAAAAAGCGATTTACCACAATATGAAAATCTTGAAGATGTACTTGATAAAGTCGATGTGATTATGAGTCTTCGTGCACAGCTTGAGCGTCACAGCAGACCACTTTTTGATGACTATGAGGAGTATGCAAAACACTACTGCATTACAAAAGAGCGTTTAGCCCATAGAGATATCTTAGTGCTTCACCCAGGACCTGTTATGAGAAATATAGATATCTCCGATGATATGCTTGAAGATCCACGATGTAAAGTACTTGAACAGGTAAAAAACGGGGTCTATATGCGTATGGCTACTCTCAAACTCCTTCTATTAGATTCATAGATGGCTTGGTTTAAGAGAGTAGATGGAGTTAGGCAGATTAACCAGCTTGCAAAAGAGCAGACTCCTTTTCTTTTTGTTACCTCTTTTGATAGAGAGGATATCTTTGCTCAACCACTCCATAGACTCGATAGAGATATACTCTATAGAGTTGGAGATTGGAGTAACTACCATAAAGATGAGCAGATAACCAAATTTAGCTTCTCTAAATCCCCTATAGATTTTACTACCTATAATAGAGCATTTGATGAGATAATAGAGGAGATACGATTGGGTAATACCTATCTACTCAATTTAACATTTGAGACACCAATAGAGACAAACCTAAAATTAGATGAGATATTTAACTCTGCAAAAGCAAAGTTTAAACTCTACTTTAAAGGTGAATTTATCTGTTTCTCTCCTGAATGTTTTGTAGAGATAGATAATGACTATATTGCTACCTATCCTATGAAGGGGACAATAGATGCTAATTTACCCAATGCAAAAGAGCAGATACTATCAAATAAAAAAGAGATGGCAGAGCATATAATGATAGTCGATCTGATGCGTAATGACCTTGGTATCATCGCTTCAGAAGTCAATGTAGAGAAGTTCCGTTATGTGGAGAAGATAGAAGCAGGTAAAAAAGAGCTACTTCAAGTGAGCTCAAAAATTACAGCAAAGCTCCCAAGCAACTGGCAAGAGAATCTAGGTACCCTCCTCTTTAAACTACTCCCTGCCGGTTCCATCTGCGGAACCCCAAAAAAGAGCACACTCAATATCATTAAGCGTGTAGAGAATTATGAGAGAGGATTCTATACAGGTATCTTTGGTATATTTAATGGTAAACAACTTCGTTCAGCAGTGATGATACGATTTATTGAAAAGAGAGATGGTAAACTCTTTTATAAGAGTGGAGGAGGTATTACTATAGATAGTAATGCACAAAGTGAATATAATGAGTTGATAGATAAGGTCTATTTGCCATTTTAAGAGGCTCAAATTTCAGGGTCTGTTAGAAGGAGTGTTCAGGCAATGAAAATAGATATATTCACATTCCCATCGAGGACGATGGGAACGAGGGGAAAGCTTAGAGACTTTAAAATGCTTTTAAAGCTATTTAGATAAAACCTCTTTAACTGCCTTACCAATTTCAGCAGGAGAGATAACCACTTTAACACCAGCCTCTTCTAGTGCCTCCATCTTCTCTTTTGCAGTGCCCGAACCACCACTTACGATAGCACCTGCGTGACCCATTCTCTTACCAGCAGGAGCAGTTTGACCTGCAATAAATGCTACAACAGGCTTAGTGATGTTCTCTTTAATGAACTTCGCTGCTTGGATCTCAAGGTCTCCACCAATTTCACCGATCATTACAATAGCTTCAGTCTCAGGGTCTGCTTCAAACATAGGAAGGAGTTGCTTATAGCTTAGACCAATAATTGGATCACCACCAATACCAACAGCTGTTGTAATACCAAACCCTTCATTACAGACTTGGTTTGCACCCTCATAGGTCAATGTACCAGACTTCGAGATAAGTCCAACATTACCTTTTTTGAAAATCATACCAGGCATAATACCGATTTTACACTCTTCTGCTGTAATGATACCCGGACAGTTTGGTCCAATTGTCTTCATGCCACACTTTAGAGCATACGCTTTTGCCATCTGCATATCTCTTACCGGAGCACCCTCTGTAATAATCACAGCAAGTTCAATACCTGCATCAGCGGCCTCCATCACTGCATCTGCTACAAATGCCGGTGGAACAAAAACCATAGAGACAGTTGCACCTGTAGAAGATACTGCCTCTTTTACAGTATTGAAAACAGGCTGACCAAGATGTGTCTGCCCCCCTTTACCCGGTGTTACACCACCTACAATTTTTGTACCATAATCCATACACTGTTCAGCATGGAAGGTACCCTCACCACCTGTAAAACCCTGTACGATTACTTTTGTATCTTTATTGACTAAAATTGACATTTCTTACTCCCATTGATTCATTCTTCTTAGAGAGGCATAGAGTCTCTCTCTAATCTATCTCACTAAAGTTTTGCCTTTAGGCAAAATTAAGCAATCACGCTTATTTTGCTGCTGCTTCTACTGCTTTTTTTGCACCATCAGCAAGGTCAGTTGCTGCAATAACATTCTTTATATTTGCATTTTTCAAGATCTCAGCTGCCTGAGCTGCATTGGTACCATCAAGTCTTACTACGACTGGCACATGAACATCCACAAGTTTTGTTGCTTCAAGAATACCGTTTGCAATTCTGTCACATCTTACAATACCTCCAAAGATATTGACAAAGATAGCTTTTACATTTGGATTTTTAAGAATGATCTCAAAACCTTTTGCCACTGTCTGGGCATTTGCTGAACCACCCACATCAAGGAAGTTTGCAGGAGTACCACCCATGTAGTTGATCGTATCCATCGTACCCATCGCAAGGCCGGCACCATTTACCATACAACCAATTTCACCATCAAGAGCAATATAAGAGAGTCCATATTGGCTCGCTTCTCTCTCATCTGGATCCTCTTCACTTATATCTCTCATCTCTTCAATCTCTGGATGTCTGTAGAGTGCAGAGTCATCAAATCCCATCTTTCCATCAAGTGCAAGGAAATCTCCTGAACCTGTTTTGATAAGTGGATTAATCTCGATCATCTCAGCATCATTTTCCATATAGACTTTATAGAGTGCTTTTGCAAAATTGATAAATTTTTTCTGTTCATTTTTGTCTGTAATACCAAGACCAAAAACAAGCTCTCTTCCATGGAAACCTTGGAAACCGATCGCTGGGTCAACTGCTACTTTAATAATTTTCTCAGGAGTATCATGTGCTACATCTTCAATAGCCATACCACCCTCTGTAGAAGCCATAATCACAGGCATCTCTCTAGCACGGTCAAGTACCACACCAAGATAGAGTTCATCTTTAATATCTGCACCCTCTTCGATATAAATCTTTTGAACCAATTTCCCTTCCGGTCCGGTTTGGTGTGTAACAAGTGTCATCCCTAAAATTTCGCTTGCAAGTTGTTTGACTTCATCTGTTGATTTGGCAAGTTTAACACCACCGCCAAGTCCTCTACCACCTGCATGGATTTGAGCCTTTACAACCCAAATATTTCCACCCAATTCTTGTGCAGCTTTTACTGCCTCATCTGGTGTATTTGCCACGATACCTCTTGGTGTAGGTACGCCATATTTTTGGAATATTTGTTTCGCTTGATACTCATGAATATTCACGTGTACTCCTTTTTTACAATAAGTTCCTACATTATACGCCTAAACATAATAGTATTTGGTTAATTGAATTATTATAAAGTCTAATTTGAAGAAAGTGGTAATTTTTTACACATTATAGAATAAAATAGATAAATATTTTTCAACTTTTGTATAAATATAAATACGAAAGTTGAAAAATGAGTTACTCAAAGAAACCATTGTTATTCAATATATCAATACCCTCTTGTATTGAATCGATAGAGGTTTTAAATTTAGCTTTTAATGCTTCATCTAGCTCCAACTCAATGATAGTCTCAACTCCTCTACTTCCAAGAACTACAGGAACACCGGCGGTGATGTCTTTATATCCATACTCACCATCAAGTAGAACAGAAGAAGGTATCACTATTCGACTATCATCCAAGATAGCTTGAACCATGACCGATACAGCTCGGCCGGGAGCATAATAGGCTGATGTTCCCAGATATTTAACTATCTCTACTCCACCCTCTTTTGTCCTCTCAATAATATCTTCCATATCTTTTTTAGAGATAATCTGCTCCAAAGGTACACCACCAACTGCTGATATTTCAGGGTATGGAATCATATTTTGACCATGGTCACCTATAACCATAGCTCTAATCTGTCCAGAACCATAACCTACCTTTTTATGTATCTGATATGCCATCCTAGAGCCATCTAATGCACCTGCCATACCAATAATTCTATTTCTCTCCCAACCAGTCATTTTATGAACTACATAGGTCATTACATCTAATGGATTGGAGACACATAAGATTATCGCATTGGGTGAGTATTTTTGTATATTTTCTACCACATCTTTCATGATCTTTGCATTGATCATAAGCAGGTCTGCCCTTGTCATCTCTCTTCTTCTCGGTACTCCTGCAGTAATTACAACAATATCACAATCTTTTAAATCACTTGCATCCTCTGCAGCTGTAACAATGGTACCTTTGGGAGAGTAGCTTGCCGATTGACCGATATCCATTGCTTTACCTTTAGCAACCTCCGGTGCGATATCATACAAGACTATCTCATGACATGTCCCTAACATTGTTAAGCTGTATGCTGCTGTGGCACCGACAAATCCAGCACCCACTATTCCTACTTTTCTACCTACCATATACTTCTCCTATCTGTTTACTTCTAGACCAAATGTAAATCCATCTTTCACTTTTTCAATAAGCTCCGGTAAGATATCTTCATACTCACCTACAATTCCAAAATCAGCATTACTGAAAATAGTCTCTTTTGCATTATGATCAATCGCAATGATTGTATCAGACTCCTTCATCCCAGCAATATGTTGAACTGCACCACTCACACCAATAGCTACATAGACTTTTGGTCTAACGGTTTTACCAGTTTGACCTATCTGTCTTGCATACTCTGCAATACCATCATCAACCACCGGTCTGCTACAAGCCCATTCTGCTTTTATACCCTGCTCTTTTAGTGCTTTAGCTAACTCTTGAACAAGCTTCAGATTATCACTCGTAGCACCTCTTCCACCAGAGACAATAATATCGGCATCAAATAGACTCTGTAATCCACCCTCACCTCTAACTGTCTCAATAATCTCAGATACAAAAAGCTCTTTTTTTAGTTTTGGTTTAAACTCTGTAATTATACCCTCTCTATTTTTATCTGAGATAGGTACTTCAAATGTTCCTGCTCTAGCTGTTGAGATTTGAGGACATACAAATCCTAAAATAGTAGCAAGTTTACTCTCCCCATAGGTAGGTCTTCTTGATTCCAATATAGGTGCATATATCTTTTTCTCTTTTCTGTTAATATGTTCACCAATCTCAAGTGCTGTACAGTCTGCAGTTACCCCGCTATCTGTCTTGACACCAATCCTAGGTGCCAACTCTCTACCTGCTGTAGTCGCTGCAAAGAGTGCAATCTCAGGATTTCTCTTCTTAATCACTTGTGCGAAAATTTCAGAAAAAGGCAATATTCTATACTCTTCCAATCTCTCATCGTCAACTACAATAACCTCATCACTTCCATAGCTTATCAACTCTTTAGCCAACTCCCCAATATCTTTACCAATAAGTAGAGTAGTAACTTTTGTCTTATTTCCAAGTTGATTTGCCAAATCTCTCGCAGGGGTAAGCAACTCTAAAGATGGTCTAGATATCTTTCCATTAACAACCTCTGCCCATGTCAAGATACCACTAGCACCATTTCTAAAGTCAACCTCTTCAAAACCTTCTGGTCTCTTCTTCTCTCTCTTCTCTTTTACCTCTTTTACCTCTAGTCTGTTTTTACCAGATTTTATATTTTCAATAAGAGAGTTTACCAACTCAACCTCATTATGCCCCTTACTCATCTTAACAGGTGCTCTATCACTCTTAATATTGGCTACCTTAGCAACAATAGTTGGACTTCCACTTAAACCAATTTTCTCATTACTTAGATTGATATCATCTATATTAAATACTTTAATTTCACTATTTCTAGCTCTAACGGCACCACTAAGTGATGGTCGTCGAGGATCAATCCCTGTTGGTGTAAAAGATAAGGTACAAGGTAGTGGAAGCCTCATAATCTGATATCCACCCTCAATAATTCTCTTAGCCTCAATCTTTCCATCTACCAAACTTGCTGTCTCTATAAAAGTAGCTTGAGGAATACCCAAGTTCTCAGCCACTTGAGATGGAACATGTGCTGTATCTCCATCTGAAGTTTGACGACCTGCTACAATAAGAAAATCCTCATCCAGTCCTTTTCCAAACCCTAAATGTTTAAGCATTGTTGATATTGCTAAACCTGTTGCATAGGTATCAGAACCTCCCAATCGTCTATCACTTAATAGATATGCCTCCTCATATCCCATAGCGAGTGCTTTTTTTAAAGACTCTTCAAAAGATGGAGGTCCCATAGAACATACTATCAACTTTGCATCAGGATTCTCTTTTTTTATCTGAATTCCTGCCTCTAATGCATAACTGCAATCTACATTTATAATCGATTTAGCCTTAGTTCTATCCATCAATCCATCTTCACCCATTCTCATCTCAGATGGAAGAGGTACCTGTTTCATTAAACTAATTATTGTCATATACGCATTCCTCCTCTTTTACATTTGTGCATAATCTGGACCATCGCCACCATAGGGTACACTCCACGTAATTCCAGAAGCTGGAGATTTAATATCACATGTCTTACAGTGAACACAGTTTTCTGCATGAATTCTAAGTTCTTTGTTACCCTCTTTGTCTATATGAAGCTCATAGACTTCAGCCGGACAAAAGTATGCCTCTGGACAACCATACTTTTGAATATTCTCTCTTTGAAATCTTTTTGGATTATTGATAATTAAGTGGCAAGGTTGCATCTCATCATGGTTAGCTTTAGAGTAGTAAACATCTGTAACTTTATCGAAGGTAACTCTATTATCAAACTCCAATCTATCACTAAATCTCTCTTTAAATGGTACACCATCAAAACTATCGATAGGTTGTAGAGTCTGACTATCTTTTTCACTCTTTAATCTTCCTAGTAAACCGGCTCCAGCTGTAACCAACTGTGTAGCAAACTGTAATCCGCCCAAAAACATACCTCTATTGAATGATTGTCTAAAGTTTCTAGCTCTATACATCTCTTCATAGGCATTACTCTGCTCAAACAACTCATTATAGTAAGATAGCATATTAGCTGATGTATCTCCATTTATAAGTGCTTTTACGGCTGTATTGGCAGCCAACATTCCAGACTCTATAGCTAAGTGAATCCCTTTTAGTCTTGCAGTTGTCAAGAATCCTGCACTGTCACCGACTATCATGAGGTTATCATCATAAAATCTTGGCATAGCATAGTATCCACCCTCCGGAAGTGTCTTTGCTCCAAACTCCAAGATGGTACCACCTTCCAATATTTTAGATACAAACGGGTGTTGTTTCCACACCTGCATTGCGGCATGTACATCAAAAGTTGGGTCATCATAATCTAATCCTACTACAAGCCCCAATGCCACCTTATTATCTTTTAGTCCATAGATAAATCCACCGCCAAACTCTGAACCTGACTGAAGAGGATAGCCCATCGTATGATAGACCGTTCCAGCCTCTATGTTACCTTCTGGAACACTCCAAAGCTCTTTTACTCCAAGAGAGTATATCTGCTCATTGCAACCACTGTCCAGATTAAGTGCATCTATCACCTTTTTAGCAACACTACCTCTACTTCCCTCTGCTAAAATTGTAATACTCGCCTCAACTACTGTCCCCTCTTGATAATTTTCACACCTATTACCATTGTGGTCAACTCCAGTATCTTTAGTTTTTACCCCTGCAACTTTGCCATCTTTATAGATGACATCCTCTACTGCAAAGCCTGTATATATCTCTACACCTTTAGCCTCTGCAATCTCTGCTAAATATCTGCACAATTTGGAGATTGAAGCAGAATAATTACCAATATTATTCATATATGGTGGGTGAAAAGGTAAAGCATTCTCACTTGATTCAGTTAAAAACATCGTTTTATCTACAGTCACCTCTGAATCTAAAGGTATATCACTTATATCTACATCCGGAAGAAATTCTTGAAATATCTTTGGATCTATTACAGCACCTGAGAGGTTATGACTCCCTATAGAGTTACCCTTTTCAATAAGCATAATACGCTTATTGTCAATACCTCTCTTTTTTAAGCTATCAGCCAAATGAATTGCAGTAGCCAAACCCGAAGGTCCACCACCAACTATTAACACATCAGTTAAAACTACATCTCTACTACCCATATTCACCTCTCTGTGTTACGATTTAATACTATTTATAATAATTATAAATTAGCACTATAGTGTATGGTAACACTTTTTTAAAAATTAAATCAATTATTTTTATAAAAATAATATAATTTACTTATTATTGTTTAGAATAAGGACACATTTAAGCTCAATTTTTTAATAGAAATATAGTAGAAATAGAAAAAAGAAGTGAATATATAGTCAAAAAATCTGTAGAGATTATAGTAACCTCTACAGAAAAAGTAGTATTAAGCTTTAGGGGCAATCATCTCTTCTGGTTTTACATACGCATCAAACTCTTCAGCACTCAAAAGTCCAAGTGCAATTGCTTCTTCTTTGAGTGTGGTACCGTTTGCATGTGCACTCTTTGCAATTTTTGCAGCATTCTCATACCCTATATGCGGGTTGAGTGCAGTCACCAACATAAGTGAATCATTGAGGAACTTTTCAATGTTGTCATGAATAGGCTCTATCCCTACTGCACAATTTACATCAAAACTTCTCATTACATCTGCAAGAAGTTTTGTTGATTGTAAAATGTTATATGCGATCACCGGTTTAAATACATTCAGTTCAAAGTTCCCTTGACTTGCGGCAATACCCACTGTAGCATCATTACCCATAACTTGAACAGCTACCATAGTCATAGCTTCAGCCTGTGTAGGGTTTACCTTTCCTGGCATGATAGATGAACCTGGTTCATTTGCCGGAATCTCTATCTCACCTAGACCACATCTAGGACCTGAAGCCAACCATCTGATATCATTGGCAATCTTCATAAGATTTGAAGCAAGAGCTTTAAGCGCACCACTCAAAACAACCTCTCCGTCATGACCTGTAAGTGCATGAAACTTATTTGGCTGAGAGACAAATCCATAATCTTTTGCCATAAAGCTGTTAAGTTGTGCAGCTACTCTTTGAGAAAACTCAGGATGAGAGTTTAATCCTGTACCTACTGCTGTACCACCAATAGCAAGCTCCCTACAATATACAAGTGCATCATTGAGTTGCTTGAGGTTTGTCTCTAGCATTGCTACATATCCACTAAGCTCTTGTCCTAGTGTGAGTGGTGTAGCATCTTGCAGGTGGGTTCTGCCTATCTTCACTACATCTGCAAATGCTTTTGCTTTACTATCTAGTGTAGATTTGAGTTGATTTAGTGCAGGTATAAGATTGTCTATTACTGCAACCACTTCAGCAATACGCATAGCCGTAGGGTAGGTATCGTTTGAGCTTTGACCCTTGTTAACATCATCATTTGGATGGACAAGATTCTCTTTAGTAAAATCTCCACCAAGAATCTCTGTTGCCTTATTTGCCACAACCTCATTCATATTCATATTTGATTGTGTTCCAGAACCAGTCTGCCAGACAACTAGAGGAAAATTATCATCAAGCTCACCGGCAAGGACACTCTCGCATGCCTGAACAATAGCTGATCTCTTTTCATCATCAAGACGACCCAACTCATTATTGACCAATGCACAAGCCTTTTTAAGATTGGCAAATCCATAAACAACCTCTAAAGGCATCTTCTCATTTCCTATCTCAAAGTTTTGTACAGATCTTTGTGTCTGAGCAGCCCAGTATTTATTGGCAGGGACTCTCATCTCACCCATTGTATCTTTTTCTACTCTATAATCCATCTTATCTCCTCCTAATCAAAAAAATTCTTCTCTTTTAAGACTTGTATCATCCCTTTTACAGACTTTACACTTTTAGCAAATCTTCTCTTTTGTCCTTCACTCAGTGTCATCTCAAAAAGTTTTTCTACTCCATTAGCTCCTAGTGCCACAGGTACACCCGAAACTACATCAGTGTATCCATAGTGACCGTCAAGATATACAGCACATGGGTGAATCTGCTTTGTATCTTTCAAGATAGCCTCTACCATAATCGCTGTAGATTTTGCCGGTGCATAATATGCAGAACCTGTTTTAAGATACCCTACTATCTCTGCTCCGCCATATTTTGTTCGCTCTACGATCTCTAAAATCTCCTCTTCATCAAGTACATCTGTTAAAGGGACACCTGCAACTGTTGAGAACTTAGGAAGTGGAACCATGTCATCACCATGTCCTCCCATCACTGAAGCACGAATCTGCCCTGCTCCGTAACCAATCTTTTCATGAATGAAGTGAGCCATTCTGGCACTATCTAAAATCCCTGCCATACCAATAACTCTCTCTTTAGGAAAACCTGACGCTTTAAGTGCCACATAGGTCATCACATCAAGAGGATTGGAGACCATGATAATAATAGCATCTGGTGCATGCTCTTTAACATCTGCTACCACCTGCTTGGTAATCTCTGCATTGATCATCAGCAGGTCATCTCTACTCATACCCGGAAGTCTTGGGCTACCTGCTGTAATTACAACTACATCTGAACCAGCCATATCTGATGCATCTTCTGCTACAGATACAACTGTATGCATTCTAGCAGCATTTGCTGCTTGACTCATATCGAGTGCTTTTCCTTTAGCAATCTCTGCATTTCTATCTCTTAGCACAATCTCATGACATACCCCCTTCATCGCTAAAGAGTAAGCTACTGTAGCCCCAACATTTCCGGCACCAATAATCGTTACTTTTTTACCTTTTTTCATCATCATCCTTTATTCTTAGATTATAGGGGTGACTCTCAAGCAAAACATAACTCATAACTTTGATTATCAATAATGTTTTGCAGTACGATAGAAGTCAGATTACCCTATTTAACATATCTCTTTTACACTCTATGTAAAAGTGTAACACAGAGCAGACTGCTCTGTGTGAAGTGTGAAGCTTGAACTCAATCTATAATTGAATTTATATAGCATCAATAATGCTGTTAAGTGTTGCAGATGGTCTCATCGCAGCTTCTGCTTTTGCATCATCCAGATGGTAGTATCCGCCGATATCCTGCGCTTTACCCTCTACAGAGAGTAACTCTTCAATGATTTTTGCTTCATTCTCTTTAAGTGCTTTGGCAACAGGAGCAAATTTGGCAGCTAACTCTGCATCACTGGAGTTTGCCAATGCTTCCGCCCAATATTGTGCTACATAAAAGTGAGAAGCTTTATTGTCCGGCTCACCACATTTTCTTGAAGGTGCCTTATTGTTGTCAAGATAACCATTATTGGCTTCATCCAATGCTTCAACCAGAACTTCTACTTTTTTGTCACCACTCTTTTGAGCGATAAATCTAAGTGACTCAGCCAGTGCAAGGAATTCACCAAGACTATCCCATCTTAAGTGACCCTCTTTTAAGAACTGCTCAACATGCTTAGGCGCTGATCCGCCTGCACCTGTTTCAAAGAGTCCACCACCAGCGATCAATGGAACAATAGAGAGCATCTTTGCTGATGTTCCAAGCTCAAGGATAGGGAAGAGGTCAGTAAGATAGTCTCTAAGAATATTACCTGTTACAGAGATAGTATCTTTACCTTCTCTTACTCTTTTGAGTGTGTATGCCATCGCATCAGCAGGAGCCATAATAGGAAGTTCAAGTCCTGTAGTATCGTGATCTTTAAGATACTCATTGACTTTTGCAATCATATTTCTATCGTGGGCTCTCTTTTCATCTAACCAGAATACTGCCGGGTTACCAGTAAGTCTAGCTCTCTCAACAGTCAATCTTACCCAGTCTTTGATAGGGATATCTTTAGCTCTGGACATTCTCCAGATATCACCTCTTTCTACATTAAAGCTCATAAGTTCTGAACCGTCAGTGTCAAGTACTTTTACTACACCATCTTCAGCAATCTCAAATGTAGTTGGGTGAGAACCATACTCTTCAGCTTTTTGTGCCATAAGACCAACATTAGCTACGGTACCCATAGTCGCTACATCAAACTGACCATTCTCTACACAATCATCAATACACTTTTTGTACATTGTTGCATAACATCTATCAGGAATCACAGCAACACACTCTTCAAGCTCACCATCTTTATTCCACATTTTACCACCCTCTCTCACAACTACAGGCAGAGAGGCATCAATGATGATATCGTTTGAGGCATGAAGGTTGGTGATACCTTTGTCTGAGTCAACCATAGCAATATTTGGATTACCCGCCTCTACAACCGCTTTGATAGCAGATTCAATCTCCTCTTTTTTGTCAGATTTCTCGATTTTTTTCATCAAATCACCAAGACCAAGGTTTGCATTGACACCCAATGTGGCAAACTCATCTGCATACTTTTCAAATACATCTTTGAAGAATACTTCAACAGCGTAACCAAACATAATAGGGTCAGAGACCTTCATCATAGTCGCTTTAAGGTGAAGTGACCAGAGTACACCGTTTGCTTTTGCATCTTCAATCGACTTTGCCAAAAACTCTCTAAGAGCACGTGTAGACATAAATGTACCATCAAGTATCTCTTTGTCTATAGCATCAATCTCAGCAAGCAATTTACCGTTAAGCTCTATTCTTACTTTACCGTTACCTGATTTAATAACAGACTGCTCATTCTCAAAAAAGTCTCCACTCTCCATATGTGCTACATAGGCTTTAGAGTTTTCTGCAAATGGTTTGAGTTTATGTGGATTTTTCTGTGCAAATCTCTTTACTGCCACAGCTGCTCTTCTGTCTGAGTTACCCTCTCTAAGAACAGGGTTAACAGCAGAACCAAGGCAAGTAGCATACTTTGCTCTGATTGCTTTCTCTTCATCAGTCTGTGGATCTTCAGGGAAATCAGGGATATTATAGCCTTGCTCTTGAAGCTCAGCAATACATGCCATAAGCTGTGGAATAGATGCAGAGATATTTGGAAGCTTAATAATATTTCCATCTGGTTGCTGTACAACTTTACCAAGATAGGCAAGTTCATCAGCAACTCTCTGCTCTTCAGTTAAGTTCTCAGGGAAATGAGAGAGTACTCTCCCTGCAAGAGAGATATCTCGTGTCTCTACCTCTACACCTGCTGCCTGAGTAAATGCATTTACAATTGGTAACAATGAGTAGGTAGCTAATGCTGGTGCTTCATCGATTTTTGACCATATTATCTTTGGTAATTGTGACATATATATTCCTTAAATTAGATTATTGATGATAATAGTGTAACACTTTTTCATAGTCAAGATATTGAAACTGTCAATTACCAAAAAGTTATCTTTATTATTTGTTTCTATATTACACATGCATAGCTCTTTAGATTATCTAAAATGCATTCTTCAGGGATTTATAGGAATACTCCCCCTCTTTAAAGGAGGTAGTGTATCACTTGTATGCTCTTGCAATATCTTTTTCTATCTCTGCTGGTGCTGAAGCTATCTTCATAAACTCACTCATGCTCAAACGTGGTAAAGAGAGTGCCAAATAGTACTTTGGATCGAGTATCACTGCCTTACCATCTCTAATCATTGCTTTATAGGGCAAGATATTTGTATTACGTTCTGCTTCTATTTTATTTAAAAATTTGTTGGTTCTACCTCTTAACTTATGTCCTACAAGTATAGAACCGTTTGGTAGTTTAAGTATATATGCTACATACTTAGATGCCTTTTTACCTGAGAGTCTATCTGTCAGATTATTGCCTTCTGCTATCTCTATGGTATCCTCAAATTGTGGCATACCAAACATAAACTGATACTCTGCAAGCTCTGAGAGTTCAAATTTATCACCTACCTCATACAGATCGCCCAATGCCGATTGAAGTGCCCTAAGCGTTTTGGTAAATTGACCATATTTAAATCTATCTTGCAGATACGCTGCACCAAAATATGAAGGGTTTTGTACACGTATTTCATCTGTACCGTTTACAAGCACATTTAGTGTTGAGGCAAAGCTGTTTGTATGTAAAAGTTCATCGTTTGTAATAGTTAATACTGTTTTACCTTTAAGTGGCGTTGTGATTGCAACTATTTTAAATCCATTGGATTCAAGTTTTGCTTTTAAATCTTCTACTCTTTGTGGTTGTGCCGCATAATAGGTAGAGAGCATCTTTGGAGCAGGATCTCCTATTTTAAGTTTTGGTTCTGTAAAAACTTTTCTCTTTAACTCTACTACTTTCTCTTTTGGTTGTGTAGCTACTGTAGTAGATTTACCACTTTTAAGTGATTTAATTTCTGCTTCAAGTCTTTTTATCTTTGCTTTAAGTGCTCTATTCTCCTCTATTATCGAACTTACTACCTCTTTTCCTTGAACCTCTCGCTCAAATCCCAACTCTTTAAATGTCTCAACCACCTCTGCATCTATTGCTCTCATATACTCTATACGCTTTTTATCTTTAAAGTTCAATGCATTAATCCAGTTATCAACACTTGCATACCCTACATGCAGTTCATTTTTTCCTTTTGGAATATAGAAATAGACTGAACATGGCGCAAACATTCCCGCTTCAGGGATACCACTGTTAAAGATAGAGTTTGAGAATTTAAAGTGACAAAGCAGTGAGACCCAATAGGCATCATATTTGTCAAATTCCAAATCCATATCACTATACTCAAATTTAAAATCGATAAACCCGGCAATAATAAAGTCATGTTTAGAAAAACGTCCATCATGCTCCATTATAAAATCATCTATAAACTCTTCTAAATCATCTGGAGCTTCAAACTTTTTTACCATCTTTGTAAGTCCCATAGCAGGAAGTGGTTTTGTATGTTCAAATCTCCTTATTTTTGTTGGCTTCATCTCTCTATTTACTAGAGCATCAAAGCTACTAACCATATCTGTAAACTCTTCTCTTGTATTCTTATCCTTCTCACCGATGATATCTAACATTGTAGATGGTGCTAGATGTCCATACCAAGTATTATCGTCATTCTCTACATCAAGTGTTTTATAGACTAAAAAGTTAAATGGAGCATAGGCACCAAAATCGGGATTTTTAAGCAAAAGCGGTCTAAGCTTCTCTTTGTTTACCATACCAAAGAAGCTAATCATCTCTACATTCTTCTCTTTAAATTTATTGTAGTAATGTACTTGGATATTTTTATTTGCAGCAACAGTTGAGTAGCCGATAGTACCAATTTTTTTTATCAGATTATCGATCTCTATCTCCTTGTTTCCTTCTGAAGCTTGCAGTTGTGCTGTCAATTTTGGTTTTACTATATTTGATTGTACATCAGCCTGAGAAACCCCTAACGTCAATAAAAACGCTACTATTATCTTGTTAAATCTCATTTTCATCCTTTATTATTAAAAATAGTAATTATATTTTATCTGATAATTCTTAAGAAAATAGATAATTTATATTTATATTATGAATTTATATTATTTTTGGATAAAAAATGAAAATTTTACCCAAATAAAGCCAATAAAGCTGAAGAGAAGAAGTGAAATATATTTTTCACCCCTCAACCAGTAATCTCTCCTCTGGATAGACTCCAAGCTCCTTTACCTCTTCGAGGATCATTTCACTCACTTTGATTTTACTCTCTATAATCACATCAGCAAGTTTAGACTTGATATGCAGTTCAAGCGGGCGTTTACCGGGATAATGCTCTACCAGACACATAAGATCTTCTACTGTTTTTGCATCCGGCATGAGATTTAAAGCCAAAATGAGTGGAGGTTGCTCTGGCTCTGGGGTATGTTTCTCCTCTTTTTGTACTTTAACCTTCGTCTTTTTTGCATCTTTCAAAGAGAAGATTTTCACTATGTTCATACGGGTAAAATCACCATCTTTGGTAATCTTCACTTTAAAGGCTATAGGTTTTGTTATATCAAACTCCTCTTCCAGCTCTTTTAGACGACTCTCAAAAAGTGTTAACTCAATATTCCCGTGCAAGTCCATAATATTGGCAATACCAAACTTATTGCCTTTTTTACTTATCTTCTCTGTGATACCCTCTATCTTCCCTATAAAGAGTGCTTCAGAACCATCGGCTAACTCATCTATCTCCGAACTAAGTGTATAGTTTATACTATCTAAAGTATCACGGTATTTGTCCAATGGGTGCCCTGAAACATAAAATCCTAAAGACTCTTTTTCCATCTCAAGTATATCTATAGGGTCAAACTCATCCATATGGGCAAGCTCTAAAGTTACACTAATCATCTCTTCATCTCCCCCAAAAAGAGAACCCACTGCCTGTTTTTTTGCTTCACCTGCTTTTTTGGCTGTCTCGATGATATCTTCTATCTGTGAGAGCATCGCCTTACGGCTGTAACCAAAACTGTCCAAAGCTCCTGCTTTGATGAGTGACTCAATGACTTTTTTGTTTACTTTGCTCGAGTCTATACGTGAGACAAAATCAGAAAAGTCTTTAAATTCAGTATTACCCCTGGCTTCAAGCATGGTGTTAATAGCAATGTCCCCTGCACCTTTCACTGCACCCATACCAAACATGACAACCTCATCACCATCTATATTACGTGCCTCAAACACTAACCCTGATTTGTTAATATCAGGCGGAAGGAGTTTAATGCCCATGCGTTTAAGTTCATCTACATACTTGACTACTTTATCGGTATTGTTTTTTTCAAGTGTCAAGATAGCCGCCATAAACTCTGTTGGGTAGTAGTATTTTAAATAAGAGGTGTAAAAGGTGATCATCGCATAGGCAGCAGAGTGGGATTTGTTAAACCCGTATCCGGCAAACTTCACGATAAGATCAAAAAGCTCTTCAGCTTTGGTTCTATCAAAGCCCTTTTTGACTGCACCATCGGCAAACTCCCCTTTGAGTCTGTCCATCTCCTCTTTGATCTTTTTCCCCATAGCCCTACGTACCAGGTCTGCACCACCCAGACTGAACCCCCCAATGGTCTGTACGATCTGCATGACCTGTTCCTGATAGACAATGACCCCATAGGTTGGCTTCAAGATAGGCTCAAGTTCTGCAAATGCATAAGTTATCTCTGCACGACCATGTTTACGCTCCACAAAATCATCAAGCATCCCCGACTCCATAGGTCCCGGACGGTAGAGTGCAAGCATCGCAATGACATCCTCAAAGCCGTTTGGCTTGAGCTTCTTTGCCAACTCCTGCATACCTGCTGACTCTATCTGGAAGAGTCCCAGTGTCTCACCTGTAGAGATATACTCATAGACTTTAGGATCTTCAATATTCTCTTCAACAAAGTTGATACGTTTCCCATGGCGTCTCTCAACAAGCTGTAGTGCCTCCTCAATAACCGTTAGGGTCTTTAACCCCAGAAAGTCAAACTTGATAAGGTCAACATCTTCTACATACTTACCGCTGTACTGTGTCGCCAGCGTGTCAAGTCCTGTAGGCTTAAAAAGTGGGGTCTTTTGCCATAGTGGTTCATTGGAGATTACTACCCCTGCGGCATGTGTTCCTGCATTTCTATTTAACCCCTCTAGTGCTAAAGCATACTCCCAAGTCCTTTTTGCTTGTGGGTCACGCTCTAGTAACTCTCTAATCTTTGGCTCTTTCTCATAGGAGCTTTTAAGGTCGATTCCCAGTTCATCGGGGATGAGTTTTGCCATTGCATCTGCTTTGGAGTAAGGCATATCCAGCACACGTGCCACATCACGGATGACCCCCTTTGCCAATAGCTTACCAAAAGTGATAATCTGTGCCACATTCACACGTCCATACTTCTCTACCACATAATCTAGTATCTCTTGTCGTCTAGCTTGGCAAAAGTCCATATCTATATCTGGCATAGATACCCTTTCGGGATTTAAGAAACGCTCAAAGAGCAAACCGTAAGGCATAGGGTCAATATCTGTAATACCAAGCGAATAGGCTACAAGTGAACCTGCTGCAGAGCCACGCCCTGGTCCTACCGGTATGCCCATCTGCTTGGCTGCATCTACAAAATCCCAAACAATGAGCATATATCCAGGGAATTTCATGGAGTTGATGATATCCATCTCTACTTTGAGACGTTCTCTATACTCTTCATGTTTCTCTTGAGGGACAATTTTAAGCCTCTTCTCTAATCCTTTTTTAGACTCCTCTACAAAGAGGACCTTATCGTTTTCAAGAGAATACTCCTTTGTGGGGTCTGGAAGTTCAATACCTGCCTCTTTTGCTCTCTCTCTTGTAAATTTAAAGTTTGGTGGTGTCGGATTTCCCAGTTTTATCTCAAGGTTACATTTGTCTGCTATCTCCTGAGTGTTTTCCAATGCTTCGGGGATATCTGCAAAGAGTTGTGCCATCTGCTCTGGAGACTTTACATAAAACTCATGTACGGAGTGACGCATACGGTTTGGGTCATCATAGAGTTTATTCATTGCAATACACATGAATGCCTCATGGGCATCTGCATCTTCTTGGTTTGTGTAGTGGGTATCATTGGTTGCGATAATCTTAATACCTGTCTCTTTAGAGAGTTGAATGATTTGCTTATCTATACGATGTTGGTCAGATATACCATGTCTCATCAACTCAAGATAGAAATCATCACCAAAAACCTCTTTATATTTGAGTGCTACCCTTTTAGCCTCCTCATACCCTTTTGCTCCAAATTTGATATTCTTATCAGAGAGATTTAAGTGCCAATTTACCTCACCCTGCAGACAGGCAGAAGAGCATATAAGCCCCTCTGACTTCTCCTTTAACAGCTTCCAATTTATACGAGGATAGTAGTAAAAACCATCAATATATGCACGAGAACTAAGATACATCAAATTCTTATACCCAATCTCATTTTTCGCATACAAACAGAGATGAAAACGCTGTCTTATAGACTTATTGTCTAAATCCTCTTGATTATGAAGATATGCTTCCATTCCAATAATAGGTTTAATACCCTCTTTTCTCATGGTATTATAAAAGTCGATCGTCCCGAACATGTTCCCATGGTCGGTCATAGCCACTGAAGTCATCCCCTGCTCTTTTACCTTCTTTGCCAATGCTTTTATCTTATTTGCCCCATCAAGCAGCGAGTACTCTGTATGGAGGTGTAAGTGGGTAAACTGAGGGGTTGATCTTGGTTCTTCTGACATTAAATTGACCTTTGATTGTTTTATATTATCCACCAGAAACATACCATCATTCCCGGGCTTGCACCCAGAGGCATGCAATCCAATCAACCCAGGGGTGTAGCACTTGTACGGTATGCCAATTGTGGATCCCCGGGTCAAGCCTGAGGATGACGAAAATATTGAAGCTAATATAGCAGAGTTTAGGTAAAAATGGATTGAAAATTCACACTAATTTTTAAGATGATTTTGTATAAATATATCTATCGCTTCAAACACTTCATTAGTATATAGGGGTCAGTCGCTACCTTAAAATCCCATAAAAAAACATAACAATTCTACCAATCTATCTCTGTATTCTCTACGCTCTCTACTGCACTCTCAATAAAAGCATTTAAAAGAGTTGAAATAACAGGTACAGTAAAATGCATCTCCTCTTTGGCTTTTAGAATAGCTTCTATAAATATCTCTTCATCTATATCATTTTTCTCTTTCAACTTTTTTTCATGGTACTTTACCAAATAAAAGTAGCCTGTCCCCTTTTATTTTGGCAACGATGACAATATTCTCTTGATCATTAAAAAGCATTTGATTGAACCTGCGTTCAAGATCAAGTTTCTTCTCTGTTTGCATATTGATTTTAACTGTCTGCTCTAAAAGATGCTTCTCTTGATCATGCACCTTATAAGTCTCTTCTACCCGTTCAAGCAACTCCTTGACTTTTGGATCAAGAACGGCATAATCAAAAGAGTCACCAAAAGTCTCTTTTAGTTGAATCTTAAGAAGACGGTTCATTTTCTTACACAACTTTCAGAGATACTCTCTTTACAAATCTCTCTAACAACACGATTTTGTACATACCTGTTGTATTGATACATAAACAATCCTACTAACAAAAAACTCTCTCCCTTTCACTCTTATTCATATACAGATATATTTTATATCTCAGTATATTCTAACAATACTCCAGAAGCATCCCCTCTTTTACTACTTGAAAACTCTCTTCTCCTACCAGTCTTTTTACAATCTCAAGTCCAAAACATACAGCAGTTCCAGGACCTCTTGAGGTCATAACATTACCATCAATCACAACCTTTTGGTCCTCTCTGTAGCCGGGGTGGTCTATCTCATCTTTAGCTCCGGGATAACAGGTATATTTATGGGTAAGAACATCTGCTCTTTTAAGTGCAAAAGGTGCTGCACAGATAGCACCAATTACTTTATCTTTGGATTGAAACTCTTTGAGAAGTCTTTGCACATTCTCATCATCGGCAAGTGCATAGGTGCCACCCCATCCACCGGGAAGAACAATCATATCAAACTCATCTGAACTAACATCTTTTATAGATATATCTGCTTGAACAGTAATACCATTTGCACCCTTTACTAAATTGGTTGTTGCATTACTCTCTAAGTATGCCACTATTACCTCAACCCCTCCACGACGCATGACATCAATCAATGCTACCGCTTCAAGCTCTTCAAATCCCTCTGCTAAAGGAAGTAATACACTAGCCATCTGATACTCCTCACCATTTGTGATATATAATATATAGAATCCTCATTATAGCAAAGAAGAGAAAAAAATGTAAATGCTTTCAGAAAAAATCTTACTACTCATCTCTACTTCTGTTTTGAACAATATGTGTCACAATTCTATGACCATGATTAAGGGCAATGGCAATGCTTCCACCACTTTTAAAAAAAAGGGACAAAAAAAAGGG
>CAZOBE010000005.1:20962-24704 GCA_964578205.1 uncultured Sulfurovum sp. | reverse complement strand
ATCGTTATGAGGAAAAATTAGCTATTTGCAGGGTTTGAATTTGCAAGTGGCTCTACAGTATTGAATATTACTTGAAAAAATTTAAAACAAAGGAGTATTAAATGGAATTTTTTAAAGAATTATTTAATGTAAAAGAGCTTGTACCTTTTATCAGTAAAATTGCCGGTACTTCATATATGCTATTGGATTTTTTGTTTATTGTAATAGGTACTTATCTGTTGCAACGAATTATTTTTGGAAAATCATCATTTTTTTTATTGTTTGTCATGACAACTTTTACAGTACTGTTTCATTATAATACTGATACATCTATTACACATATTGTCATGCAAGCGTATCAAGCCAAAGGGATTGGCTTTTTCCGTCAGGAAATTTTTGTCGGTGTGTTTATTTTATTTTTTGTATTTATAGCGAGATATTCAGAAAGTGACTCAGTTGCGATCTTGATTCCTCTATTTATTATGATAGAAATACTCAATATCTATGGGGCATTTGATCATAAAGAAATGATTACAGAACAGCTTTTTCCATTTTGGGGTGTACTTATTGTTTTAGGTGCTTTATTTCTTGGTGTGGCACAGGGGGAAACTGATAGAAAAATTGAGGAGAGAATCTTAGATGGTTCGGCTTCTGAAAGTGATGCAGCCTATTATTATAAACGAAAGAGAGAAAGAGAAGATGAGTATTGGCAAGAGTAATAGATAGTACTCATTAATATTCAGGAGATTTTTATGGATAAAGGCTTACTTGTATTTATTATTATTGGTATTGGGGGTATCTACTTTGTTACCAATTTTATAGATGAGTTACAACACAAAAAAGATGACAGTTCTCAAAATATTTCTTACCAGTATCAGAGTGTAGATAGTCTAGGGCAAATAGTTTTAGATTTCACTGACGCAGATGTTGCAACACAAGTGGCTGTATGGAATGCTAGTACATTAAAAGAAGAGTTTCTTGACCTTTTTCCTGATTTTTCTGCTATGAAAAGATTTATACAGGAGAGAGTAAGAGGAGATAGTTTACAGGCAAAACTTATTAAGCATATTGAGAGTATTGAGACTCAGTATGTCTCTGGAATATTCAGTGCACAACAAGCCAAAGAAGCACTTGACTTGTTGAATTGATACTCCACTCCATGAACGAGGTTGTTTTTTGCTCCGTATTGATAACCCGAAGTCGGCTCTATTTTACCGACAAGGGTCACTCATCTTATTTCTATCTCCATAGAGATAGACCTCTACACGTCTATTGAGTGCTCTGTTTGTTGCACTATTATTGGGTGCAATCGGTTTATTGTATGAACATCCTTTTATTTTAGGATATCCATTTACTGCAAGGATATTTGCCACAGTTCTTGCTCTTCTTTCTGATAAATTTTGATTGTAGGCATAACTTCCCTGATTGTCTGTAAATCCTGCAACACCTACAACAGTTTGTGGATATCTTGCTAAAAGTTGTGCCACTTTTCTTACTTTATATTGTGCATTTGGCTGAAGTCTTGATGAATCAGAAGCAAACATCATACGATCTCTAAATATGATCTTAACATAGTTGTTTGTTTTTGAGACAATAATATCTCTTCTTGGGTCAAGTGCAGCAAGTGGATCATTGTTCACGCCTGTTCCGAGTGCACGTGCGACCTCATTGGCTTGCTGGTCGAGACTATACCCGATAGCACCACCGACTGCTGCCCCTAGAAGTCCACCAATCAAGGCTCTCTCTCCTTTATGATTTCCCTTAGTATTATATCCTATCAAGGCACCTGCCAAGGCCCCTGTAGCTACGCCTGTTTTTGTGCGATCGTAACTGGTATCTTCTATTAAACCTGGTTGATTGTAGCATCCTCCAAGTATAAAAACTGCTATAGTAGAAGCAATCATCGGTTTTAATAATTTCATTCTCTCTCCTTTAATATTATATTGGTTATTGCCATCCGCCACGCTCTACTGGTTTAGGTGATTGTTCATCTATTGCATACCCTATTGCACCACCACTAACTGCACCTAAAACAGCCCCTATTGCTGCACGGGTTCCCTTGTGATCTCCTTTGGTATTATATCCTATCACCGCACCGGTTAGAGCACCTGTTGCTGCACCTGTCTGTGTTGCATTTTGAGGTACCAAAGGCTGGGTTGTACAGCCAACCAATAGTGTCAGAGTTGCACTTGCAGCAAGGATAACTTTTATATTTATATTCATTTATATTCTCCTTCTTAATCTTGAATTTTATTTTATTATATCATAGAAAGGTGTCAAAATCGTGTCAGTAGTTTGAAATATTTTTAATCTTTTCATGCCATTGGCTGAGTGTCTTTTCAAACCCTATTTTTTTTGAGTGATAAAACTCTTTTGCTTTTGAAAGATAAGATTGTGCTACCCATCCACCAAAATCATGAGGATAGAGATAGTTTTTGGCATGTGGTTTGATATGGGATGGGATAGGCTCTGCCTCTCTCTCTTGAATGAATCTTAATGCATCATTTATAGCGATATAAGCACTGTTTGATTTAGGGGAAGAGGCAAGGTAGATCACTAGTTGAGAGAGTGATATCCTCGCTTCAGGGTAACCGATGTGTTTCACGATGTTAAGCGTCGAACTTGCAAGATTGAGTGCATTTGGGTTTGCATTGCCTATATCTTCACTTGCAAGAATTGCTAAACGTCGTGCGATAAATTCAGCACTCTCTCCTCCCTCTATAAGCCTTGCCAAATAGTAGAGAGAGGCATCAATATCACTTCCTCGTATACTCTTAATCATCGCAGAGGTAAGTTCATAATGGCTTTCACTCTCACTACTCCCTGCTTGCATAACAGAAGGGCGTATCTGTTTTAGAGTCTCTAAGGTGATAGGTGAGCAGACATTGTGTGCACTCTCCAGAAGATTGAGCATGGCTCTTGCATCTCCACTGCTTGTAAAGAGAAGGTACTCTTTGGCATCTTTATCTATCGTGATAGACTCTAAGTGTATGATCTTCTCCAGATACTCTCTCATCTCTTTTTGACTCAGTGAGGTAAGCTCAAAGAGGTGAGAGCGTGAACGCATTGCGGCGGTTAAGGAGTAGTAGGGGTTCTCCGTGGATGCACCTATTACCAATGCAGCATTGTTTTCCATAAAAGGCAGAAGCACCTCTTGTTGATTTTTGCTGAGTCTGTGGACTTCATCTATGAAAATGAGAGGTTTTTGTAAAGCATTGCTATACTCTTTAAAGATTTTACGCACTTCATCTATCTTAAAGGTAGTTGCATTCATTTCATAAAAAGGTCTATCCAGTTCTGTAGCGATCACACGTGCCAGTGTGGTCTTCCCACAACCGGGAGGTCCATAGAAAAAGCTGTGAGGCAGGGCATTGGCTTTGATGAGTCTGTATAAGGGGGAGTTAGTACCAATAAGATGTCTCTGCCCTATGAGATCATCAAGTCTCTTAGGGCGGTATTTGAGTGCCAAATGTATCATAGTTTACTCTTTTTTAGTTGCCCAGTCTCTCTTTTTTGCCTGTTGTTCACTCTTTCTTTTCTCTTTTAGGAACTTATGTAGGTCATCATACTCTCTACGGCTGAAAAAACGTGTTTTATTGGTAGGAAGATTGTTGAGTTCTATTCCTCCAAATGCCACACGTTTAAGATCAAGTACTGTCGCATCAAAGTGTCCAAAGAAACGCCGTAGTTCACGGTTTTTACCTTCTGTGATTGTGACACGCAACTTTGTAAAACTTTTTCCCTCATGGCGAATCTCATAGTG
>CAZOBE010000005.1:0-20862 GCA_964578205.1 uncultured Sulfurovum sp. | reverse complement strand
TCATCTTTTTTGGTGACAAGTACCCCTTTGGGTTTATTGTAAACAATGAGAGTAATTTCGGTACGCTCTTTGACCAGTTTTCCTTTGATAAAGATACGATCACCCTTTTGGACTTCATAACCGAACTCTTTTATCACCTTTCTACCAAGTGTAACATTTCCGGCTTCTATCAGTCTATCTGCATCACGTCGTGAATATTTAGTGTTGTGTGAAATATATTTATTGAGTCTCATATTTATCCTATTTACTTTTAATGCCCGCATTGATCAAATCATGGATATGTAATACTCCAATGATCTTTCCTGCTTCATCTGTGATAGGAAGAAGTTGAATACGCTCATTTTCTATGATCTCTAGTGCTTCACTGGCAAGGAGCTCGGTGTTATGATAACTTTTTGGGTTTTTGGTCGCATAGTCTATGGCTAGATGCTCCAAGCTAAAGTCCTCTTGCATGAGTGCTCGTCTAAGGTCACCATCACTGAGCAGAGCGGTAAAGGTATCGGTCTCATCGGTAATAAGTACCGTTCCCAGTTTCCCCTCACTCATTTCTACAATTGCCTCTTTGAGCGTCGTTTGATTGTTTATGATGGGCAGAGACTCTGTTCTCATTAGATCTTTGATCTTGATAAAGAGTTTTTTGCCCAAAGTTCCGCCAGGATGAAACGATGCAAAGTCTTCATGTTTAAAGCCTCTTTGTTTCATAAGTGCAACAGCCAGTGCGTCACCTATCGCCATAGTAAGCGTGGTAGATGTAGTTGGAGCTATATTGAGAGGGCAAGCCTCCTTCTCGATAGATATATCTAAAAATACATCTGCATATTTTGCCAGTGAAGAGTCTGCCTTACCTGTTAGTCCAATAAGCGGTATCTCAAAGCGTTTTATGTGGGGGAGTATCTTAGTAAGCTCTTCACTCTCTCCGCTATTGCTTATGGCAAGTAGAGTGTCATCTTTTCCTATCATCCCCAAGTCACCATGCAGAGCCTCTGTAGGGTGTAGAAAGAAGCTAGATGTTCCTGTACTGGCAAATGTTGCAGCCATTTTTGCACCAACAAGACCTGACTTGCCCACACCTGTAATGATAAGTTTGCCTTTGGTGTTAAGAATAAGTGTTATCGCATCTAAAAAATTTTGATCTAGACGTTCGGCTGCCCTGTAGAGTGCATCTGCTTCAATGTGAAATGTCTCTTGTGCAATTTTAATGAGATCCATGGTACTACTTTTTATTTGAATTATATCATAGAAGTAGACCTCATAAAGAGGTCTGCTTCATTAAACGATGAAAATGGTTGGAATAATAAGAGGATATTTCTTTTTTGTTCTAATTATATGTTTTCTGATAGATGTGCGAATCTCATTTTCAACATTTTTATGGTTTTTCAGTACGTCAGGTTTCATGTTTAGTAAGAGAGTCTCTAAGAGTACCTCTATCTCTTTGGCAAATCTTTTATCATCTCTATCTGCTACAAGACCATGGCTTGAAACAACTGGTTTACCTACTATTTTTTGGTTGCTTTGTGCGATTTGTGCTACGACGTTGATGATACCGTCTTCAGCGAGCTTCTGTCTGTCAAGTACGACATCATCATCAATTTGCATATTGTTTTGGTTGTCGATGTATGTTTTGCCATTTTTGACAGTTTTCACCTTTTTGAGGTACTTAGGTGTAATCTCCACCTGATCACCGTCGCTCATAAGCAGGATATTTCTTTCGTCTACACCACACTCTACCGCTGTTTTGGCATGTTTTGCAATATGGTTGTATTCACCATGTACCGGCAGAAAGAATTTAGGCTGAATGAGTCTCAAGATTAGTTTTTGCTCCTCTTGGGCTGCGTGACCTGAGACATGGATATCGCTAAACTCTTTATAACGTACTGTGACACCTGCTTTCATAAGGAGGTTCATCAGTTTGGAAACAGAAGCCTCATTCCCCGGAATAGCAGATGCTGAGATGATCACGGTATCACTTGGTTTGAGTTTGATGTGACGGTGTTCATCTGTTGCCATACGGTTGAGCGCAGCCATTGTTTCTCCCTGTGAACCAGTGGTGACGATGAGTATCTCATCATCTTTGTACTTAGGTACTTCATGTACTTCGATGAAGTGCCTATCATCTATATCTACATAACCTAAGGCTCTGTTTGTCTCTACATTTCGCTCCATAGAGCGACCAATAACACATATCTTTCTTCCATGCTTTACCCCTCTCTCCATAGCTTGAAAAATACGATGTACATTGGAAGAGAAGGTTGACATAATTATTCTTCCCTTTGCAAGCTCAAAGAGTGTATCAAAAGTCTTACCTACTACAGCTTCACTCTTTGTAAATCCGGGGTTATGAGAGTTTGTAGAGTCAGAGAAGAGACAAAGTACACCTTTTTCTCCATAGTAGGCATAACGACGAAGATCAGTTGTGTATCCATCAATAGGTGTATGGTCTATCTTAAAGTCAGCAGTGTGAATAAGTATCCCCGCAGGTGTCTCAATAGCAAGAGAACATGCATCAATGATAGAGTGTGTCATATGCATCCACTCTATTTTAAGGTCGCCGATGGCATATTGCTTTCTTTTCGTCACAAAATGAAAGAATTTTGTATCATTTTTAAGACCATGTTCCTTGAACTTGTTCTCTATCATCGCAAGTGCAAGCGGTGTAGCATAGATAGGGAATTTCAACTCTTTAAAGAGGTAAGGCATCGCACCGATGTGATCCTCGTGACCGTGGGTAATGACAACGGCTTTGATCTTATCTTTAATCGTATGAAGGTAAGAGAAATCAGGCACCAAGATGTCAACACCATGCATTGTCTCATTGGGGAAACTCATCCCTGCATCAATGATGATCGCAGTAGTCTCTGTCTCTAAAACAGCCATATTACCACCAATCTCTCCTAAACCTCCTAGTGGTGTAAATCTCACTTTGCCCTTGCCAGCGATATTTATCTTCCTCCAAGGGTTCATTCTTGCTTCTTGAACACGTCTGTTCTCATTGATCGAAGCTCTCATCGCCTCATTGACAGTAGTGACATTTTTTCTTCCGCCTCTACCTTTGGCACCTCCACCGCCTCTATGTGGCTTAGCAGGTTTATTGTTAGGTTTTGGTCTTCTGCCAGGGTTGTTTTGCTTAGAACCATGCCCTTCGCTCTTTTGTCCGCTATGCTGGCTTCTGTTTGGGTTTGGTTTTCTATTTGGATGTGGTTTTCTGTTTGGATTGACTCTATTTTGTTTACTCTCTTGGGTACTGTCACCTTGAAGGCTTCTATGAGTATTTTGGGTGTCGTTATTGTTTGCTCTATGTGGATTGGGTCTTCTATCGCGCTGAGGCTTTTGACTTTGATTTGCGTTTTTGTTTTCGCTGTTTTGATTCTGATTGTTGTCCATCTAAATAATCCTTTAGTTCATTATATATGTGATGATAAATAGATGTCTCAACTTCATGAGGCCGCAGGTTGGAGTCTAACTCCAACTTAGAAAAGAGTTGCGCTACCAAATCTTTGGGAAAAACAGCCGTAAGATTTTTTGAGAGTTTTTTACGTGGTTGCCGGAATGATATTTTCAGGAATCGTTCAAACTTCTCATCATCTCTTGTTTGGTTTTTCTCTATTAAAAGCACGGCAGAAGTCACATTTGGCGGCGGTACAAATGCTTCTGGTTCCACCTCGAAGCAGACTGTAGCCTTACCGACAGAGTTTGCAAGTACTGCAAGCGCAGAAAACTCTTTTTGTTTTACTTTGGCAGCAAACTTGTCAGCCACTTCTTTTTGAACCATTACCAACACTGAGTGGCAATGCTTGTCTTTAAATGCTTTTAATATAATATTGGTGGCAATATAATAGGGTAGGTTGGCTACAAGATGATAAGGTTCATCCAGCAGGCTTCCTGACTCCCAACGCTCAAGCACATCTCCACAACATAGTTTAAAGTTTCCTTGACGGATGGATTCCTCAAATGTAGTGTTTAGATGCTCGCATAATCTTTTGTCAACCTCAAATGCTGTGACATTTTTAGCTTTTACAAGCTCTTTAGTTAAATCACCTAACCCAGGCCCAATCTCTACAATTTTCAAGTTGTCATCGGGCATCGATTGGATGATCTTATGGATATATGTCTCATCTTTAAGAAAGTTTTGACCAAATTTCTTATTTGCGAAATTGGCTAAATCTTCATGAATCATACTATAATCTACCTTGCTAATCCCCTATTTGGGATAATTTTTGTATAATCTTAGCATAATTTACGGAGAATTAGATGGATTATTTTGCTAAACGTATCATCCCTTGTCTTGATGTGAATAACGGAAGAGTGGTAAAAGGGGTTAATTTTCTTGGCTTACGTGATGCAGGTGACCCTGTAGAAGTAGCAAGACGCTATAATGAAGAGGGTGCAGATGAGATCACTTTTTTAGACATTGGTGCGAGCCATGAAGGGCGTGACACCATCGTAGATGTTGTAAAAGAGGTCGCAAAAGAGGTTTTCATTCCTCTTACTGTAGGTGGGGGAATACGACAACTCTCAGATATTTACAACCTTCTGAATGTAGGATGTGATAAAGTGAGTGTCAACTCGGCTGCCATTAAACGACCGGTATTCATTGAAGAGGGTGCAAAGCGTTTTGGATCACAATGTATCGTTGTGGCGATAGATGCCAAGAGAGTGGCAGAGGATAAATGGCATGTCTTTACCCATGGAGGGCGCAATGATACAGGTATAGATGCACTTGAATGGGCAAAAGAGGCATGTGACAGAGGTGCAGGGGAGCTGCTTGTTACCTCTATGGATGCAGATGGTACCAAAGCAGGATTTGACAATGAGCTCAACCGTAAAATAGGTGAACTGGTCAATATCCCGATTATTGCAAGTGGAGGCGCAGGAACTATGAAACATATAGAAGAGGCATTTACCCTAGGTCATGCAGATGCAGCGTTGGCTGCTTCAATCTTTCACTTTAGAGAGATAGATATCATGGATTTAAAAAGATATCTTAAATCACATGGTATTCCCGTAAGATTATAGAATGGAGAAAAGAGTATGATAATCTGTGCAGGAGATAAAGAGAGTTTTGATTTTGCAACCCCTGTTGGCATAGGTATGACAGATGTTGCGATCAACCTTACGAGAATCTGTTTGCTTACCCCCCCTGAGTTCATACTTTTTGTAGGTACTGCCGGTTCGTATGGTCAAAAAAAGATATTTGACATTATAGAGTCTCGTACGGCGACAAACATAGAAAATAGTTTTTTTTCAGGTGGTTCCTATACCCCTATAGATAATGTAGTCTCAACAGCAGATGATGTTTCATGTGAAACGCTCGTGAACTCTTCCCACTATATTACTACAGATAAGCAGTTATCCAAATACTATTTGGGAAACAATATCCATTTGGAGAATATGGAGTTTTATGCGGTACTCAAAGTAGCAAAAGAGTTTGGCATCCCTGCAGGCGGTGTTTTTGTGGTGACAAACTATTGTGATAAAAATGCACATCAATTTTTTATAGCCAACCATAAAGAGGCGATGGCGAAATTAACTGAATATATGCGTAAGAGAGCTAAAGGTCTCACAGCATAATGCTGTAGCAAACATGTCTCTCCATCCATAAATCAGCCTTGAGGTTCCCTTTAAACTATGAATCAAAAAGAAAGCAGATGAAAAAAATAATACATGATTTAACAAAAGAGGAGTTGGGTAAGGTTATCAAACCCTCTTTTAGAGCAAAACAGATCTACTCTTGGATCTATCACAAGTATGTGAACAGTTTTGAAGAGATGAAAAATATTCCTAAGCAGACGAGAGAGAAACTTGAAGAGGAGTATACTCTTAGCCCACTCAAAACAGTAATGGTTCAAAACAGTCAAGATGGAAGCCGTAAATATCTCTTTGAACTGCATGACGGACATACAGTGGAAGCAGTACTTCTTTTGATGAGAGATAAAGAGTATCATGAAGATGGCTCCCTAAAGCATCAGGAGCGTTATACGGTATGTATCTCCTCTCAGGTAGGGTGTAAGGTTGGGTGTGCCTTTTGTTTGACTGCAAAGGGCGGTTTTATTCGAAACCTCACCCCTGGTGAGATTGTCTCCCAACTTCTTATGATCAAAAAAGATAATGACATTGATGCCAACCGCCGTGTCAACATTGTATATATGGGTATGGGTGAACCGCTTGATAACCTTGAAAATGTAGTAAAATCTGTAAAGATTTTTGCTGATCATGACGGGATGGATATTGCTACGCATCGTCAAACTATTTCAACATCAGGACTCAGTTCAAAGATAGAAAAACTAGGGAAAATGGAGCTAGGTGTCAATCTTGCCATATCACTCCATGCTGTAGATGATGAACTCAGACAACAGCTTATGCCTATCAATAAGGCGTACAATATAGAGTCTATTATTACTGCTGTGAAAAACTTCCCTATCAATGACAGAAAAAGAGTGATGTTTGAGTATCTTGTCATCAAAGATGTCAATGATGACATCGCTTCAGCAAAGAGACTTTTGAGTTTGCTTGATGGTATTAAAGCTAAAGTCAATTTGATCTATTTTAACCCTTATGGGGGAACAGAATTCAAAAGACCAAGCCAAAAAGATATGCAAGCATTTCAAGAGTATTTAACTAAAAGAGGTCTGCACTGTACCATACGTGAATCCAAAGGGTTGGATATCTCTGCAGCTTGTGGACAACTTAGAGAACAAGAACTGAAAGGGGGGCTGTAATGCCAAGTGTTGATTTATTTTTATTTGGGTTTATTATACTTGTAGTGGGAATTGGTGTGGGTTGGTTTATCTATGATTCACGAAGTGAGGATGAAAAATAATCTTAGGCTCTTTGAGGTTAGGAGCATTTTATCAACTGTTAAATAGTCTATGATCCTTTGGACAAATTAAACTTTTCATCTCTTTAAAATGGCTTTTACTCTCTATATAAAAGCGAGAGCCATAGTGAAATGCCAGGCTTTGTGCATGAAGCATGAGCCTGCCTGCTCCCATTTGAACCATACGCTCCTCTTTTGAGAGTATCTTGTCAAGATAGGCATTGCTTGCTTCAAAAGCAGTACCGTAAATAGGGTCTCCCAAAATGGGATGTTTCATGTGAAACAGATGTACTCTTATCTGGTGTGTTCTTCCTGTAAGAGGATAACACTCAACCAGTGTAGCATCCAGTGTTTCATCATAATAGAGCGGTTTGAAGTCTGTATGGGCACTCTTTCCGCTATTATCTATCAAAACCTTATGTTTGGTATGGCTGTAGTCATTGTTGACTTTAATTGCTCTGTTTACTGAAAATGGTTTAGTAAGTTTACCGTCTACCCACGCAAGATAACTCTTTTGAATGGTTTTGATCTCAAAGGCATTTTTGAGATAGGATTCTGCTTTTTTATGTTTACTTGCAAGCAGTAACCCAGATGTTTCCATGTCTATGCGGTGTGTGGCATTGGCGTTATCTCCTGCGAGGTGTCGTATCTCATCAAGCATGGAGTAGGGGGTAGCCATAGTGTTGGGGTGAACAAGTATTCCTGATGGTTTTTCAAAGACGATAAAGTCTCTGTTTTGAAAGAGCGGTCTTGTGCCTTGAGAAGAGGGTTTAAAGTAAACGACCTCTACTTCACCCTCTATCTTTTTTCCCGGAAGAAACATAGACTCCCCTTCTATAAGCAGTCGTCCTTTTGCGATCACTCTTTGTGCCTGTCCATGTGTGAAGTCAAAGGTACGCATGATAAATACAAATGCAGGCATGGTTTTGGGGACAGTAAACTTCTCTTTAACAAACGGCATTTGTGACCTTCGACATTTTTCACCTTCTTATAACTGCTATTTGGGTAGAATTTTAGCATAAAAATCTGACGTTTTACTCCTCGTTCATATCACTCTTTACAGGATGAGATTCCGTAACGGAGTGAGGAGAATAGATACAAGAGTTCATTCAGCCAAAAATAGTATTGATATATCTGTTCTTGCAGAGAATATGAGAATGAGGGTTACAATGTGAAGAGACAAAGGGATAAAAAATGGTAGAGAGATATGCACGCAAAGAGATGAGCAGCAAGTGGACGATGCAGGCAAAATATCAAGCTTGGCTTGATGTAGAGATAGCAGTGGTTAAAGCATGGAATAGATTGGGGCTTATCCCGGATGATGATGCTCAGAAGATTATAGATAATGCAGGATTCTCAGTAGAGAGAATTGATGAGATTGAAGCAGTGACAAGACATGACCTTATAGCATTTACTACATCGGTTGCTGAGACACTCGGTGAGGAGAGCAGATGGTTCCACTATGGTATGACATCTTCAGACACTGTAGATACAGCCGTAGCATTACAGATGACCTCTTCGCTTGAATTGATTATTGCTGATGTGAAGATGATGATGGAGTCTATCAAAAAAAGAGCCTATGAGCATAAGATGACATTAATGGTAGGAAGAAGCCATGGTATCCATGGTGAACCTATCACTTTTGGTTTGGTACTTGCAGTCTGGTACGATGAGATGGCAAGACATCTTGAGAACCTTGAGCAGACGATGGAAGTTATTCGTGTAGGTCAAATTTCGGGAGCGATGGGTAATTTTGCTCATGCCCCACTGGAGCTTGAGGAGTATGCATGTGAAGAGTTGGGACTCAAGCCAGCACCTGCCTCCAACCAGGTTATCCAAAGAGACAGATATGCCAGATTGGCATCTGCACTAGCACTACTTGCCAGCAGTATTGAGAAGTTTGCAGTACAGGTTAGACACTGGCAGAGAACTGAAGTATATGAGTGTGAAGAGTTCTTTGCCAAAGGGCAAAAGGGAAGTTCTGCTATGCCACACAAAAGAAACCCTATCTTGACAGAAAATATCACAGGTCTTGCAAGAATTATCCGTGCCTATGCAACGCCTGCTATGGAGAATGTAGCGCTTTGGCATGAGAGAGATATTAGCCACTCTTCAACAGAGAGATTTTGGTTGCCAGATGCATTTATTACAACCGATTTTATGTTGCACCGTATGAATAATGTTATCTCAAATCTCACAGTAATGCCTGAAAATATGATGAAAAACCTTAACCTTACAGGTGGATTGGTCTTTTCACAAAGAGTCTTACTGGAGCTTCCAAAGGCAGGTGTAAGCCGTGAAGATGCCTATAAGATCGTACAGCGTAATGCCATGAGAGTATGGGAAGAGATACAACAAGGGAAACCTACAACAAACAAAGAGGGGGAGTCACTCTATCTTCAGTATCTTCTGGCTGATGAAGAGTTAAGAGAGTCTCTCTCTGAAGAGCAGATTAGAGAGTGCTTTAATTTTGACTACTACACTAAAAATGTAGATAAAATCTTTGCTAGAGTCTTCAAGTAAGAAGAGTGTGTGGGCATTTTTGCCCACAATGATAGATGAAAACTACCCCTTTTAAATATAACTTTTTATTATAAAAATATTCCCTAAGATAGAGTATAAATTTAACATAATTTTTAACTTATTTGAGTAAAATCACTTAATTTTTTCACCCTGCACAAGAGGGTGGAGTAGGAGCCAAAATGATTAGAGTTGTCAAGCGAAATGGAAGAGTAGAGACCCTGGATGTCTCGAAGATTCAAAAATATACATCAGCCTCAGTAGAAGGGTTGGAGGGTGTAAGTCAGAGTGAACTGGAGGTTGATGCCAAACTACAGTTTCGTGACATGATAAGTACAGAAGAGATACAAAAGACACTTATTAAAACAGCAGTAGACAAGATTGATATAGATAGACCCAACTGGACATTTGTCGCTTCTAGACTCTTTTTGTATGACATTTACCATAAAGCAACAGGCTTTACCGGATATAACCATCTTAGAGACTACTTTGAGCGTGCAGAGAGAGAGAGGCGAATTGTACTTGGACTTAAAGATAAGTATGATCTTGATGACCTCAATGACTACATCAGGCCTGAGCGTGATTTACAGTTTACCTATCTTGGTATCCGAACACTTTACGATAGATATCTTATTAAAGATAGAGATGGTGTACCGATAGAGCTTCCTCAACAGCTCTTTATGGGTGTAGCGATGTTTTTGGCTCAAAATGAGTTTGATTGTCAAACTTGGGCTAAAAAGTTCTATGATATCCTCAGTAAATTTGAGGTAATGGCAGCAACCCCTACGCTCTCAAATGCAAGAACACCAAGGCATCAACTCAGCTCATGTTACATCGGCTCCACTCCGGATAATATCGAAGGTATATTTGACGGCTATAAAGAGATGGCACTACTCTCCAAATTTGGTGGTGGTATAGGATGGGACTGGTCACTGGTTCGTGGTATGGGCTCTTACATCGATGGGCACAAACATGCCGCAGGGGGAATTGTTCCTTTCTTGAAGATTGCCAATGATGTTGCTATTGCTGTTGACCAGCTTGGTACACGAAAAGGGGCTATTGCAGTCTATATAGAGCCTTGGCATATTGATGTAAAAGAGTTCATTGATTTGAAAAAAAATTCAGGAGAAGAGCGTCGTAGAGCACATGACCTCTTCCCTGCACTCTGGCTCAATGACCTCTTTATGAAGCGTGTAGAAGAGGATGCAACATGGACTCTCTTTGACCCTTATGAAGTGACAGAACTCACAGAGCTATACGGAGAGGAGTTTGAAAAACGCTATGAGGAGTTGGAGAAGTCTGAAGATAAGATTGCAAGAGAGGTTGTTTCGGCAAAAGGGTTATGGAAAGAGATACTAAGAAGTTATTTTGAAACAGGAAATCCATTCCTTACATTTAAAGACTCTGCCAATAGATCCAATCCAAATAAACATGTAGGAATGATTAGAAGTTCCAACCTTTGTACAGAGATCTTCCAAAATACCAACCCAAACAGTTATAAGATACAGTTTACTTTTGAGGATGGGACTAGAGAGTCATACTATGAGAATGAGATACTTACTGTAGACAACGGTACAACCAAGCCGGCTAAAAAGGTAACAGCACTTGACAGCTTAAATGGTAAACAGATCTGGATTGTGGATAAAGAGAAGAGTGATGGTGATACAGCTGTATGTAATCTCGCTTCTGTCAACCTCTCCAAGATCCATACCAAAGAGGATATTGCAAGGGTAGTTCCTATAGCGATTCGTATGCTTGATAATGTGATTGACCTTAACTTCTATCCATTGGCAAAAGTAAAAAAGACAAATGAGAAGTCAAGAGCTATTGGACTTGGTGTTATGGGAGAGGCACAGATGCTTGCAGAGTCAAAGATAGAGTGGGGGAGTAGTGAACACTTTACTAAGATAGATGAGATTATGGAGTCACTCTCTTACTATGCTATACGCTCTTCTAGTGATCTTGCTCTGGAGAAAGGGCGCTACCCTCTATATGAAGGTTCTGACTGGTCAAAAGGTATCTTCCCTATTGACAAAGCCAATGAAGAGGCATGTAAACTTGTTGATAGAGGCGGACTGTTTGGTTACAGTCATGACTGGGCAGAGCTGAGAGAGAAAGTGAAAGCAGACGGTATGAGAAACGGGTACTTGATGGCTATAGCACCAACAAGCTCCATCTCTATCTTAACAGGAACTACACAAGCTATAGAGCCTGTCTATAAGAGAAAGTGGTTTGAGGAGAATCTTTCAGGACTCATTCCTGTAGTTGTTCCAAATCTATCACCAGATACTTGGAACTACTACACCCCAAGTTATGAGCTTGATCAAAGAGTGCTCATCAAAGCAGGTGCCATCCGTCAAAAGTGGATAGACCAAGGTCAAAGTTTAAATATCTTCATTGCACTCGATAAAGCAAGCGGTAGATACCTTAATGACATCTATATGGATGCATGGAAATTTGGATTGAAGTCAACTTACTACCTAAGAAGTCAATCACCTGAGGCGAATAATGATGTGGAAGATAGAAGTCAAGAGTGTATGGGGTGTCAATAGGGTGCTTGCTGTCAGGTTTCCAGATTCTGATAGATGGAAAACTATTAAAGGCGGTGAGTCGTTTAATGTTCCTGCAAACAGTAAGTTTCAGGTAAAAGTAAAAACAGTGGTAGACTACTGTTGTTCTTATCTTTAAGTATTTGTTAGTACACAGTAAGTACACATAGGAATAGTATACTTTTTTTATGAAAGTCGCAGAGTATCTTCCTCCCCCTCTCCCCCCCTTTTTTAGATACTCTGCACTTTCATGTAAACTACCCAGCCATAAATGGCAGAACTTCCTAGAAACTCCAAATTATGATTTAGATATTAAAAGGCTTTAACGGTAGTCTCTATTGCATTATGTTTATTCTTGAAACAAGAATTTATCTGACTTGGTTTTCGTCAAGTTAAAATATATCACCACCATAAATAGCGATGATTTACGCTATAAAATGTTAAAAATCAGTCTAAAAGAGTATAATATTTTAAAAATTATGATAGAAATATGATAAAGGTATAGAGATGATACGAAAAAAGATATACAATCCTGAATCACAGGAAAAAACAAGTGAGCGTAAGATTTTTGGGGGTAATCCCACAGGTATATTTGAACTTAATGACATCAAATACCAATGGGCATATAATCTCTGGGAGATGATGCTTAACAATACATGGTTCCCTAAAGAGGTTGATATGACAAGAGATGTAAATGACTATAAAAATCTCACAGATGCAGAGAAGTCAGCCTACGATAAAGTACTCGCACAGCTTATCTTTATGGATTCTCTTCAAACTAACAATATTATAGATAATCTAAACCCATTTATCACTTCACCAGAAGTCAACCTCATCTTGGTAAGACAGGCATTTGAAGAGGCTCTGCACTCTCAAAGTTATGCTGTAATGGTAGACAGTATCTCTACAAACTCAGATGAGATATATGATCTTTGGAGAAGAGATATGAGGCTCAAATCCAAAAATGATGCCATAGCCAAAGTCTATGAAGAGCTTACAGAAAATCCAACAGACCACAATATTGTCAAAGCGATGTTTGCAAATCAGATTTTGGAAGGTATCTACTTCTATAGCGGATTTACCTATATCTACACATTGGCACGCTCAGACAAGATGCTAGGCTCTGCACAGATGATAAGATTTATCCAAAGAGATGAAGTTACACACCTTTTGCTTTTCCAAAATATGATCAATACAACAAAAAAAGAGAGACCCGAACTCTTTACAGAAGAACTCATAGATGAAGTCTATCAAATGTTTGAAGATGCGGTAAAACTGGAAAGTGAATGGGGTGCATATATTACACAAGGGCAGATTCTGGGACTTACAGATAAGATTATTGAGCAGTATATCCAGTACCTTGCAGATACAAGACTTCATACTGTTGGTTTGGAGAAGATATATAATGTTGAACATCCTATTAAGTGGGTAGATAACTTTTCTAAATTTAATGACCAAAAGACAAACTTCTTTGAGGGGAATGTAACAAACTACTCAAAAGGAAGTCTCGATTTAGATGACTTTTAGGTGCTTGTAAAATGAAAATATCTAAAAATAAAAAAGTTGTCTCTCTGCAACTTCCTAGTCAAAAACGATATCAGGAGAATCTTGATATACTTCTTAGATTGCTGAAAGAGCATCAGGATAAAGATCTTATCATAGTACCTGAAGTCTATCTTACAGCCTATGATTATGAGCATATCTCTACAGTGGCAAAGTTTTCAGCCAAAGCATTGAAAATAGTTAAAAAAGAGGTAGATAAACAGATAGTGGTGTTAACACTTATTCTTAAAGATGGTGATGATTTTATCAATCAGGCAGTGGTGATACACAAACATAAAGTAGTACATAGACAAAATAAAGTAAAACTCTTTAAATTAGGAGATGAAGACCTCTATTTGCGTGCAGGGAAAAAGAAAAAGATAGTGCCTTTTGAGATAGATGGTGTAAAGTATGCACTGCTGATCTGTTTTGAGTTGCGATTTAAAGAGTTATGGAAGCAGATAGAGGGTGCTGATGTAGTACTCCTGCCGGCAAGATGGGGATTGGCACGTAAAAAGCACCTTGAGATACTCTCACAGGCATTAGCAGTGATGAATCAGTGTTATGTGATAGTATCCAATAGTTCTGATAGTGATATGGCAAGCTCCTCTGCGATTATCTCTCCAAATGGGGATCTCATACAGGATGATACGAAAGTCTCTATAGAAGGTGTCGTGGATTTTAGACAGATTAAGAAGATACGGCGTTATATTGTGATGGATTAAATGTCCTTAATCACATTTTAGATAAAATCTCTAATAACTTTTGGGGAAGAGAATATATGACAAGAGTGAGGCAACTACAAAATCTTGTAGAAGAGATTGAAAAATATTTTATACTAGATAGACATGTAAAAGAGGCATTTTTATCTATTGATAGAGAGCTATTTGTTCCAAATGGATTTAAACACCTCTCTTATCAGCTTGATGCACTTCCGTTGGCAGCAAGTCAGTGGATATCATCACCTTTAACAGTGGCAAAGATGACACAACATTTAGAGCTTGAGGGTGTGGACTCTGTGTTGGAGATAGGCTGTGGAAGCGGATACCAGGCAGCCATACTGAGCAAGATCTGCCGTCGTGTTTTTACCATAGAACGTATAGATGAGCTTCTCAAGGAGGCAAAAGGTCGTTTTTCTGACTTGGAGATACACAACATCTTCACACGTTTTGATGATGGGCAGAGAGGATGGAAACAGTATGCACCTTTTGAGCGTATCTTGTTTTCTGCTACTGCTAAAGAGATTCCCTCTGTACTCTTTGAACAGTTAGCCGAAGGTGGTATTCTGCTTGCACCGATTGAGAAGAGAGAGAATTATCATCTTATTACCCGTTTCCATAAGAGAAATGGGAGAATTACCTCTGAGGCTATAGAGCAGTGCCGGTTTGTTCCTGTTTTAGATGGAACGCAGAAGTAGTATTTTAAAGAGGTTCAAATCAATGTATCTATTAAAAGAGTATAGCCTTTTTCTATCTATTATTACCTACTTTGTCATAAGCTATTTTGAGCATACTCTACTAGAGACTACCATGGGAAACCTGTTTGGGTTTGGTATTTTATTTGTCGTGATTATCTATGCTGCAATGAGTGTTGCACACCATGCGGAGATGTTGGCTGAAAAGTTTGGTGAGCCTTACGGGACACTTATCTTGACGATTTCTGCTGTAGCAGTAGAGATAATCATCATTGTCATTATGATGATGCATGAACACAACCCTGTCTTGGCGAGAGATACCATCTATGCAGCAGTGATGTTGGATATCAATGCACTTTTAGGATTTGCAGCTATCATTGGTGGTATTAAGTATGGGGAACAGCCTTACAATGTAGACTCCTCAAACTCCTACCTCTCTATGCTTCTTGTTGCCATAGGGATAGCGATGGTGATACCACACTTTATTGATACAGCACATATCGATAATTATATGCTGTTTAATGTGGTGATATTTATTTTGCTCTATATCACTTTTACACGTATCCAGCTTAAGTCCCACAGATACTTTTTTGAATATAAAGAGTATTCAGAAGATGAAGAGTGTAAAGATGATGAGGTGTGCGAGTATGAAGTGATTAACGGATGGTACCACTCTGTAAATCTTATTTTATCGATTATAGCGATTGGTGTACTCTCTGAGATACTTGCACTCTTTATGGGGAACACCCTGCAAACTTTTGGTCTGCCACTTGCTATTGGTGCGGTAGGTGTTGCAATTATCTCTGCTGCTCCAGAACTCATCACTGCAGTACGTGCAGCATTGGATAACCGTATGCAAACTGTTATTAATATCGCTTTGGGTGCCTCTTTGGCAACGATACTTTTGACTATTCCGGCAGTAATTCTGGTAACAGAGTATGTAAATATGGATTTAAAACTCGCTATTACACCGGTTCAGGGGGTGATGTTGGGCTTGACACTCCTTGTGAGTATCGTCAACTTCAATGATGGTGAAACCAATGTGCTTGAAGGATTTTTACATGTAATCTTATTTGTGGTATTTGTATTTTTACTATTTATGGTAGGGCATACCTGACTTAAAATGCTTCCCTGAAAATAGCTATTTAGGCTATGGAGGAAGAATCCACCTCATTTATGGGGTGGAGTGTCAAGAAAGGTAAAAAGAGAAGACATTTTACTTTAAATGACCAAGTACCTGTTGATGTAGTCTATCTTACTTCGTGGGTAGATTATGAGGGTGTATTGCAGTTTCGAAACGATATCTACGGTTATGACAAAATACAACTAACATCCATAAGAAAATGGTGAGAGATGTGCAAACAGTGTCGAAACCGAAGTGGTTGGAGCAAAGCGTAGCCACAGAGGCTGAAGGTAACATAGACAATCATAGTCTGTTATTTGAGACAAAAAATCTCTTATTTAACCTTTTTTAGATACTTTTGTGCTACAATCATTAAAAAATGATAGCCTATTATGTAAGGATGAATAGATGAAAAATTTAGATTATATTAAAGATGAAATGCTTGTACACATACCAATGTGTACCCATGCAGAGCCTAAACATATCTTGATTGTGGGTGGTGATGAGAAGCTTAAGGCTGAGGTAGATAAACATAAAAATTTACGAGAGGTAATTGTAATTACCGAGGATATCTCAGATAAGATGGCAGGTTTTAGAGAGAACTATTTTGATGTGGCACTCATTGCAGATGAGAGTTATAAAACAGACAGGCTCTTTTGGGGCTTGCTTAACAAAGTCTTGAATGATACAGGTGTAGTGGCTACCGTCGCAAGTACGATGCTTACAGAAGAAGAGGCATTCGAAGCTGAATTGAAAACGATAGGCGAACTTTTTAAAGTAGTGATGCCTTACCGTTATGAGGCACTTGAGACAGATGGCCACCTGGTAGCCAAAAATCTTATATTGGCAAGTAAAGCGTATCATCCAACTGCAGATATCAACCTGCAAAGAGCTGATCTTACAGAGGGAATGAACTACTATAACTCAGATATTGCTATTGGAATATTCCATGTGCCAACGGTGAGTAAAAAAAGATTCTCAGGGCTGATTAAGTTTTAATATGGCATTTAAGTACGCTATTGCATTGACCGGAGGGATTGCTACAGGGAAAAGCTCTGCAACTATTATCCTCTCTCTATATGGTTTTCGTTTTATAGATGCAGATAAGATAGCTCATCAAATCTTAGATAGAGAGCATCCAAAGATCGCAGAGATGTTTGGTAAGAGTCTGGTGAAAGATCATAAAGTAGATAGAAAAGCTTTAGGCACTATAGTCTTTAGTGACCCTCTCAAACGTAAAGCGCTTGAGGCTCTGCTTCATCCGCTTATCTATAATGAGATAGAGCGACAAGCCATAGAGCAAGAGAGATTTCAAAAGCCCTATATTATCGATATCCCCCTCTTCTTTGAGGGGGGACGCTACCCTATAGAGAGCTCTTTAGTTGTCTATACTACAAAAGAGCAACAGTTGCAAAGACTAATACAAAGAGATGGATATAGTAAAAAAGAGGCTCTTAAGCGTATAGAAGCACAGATGGATATTGAAGAGAAGCGAAAGAGAGCTACATATCTTATAGATAATTCGGGTGATTTAAAACAGCTTCAATATGAGTGTGAACGGGTGAAGGAAGAGATTTTAAAGGATTTTTCATGATTGTAACTAAGTATTCGGGGAATGGCAATGACTTTATCATGTTTGTAGCACAAGAGAGAGCAGACAGGTCTGAACTTGCAAGAAAATTGTGTCATAGACAAAACGGTGTAGGTGCAGATGGAATGGTTGTTTTATTACCACATCCAAAGTATGATTTTGAGTGGGAGTTTTACAACTCTGACGGAAGTCGTGCCAATATGTGTGGAAATGCTTCAAGATGTGCGGCACACTTTGCACATGAAAAGGGTATCTCCAAAGATAATAGAGCTGAGTTTTTAACTGGTGCCGGAGTAATAAGGGCAACTATAAATGGACTATATGTTGTAAGTGATATGGTAGAGCCTAAGATCATCAGAGATGATATAAAAGAGTATGGCGAGAAGTGGTGGCTTATAGATTCTGGTGTACCGCATTTGGTAGTTGTGCGTGACAATATTGATACTTTTGACATAGAACAGGCAAGAGCGTTGCGACATATATACAACTGTAATGTCAATATCTGTAGAGTAGATGGTGATACAATGTATGTGCGTACCTATGAACGCGGTGTAGAAGATGAGACTCTGGCATGTGGTACAGGGATGGTGGCATGTTTTATTCGTAATCATAAAGAGGAAAAAGTACCCAATCAGATAAAAGTCCATCCTGCCAGCGGAGATGAACTCTATATAAGCTATGAAGAGGGTGTGTACCGTTTTGGGGGGAAAGTGACAAAAACTTTTGTAGCTGAGACTCTGATTTGACAAAGATTAAAGTTTTTTTGGCTATAATTTCACTCTACAATTTGATCGTGATCGCGTAGCTCAGTTGGTAGAGCACTACCTTGACATGGTAGGGGTCGTTGGTTCAAGTCCAATCGTGATCACCATTATTAATTCACTTCTACTTAACTTTTAGCTATAATATCATAAACTTTTAACATAATTTTATAAAATCACAACAGAGTAAAAGGTTTATTTTGAACGAAAATCTTATCGGTTACTTAGATGACCAAGGCAATATCATAGATACACAGACAGCAGGAGACTCCTGCGAAGCGACTCCAATAGAGTATGATAACAGTGAAAAAGCACTAGAGATCATCCGTCACTCTACAGCACATCTTATGGCTCAGGCTATTACAGAGCTCTATCCTAACTCCCAGTTCTTTGTAGGACCTGTAGTAGATGAGGGGTTCTATTATGATTTTAGAGTTGATGAGAAGATAGGTGAAGAGGATCTAAAAAAGATCGAAAAGAAGATGAAAGAGCTCATCAAGAAAAAATATAAGATAGAAAAGTATGAGATAAGTAAAGCCCAAGCAGTTGAAAAGTTTGCAAATGATGACCTTAAGCAAGCTGTACTCTCCCGTATCCCAGATGAGATGGTCTCTGTTTATAAGCAGGGTGATTTTGAAGATCTCTGTCGGGGACCTCACGTTCCATCACTTAGATTCTTGAACAACTTCAAGCTTACCCGTGTTGCAGGTGCATACCTTGGCGGTGATGAGAGTGCCGAGATGCTTACCCGTATATATGGTGTAGCCTTTGCAGACAAAGAGTCACTTAAAGCACATATGACAATGCTTGAAGAGGCGAAAAAGAGAGATCACCGTAAACTTGGTACAGAGATGGAGCTCTTTATGTTCAATGAAGAGTCAGGAGCCGGACTGCCGTTTTGGATGCCAAAAGGTGCAAGACTGAGAGCAAAACTAGAAGAGATCCTCCATAAAGCACATAGAGTACGTGGCTATGAGCCGGTGCGTGGGCCGGAGATACTCAAATCAGATATGTGGAGAACATCAGGACACTATGCCTGTTATGGTGAAAATATGTATCTTACAAATATCGATGAGCAAGAGTATGGCATTAAGCCGATGAACTGCATCGGGCATATTCAGATATTTAAGCAGACACAAAAGAGTTATCGTGACTTGCCGGTAAAGTATTATGAGTATGGTGTAGTACATAGACATGAGAAGTCAGGAGTGCTTCACGGACTGCTTCGTGTAAGAGAGTTCACGCAAGATGATGCACATATCTTTTGTACCCCTGAACAGATAAGCTCTGAAGTGATTGAAGTGGTTGAATTTGTTGATTCTGTCATGAAACTTTTTGGCTTTGACTACACTATGGAAGTAGCGACTAAACCGGAAAAAGCCATTGGTGAAGATGAAGTATGGGAGTTGGCAACACAAGGGCTTAAAGATGCACTGAGTGAAAATAATCTGCCATACACGATAGATGAGGGTGGCGGTGCATTCTACGGTCCTAAAATAGATGTGAAGATCACCGATGCACTTGGTCGTAAATGGCAGTGTGGCACCATCCAGGTGGACTTTAACCTGCCAGAGAGATTTGAAGTGGAGTATGTGGCTGAAGATAATACGCGCAGACGTCCAGTGATGATACACAGAGCGATTCTTGGTTCATTTGAGCGTTTCATCGCTATCTTGACAGAGCACTTTGCCGGAGAGTTCCCATTCTTCCTCGCACCGACACAAGTCATCTTTGTTCCTATCTCCAATTCTCATGTCGATTATGCCAAATCGCTTAAGAGAGCGCTTATGTTAGAGGGGATAGATGCTGAAGTGTATGATAAAAATGACTCTCTAAACAAACGAATCAGAACAGCTGAAAAGCAAAGAGTCCCTTATGTAGTGGTACTAGGCGATGAAGAGGTGACAAACAAAACAGTGGCTATACGTGACAGAAGAGCCAAAGAGCAGTATAATCTTACACAAGACGAATTTATGGTAAAATTAACACAACAACTTCAAGAAGGTAAAATTTGAGTAGACAAAACGATAGAAACAGAGGTAGAAAAAAAGCTGATGATGTCATTATGAATGATGCAATTAGAGCAAATGAGCTTAGGGTGCTAGGTGATGATGGAGAACAATTTGGCATCATCTCTAGAGCTGAAGCGATGAAAATCGCTGAAGAGAAAGGACTTGACCTGGTACTTGTCTCTCCTGATGCAAAGCCTCCTGTTGCAAAAGTGATGGATTATGGTAAACATAAGTATGAGGTAGAGAAGAAGAAGAAAGAGGCACGTAAAAATCAGAAAAAGATTGAAGTAAAAGAGGTTAAATTCTCTTGTAAAATTGCTGAAAATGATATTGCATATAAAGTAAAACATGCTAGAGAGTTCTTAGAGAAAGGAAAACATGTCAAGTTGCGTGTATTCCTAAGAGGGCGTGAGATGGCAAATCCGGAGTGGGGTATAGAGGTTCTAAAAAGAGTATGGCCGATGATTGAAGATATTGGTAACCTTGAAAAGGATGCCCATCAAGAGGGTCGCTATATTAACATGTACGTGACACCG
>CAZOBE010000004.1:0-26699 GCA_964578205.1 uncultured Sulfurovum sp. | reverse complement strand
TGAAAAAATAATTGTTGAAGTGGTAATTTGATTTAAATGACAACAAATATAGGACAGACAAAGCACTTTTGGGGCGAACAAGTTTTAAAGAAGTGCTACTCACGGATAGACTCATTTCTGCTATTAGACGGATCAACGGCTCATGGTACACCCAACAAGATTCGAACTTGTGACCTTCGGTACCGCAAACCGATGCTCTATCCAGCTAAGCTATGGGTGCACTGTAGTAGTAGCGATATTTAGGAGTCGCAATTGTAGCAGAATTTACTTTATTTTGCAAGTAAATTCATGCTTCTAAACAAATTTAACGCTTTTTCATTTGAGATAAATGTATGGTTATAGGGGTGTTCTAGCTCTATGCTTTTAAAATTTTCTAAAGGAAGTCTCTTTTTAAGCTCTTTGGCATGTGTACCAAAGAGGATGAGTTTGGGGGCTTCCTCCTCTAAAGAGAGTAAAAGGTTTTCTATAAAAGGATGCCATGCCCTGATATGTTTTTGGGAACTTTTTTTATCTGTAAAGACCAATGCTGTATTTAGCAGTAAAACACCATTTTTTTCAAAATTTATTCGCAGTTCATCTATGGAGATGATGAGTTTTTGTTTATCTACTTTGGCAATAGCCTCTTGAGAAGTATCTTCTTTTTGCAAATCACCTCTTGCCAAGAGTGCCATTTTTACAAAATTACGCAAACTTGTAGCACGGTTTACCTCTTTGCTCAATCCTCTATCAGAAAAAATGTTACCAACTTTTGCATCTATAAAAGCATACCCTTTAGCACTCTCTCTTCTAGGGTAAGGGTCTTGTCCAAAGAGAATATATCTTACTCTCTCTTTAGGAAGAGTTTTAAAGGCGTTAAAGTAGTCATCTTGAGATGGAAAGTAGTCTCTGTTTGTCTCAAGAAATATGCGATAATCACTATCTAACTTTTGATAAGAGTCCAAAACAATACTCTGCCAACTACTATGAATCATAGTAACCCTTTTTATTATTTAAACAACCTCTATAATAATCAATATAAGAAATATAAATCCTAAATATCCATTTACTGTAAAAAAAGCTCTATCTATTTTTGTAAAATCTTTATTGACAATGTAGTGTTCATAAGCTAACATCAAAGCAGAAAATAGCACTGCCAACTCTGCCCACAATCCAAGATTGGCACTAACTATAAACTTTATCCATAGGAGTATAGTAAAAAGGTGAAACACTCCAGCAATCCACATTGTCCTTTTTGCTCCAAGCTTAGAGGGGATTGAGTGTAATCCATGCTCTCTATCAAATGCTATATCTTGCAAAGAGTAAAGTAGGTCAAAACCGGCAACCCAAAACATTACACCCAGTGCAAGATAGAGTGACCATGCAGTGATTTCACCAGATACAGCAACAACTCCGGCAATAGGTGCAAGAGCTAAACTTACCCCCAATATAAGATGTGCTAATGCAGAGAAACGCTTAAAGAGTGTGTATGTTGCCAAAATAAGCAAGATAGGTACAGAGAGTTGAAGTGCCAATCTGTTGATAAAGTATGCCACTCCTATAAATAGTAGAGCATTTACTACTATAAATAGTAACATTTGAGCATTTGATATTCTACCATCTACAGAGGGTCGTCCCTTTGTGCGTGGATTGAGTGCATCAATATCTCTATCGAGATAACGGTTAACACCCATTGCAAAATTTCGTGCAGATATGGCAGCTAATGTCCCTAAAAGCAGTAATTTCCATCCAAACCAGCCATTGGCAGCCACTAACATAGCTATAAAGATAAATGGTAAAGAAAAGACTGAATGCTTAAACATCACCAACTCTGAAAAATCAGATATTTTTTCAAGTATATAACTCTTTTTTAACTCTTCACTATTCACTATTCCCTCTTCCCTCTTCCCTCTTCCCTCTTCCCTCTTCCCTCTTCACTCTTCACTATTCATGGATGTGGAATCTTCAATTTACTATTTAATGACCAAGCAATCACTGCTACTAAAAGTGTAATTAGATAGACATTCTCTACCACACCATAACTATAGATAAGATAGAGTACCCATAGCAAGATGGCACCAAGAGGTGTCGGTACCCCTTCAAAGTACTTCTCAACTTTTCCTGCATCTGCTTTAAGATTGAACTCAACTAGCCTTCTTAGTCCCATAATAATATAGATGATAAACACTGCACCTATAAATATCTCTTGTAATCCTGAAGCAATTCCGGACCCTAATGAGTAAAAGAGTAAAAATGATGGCATCACTACAAAGGAGAGAAAATCAGCAAAACTATCAAGTTGAACTCCAAACTCTGTAGAGAGATTGTATTTTCTTGCTATTTTACCATCTGCTATATCACAAGCTCCGGCAATCCATGCTAAAATAATAGCAGTAAAGAAATCACCTTTAACTATGAAATAGATAGCTACTACCCCTAAAGCGATATTTGTAAATGTCACAAGGTTAGCGAGGTTAAAGCGGTCATCTTTGTCAAATAAATTCATATCATACCTCTAAATCATTTACCACATTTTACCCTTTTTGGGGTTATGATATGATTACACTTATGAATGAAAAAAGAGAAAAGATTAGACAATTAGCCCTCATAGGTCCAACTGCATCCGGGAAAACAGCACTCTCTATAGAGATAGCTAAGAGAATAGATGGATATATCCTCTCTCTTGACTCTCTTGCCATCTATAAAGAGATGGATATTGTTTCAGCCAAACCTACACTAAAAGAGCGTGATGGAGTTGAACATTTTGGTATAGACTATCTCTATCCAGATGAGGAGTTTGATGTAACTACCTTTATAGATTTATACCATACAGTCTATGCACAGTGTCTGCAAGAGAAAAAAAATCTTATTATAGTAGGAGGAACAAGCTTTTACCTGAAGATGCTTATAGATGGGATTAGCCAACTTCCACCTATCTCTCAAAAGAGTAGAGAGAGAACAAATGAGTATCTAAAAAATCTAAAAGAGAGTTATAAGTGGTTAAAGGGGTTAGACCCAACCTATATATCAAATATTGCACCAACAGATAGATACCGTATAGAGAAAGCTCTACAACTCTATATTGAGACATCTCTAACACCTACAGAATATTTTAGAGAGTTTCCTCCAAAACCGACTATCACAGCACCACTTCCTATCTATCAGATAGATATAGATAGAGTCAAACTAAGAGAGCGTATAGCTTTACGCACCAATCTGATGATAGAGAGTGGACTAATTGATGAAATATGTAGGCTAGAGAAAAAATATAGCCGAAAACCAAACGCTATGAAAGCCATAGGGGTAAAGGAGACTCTAGCCTATCTTGATGGTATATATAGCAAAGAGATACTTATAGAGAAGATTATAACCAATACAGCCAAACTTGCCAAAAGGCAGACTACATTTAACAATTCACAATTTAAAGATGTAAAGAGAGGGAGTATAGAGGAGTTAAGAGAGATTATTAGATAGGCAAAGATGCCTACCTATAATATTTTAATACCCGCTTGCACTTATCATATAGTATAGATAAGAGATAAGTGGTTGAATATAGAACACAGCGGCTACTGTTGTAACAGTTGCTAAACCAATCATCGCCATCAATGGTTTTGAGATGTTATAATAGACTGTATCTACATCTTTTACCGGCTCTTTTAGGAACATATAGACAATCAGTTTAAGGTAGTAGTAGGCCGCAACAGCAGAGTTTAATCCCATAACAATTGCCAACCATACATACCCAGCATTAACTGCGGCTTGCATTACATAGATTTTACCCCAAAATACTGAAAATGGTGGTACACCTGCAAGTGAGAGCATAAAGATACCCATAATCACAGCACCCATTGGCATGATATTGATAAGTCCTGCAAACTTTTCATAAGGGTGGTCATATCTTGCATTAAATCTTCTGTTTTTGTGACGAGAGATCCATAACATAGAAAATGCCCCAAGGTTAGTGAACATAAAGAGTGCATAGTAAAGGAAGATACTTGTTGTCCCTTCTGTTGTACCAAGTGCCAATGCTGCGATGATAAAACCTGCATGTGATATAGATGAGTATGCAAGCATACGCTTTACATCCTCTTGCACTAGTGCCATAATATTTGCAAGTGTCATTGTTAATACTGCAAGGATGAGAATTGCCCATCTTACCCACTCAAGACCAAGGTCAATATACATACCAAAGATTCTGATAGAGACAACAAATGCGGCTATCTTAGGTACAACTGACATGTACCCTGCAAGTGGTGCTGATGCACCCTCATAGACATCTGGTGCCCATGTATGGAATGGAAATAGTGAGAGTTTAAATGCAAATGCCACAAGTAGTAGCACCGAACCACCAAAGATGGCAACCATCAATCCTGTCTCATTGAGACGTGTAGCAAGTACCTCTCCTATCTGATATAGCTCTACTGAACCTGTAAGTCCATATAGAACTGCTGAACCCATCGCATAGAAAGTTGCTGCAAGTGCACCCATAGTAAAATACTTCACAGTAGCCTCATAAGAGTTTGCTCTATTGTGAAGTGCAATAAGTGTATAGAGTGCAAGTGAAGCTGTCTCAATCCCTACAAAAATAAGGATAAGGTTATCTGTAGCTACCATAAACTGGAACCCTGCAATCATAAACAAGAAGAGTGCAAAGAACTCAGGATAAGAGTACTCATGGAATCTCTTTGATGTCAGTGCAAGAGGTATAAAGAGCATTGAACCTGCAATAATCATCAATTGAGAAACAATAGAGATACCATCTATAAGCATCACATCAAAAAAACCTCGTTCATTGACATTTAGACCCAATACAGTACCAAAGTCAATAAATAACACCAAAAGTGTCAACATTACATAAAGAGACTTGTGAAGCGTATCTTTAAATAAGTCAATACATAAAATAATTAAACCACCTGCAATTGCTATAAGCATAGGTGCAAGTGTAATGAGATTGAGACTCTCTAAACTTACGTTAATAGGTTGTAACATTACTTCACCTCCCTGGTTGACTTCGCCACATTGATCATATCTTTTGCCTCTTGCGTAATCGCCTTCTCATCCATAAAGCTTAACATCGCTTTAACAGAGTTATCGATAGGCTCCAATACCGGTTTAGGATAGATACCTAGCCATATAACGATTGCAACCAATGGGATAAGTGACCATGTCTCTTTAGCGTTAAGATCTTTGAGTGTTTTGTTTGCTTCATTTGTTACCGGTCCAAAGAAGCTCTTCTTGAAGAGTGAGAGCATATAGACAGCTCCAACAATAATAGATGTTCCTGCCAAAATAGTCATTACAGGTGATACCTGATAGAAACCAAGAAGCACAAGGAACTCACCTACAAAACCTATAGTAAGAGGAAGTCCTACTGCTGCCATGAGCATGATACCAAAGATAACAGCGTATTTTGGCATCACTGAAGCCAGTCCGCCAAATTCATCCATCATTTTGGTATGTCTTCTATCATAAATAACACCTACCAACATAAATAGAGCTCCCGATACAATACCGTGTGAGAGCATTTGAAAGACAGAACCGCTAATACCCTCTGCATTCATAGCAAAGATACCAACCATAATGATACCCATATGTGAAACAGAAGAGTATGCTATTACCTGCTTCATATCTTTTTGTGCATAGGCAACCATAGCTGTATAGATGATCATAATAATCGAGATCACAGCGATAGGCGTGATCGCCATCACAGAAGCATCTGGGAACATAGGTAGTGAAAATCTTACAAATCCGTATGTACCCATCTTAAGCAAGACTGCTGCAAGTATCACAGAACCGATTGTTGGTGCCTGACCGTGTGCATAAGGCAACCATGTATGGAACGGAAACATTGGTACTTTAATGGCAAATCCTATAAAGAATGCTACAAAGAGCCACAACTGATAATCAACAGGGAGAACCAATGCATACCAATCTGTAATCGCGAAACTCCAAACACCTGTAAGGTTATGGTATACATATGCTACAAAAAGCATACCTACAAGCATGATAAGTGATCCTGCAAAGGTATAGAGGAAGAACTTGATCGATGCATAGACTCTAAGAGGCCCGCCCCATGCACCGATGATATAGAGCATCGGAACAAGTGAAAGCTCCCAGAAGAGGTAGAAGATAATTGCATCAAGTGCCACAAATACACCTACCATTGTCATCTCAAGAAAAAGGAGTGTAATGATCATATTCTTCACATTCTCAGTAATACTCATACTCACCATACCAATAAGTGTCATAAGTGTTGCCATAATAATAATGAAGAGTGAAATACCATCTACCCCAAGATAGTAACTGACACCAAAATCTGGAATCAGAGGAATCATCTCAACAAACTGCATACCTGCATTATTCGTATCAAAACTGAACCATAACCATAATGAGAGTGCAAACTCAATGGCAGCTACTGTAATACCATACGCTCTTGCACTATTCTTGTCTACTACAAACCCTAGCAATGCTGCGATTGCCGGGAAGAATACCAATATACTTAAAATATTTTCCATCTACCTACTCCCTTACACGAACGACGCTGAGATAACTGCTATAATCAGAAGGATTACTCCACCTACAGCCATCCAGTTTAGATAATTTGAAAGGTTACCTGTCTGCATCCCTCTAGCTTTATCACCACTCTTGTAGAAGAATCCAGCAATACTATCGACTGTCTTATCTACTATTGTCATATCTACCTCTTTCCACATCTTCTCAGAGATCATCATGTAAGGCTTTGAGATACACTCTTCATATAAATTTGGAATGTAATATTGATTTGCAAGTAACTTATAGAGAAAATTACTCTCTACTTTCTCATCTCTCTTAAGCCCTTTACCATACTTTTTATATGCCAATACAATTCCACCTACAGCAAAGAGAAGAACAACCACTCCTAAAATAAATGCTAAGTGGTGTGTATGCTCACTCATATGATACTCTGGTAAGAGTTTTGTTACAAAGTGCTCAAAAGATCCCATACCAAATCCGGCAAATACTGCCAAGAGTGCCAATGGAGACATAGCAATAAGCACAAATTTATACATCTCATGCGGATGAATATTGAATGCTTTATATCTCTCATCCCCAAGGAATGTTAAGAATACCTGTCTAAAGCTGTAGAATGCTGTCATACCAGCAGTAATAACCAAAATAGCCCAAAGGATATAGGTTCCCTCATTAAATGCTGTCTCTATAATGGCATCTTTTGAGAAGAAACCTGCAAAGATAGGGATACCAGCAAGTGCAAGTGATGCTAATCCCATATAGATATATGTCCAGTTCATCACCTTTTTCAGTCCACCCATCTTAAATATATCAAGCTCATCATGCATAGCATGCATTACGTTACCTGCACCCAAGAAGAGAAGCGCTTTAAAGAATGCGTGTGCCCCAAGGTGGAAGAGTGCTATCCAGTATGCACCAAGACCAGCGGCCGCAAACATATATCCTAGTTGAGAGAGTGTAGAGAATGCAATAATTCTCTTTAAGTCTCTGTTGACCAGTGCCATAGAGGCTGCAAAGAATGCTACAAATGTTCCAAGTGATGCAATAAAGTAGCTAACCTCTGGAGTCATACTAAAAAGAGGATTTGCTCTAATGACCAAAAAGACTCCGGCAGTTACCATTGTTGCGGCATGAATAAGTGCTGAAACAGGTGTAGGTCCCTCCATCGCATCTGTAAGCCATGTGTGGAGTGGGAATTGTGCTGATTTACCCATTGCACCAATAAAGAGTGCAAGTGCGGCTGTAGTCAAGATAGCATCACTAAGGTGAGGAAGTGCTACAAATACAGCATCATACTGTAGTGACCCTGTGTTCCAATAGATAATAAATATACCCACCAACATACCAAGGTCAGCAATACGGTTCAAAATAAATGCTTCATTTGCTGCCCATGATGGAGAGATGGAAGGGTTCTCTTCTCTTGTTTTATCCTCTTTATGATACCAAAAACCAATTAGTAGCCATGAGCAGACACCAACACCCTCCCAACCTATAAAGAGACCGGCAAAGTTATCACTCATAACAAGTATCATCATAGAGAAAACGAATGCTGAAAGATAGGAGAAGAATCGGTTAAAACTCTTGTCGTGATCCATATACCCTATAGAATAGACATGAACAACTGTAGAGACTAAAGTTACTACTGTCATCATAGTTACAGAGACCTGATCAACAACAAATCCAAATGGAATATGAATATCTCCTGCACTAATCCAATCCATCATAGTAACATGTATAGCTGTATCTGTTGTATAGATATGATAAGCCAATGTTGATGCTGAGATAAATGAGATAAAGAGCAATACTGAGGCTACAATACCTACAAATGTTGCTCTAGGGCTCATTCCAAAGAGTGCCGCAAAGAGTGAAGATGCAAGTGGTGCAAAGAGTGCTATATATACTAAATTTTCCATCATTACCCCTTCATACTTGCCAGATTATCCAAATCAAGCGTTCCATGTTTTTTGTATAGAACTATCAATAGACCAAGTCCAACTGCCACTTCACTCGCTGCAATAGCGATAATAAAGAATGCAAACATTTGTCCTGTAAGATCATTATAATAGTGTGAGATAGCTGCAAATGCAATATTTACGGCATTGAGCATAACCTCTGTTGCAAAGAAAAGCATCAAAAGATTTCTTCTTCGCAGAACTCCTACTAAACCTATGGAGAATAGTAGAGCTGAAACGATAAGGTAGTGGGATAGTCCTATCATTTGTCATCCTTTTGTGTCAAGATTTCATCATCTGCATCCATATCTTCGGTGAGACTTTGATCCATTTTTTTACCTGCAAGGATAATCCCTGCAATCATCGCTACAAGTAGCATTACTGCTGCTACTTCAAATGGTATAAGGTATTTTGTGAAAAGAACAATACCCACATCCTGTGCATTACCTACACCTTCATGCATAGGATAGAGTGCTGAAATTGTATCACTATGGATCGGTGCAGCAAATATCAATACCAACATCAATGCACTCAAACCACCCAGTAAAAATACTAAACCCGGATTGCTATTTTTCTCTTTGATATCTCTTGTTGTATCAAAGAACATCATTGCAAATGAATAGAGAGCCATCACCGCACCTACATAGACGATAAGTTGCACTACACCTAAGAAATCTGCACCCAAGATAAAGAAAAATCCTGAGATAAGTACCATACCTGATGCAAGTGCTGTCATCGAATAGAGCACATTTTTACTTAGTACCGTAATACCAAAAAGTACAATCGTTAAAAGTGAGAAGAGATAAAAAGCAAATCCTTCTACAGTCATTAAAGATGCCATAAAGTTTTCCAACATATCCATCTCCTCCTTAGTACGCCAATGGCGTTTTTTTGATATTCTCATCTGCATTTGATGATACTGCACCAAATCCATCATACTCTTGCTGTAAGTTAAGCTTATCAATCGGCGTTAACATATCCTCAAAGAGTGAGAAACCTGCTCTCTGTTCAGAAGCATTCTCATAACGTCCTCCATGCACAATAGCAAGCTCTGGACACACCTCTGCACAATATCCACAGAAGATACAACGACCAAAGTTAATGGTATATTCACTCACCTCTTTTCGTTGATTTTCATCATATCGTGTATCCATAGAGATACAGTTAGAGATACAAATCTTTTCACAAAGTCCACACCCAATACATCTATAGTGTCCACTCTCAAGCAGTCTCAGCATATCATGGATTGCTCTATATCTTGGAGAGATAGGGAGTTTTTCCAGTGGATACTTTACTGTATGCATATCATCTTGGAATAGTGCCTTAAGCATAGCTCTCATTGTCACCCATAAACCTACAAAGAGTTCTCCTTTTAAGGTTATTCTTATAACACGCTTAAACTTACCCCAACCACTTGCAGGAGTATGTTCCAAATCAAGCATAGTGTAGTTTTGCGTTCCTACATTTCTATTTTTAAACTGTTCTAAACCCATATCTACTCCTTAGACCATTATCACAAAACCTGTAATCACCACATTGATTACAGCAATTGGCATTAACACTTTCCAACACAACCACATCAACTGATCTGGTCTTACATGCGGCCATGCGGCTCTTACCCACAACATAAAGAAGAAGAAGAATCCAACTTTTAAGATAATGGTAAGCCAGCCAAACGCACCTTCACTGTATCCACCTAGAAACACAATCGCTGCAATAATAGAGATAGTGATCATGTTGGCATACTCACCGATGAAGAACATCCCCCATCTCATCCCTGAATACTCTGTTGCATATCCTGAGACAACCTCTGCTTCATGCTCAAGGAGGTCAAACGGTGTTCTGTTTGTCTCTGCAAATCCTGCGATGAGGAAGAGAACAAAAGCGACTGGTTGTTGCCATATAAGCCAAGAGCCTATACCACCTGCTTGTGCATTGTTAAAATCTACAAATGAGAGTGAACCTACAAGCATAATAGGTGCCAAGATAGAAAGCCCTGTTACTACCTCATAACTCAAAAATTGCACTGCTGTTCTTGCTGCACCTATGATACCCCATTTATTTGCCTGTGACATACCCGCTAACAGTGGACCATAAAGCCCTGATGCCATCATCCCTAAAACAAATAAGATACCTATGTTAAGATCTGCAGCGATAGACGGTACAAATATACCGCCAAGCAGTGGAATAAACTCAGGAATAGTAAAGTCTGGGAATACAGGTACTGCAGCCAAAGCAATAAAGGCTGTCGCAGCTGTAATGATCGGTGCTATCATAAAGATAAACTTATTTGCATTTTGTGGAATGATATCCTCTTTTGTAAAGAGCTTAATACCGTCTGCTGCCAGTTGCAGCAATCCCCAAGGACCCACATGCATAGGTCCCAATCTTCTCTGCATGAATGCAAGTACTTTCCTTTCGATGAAAGTACCAAATCCAGCAATCGCTGAGATAATAGCCAGAATAATGACTGCTTTGATGATTACACCAGCAGCAGTTACTTCAGGTAATAGTGTTGTCTCCATAATTACACCCCTCTTATTGTTACGTTTTTGTATCTTGACCCCTCAAAGAGCTCATAGATATTTTTTGCACTTTTAAAGTCTGGTACTTTCACAATGTTACCTTGCATCTTCTCATCTGCAATCACATCCAAAGTAATCGTTCCATTATCAAATACCACTTCAACTCTATCTCCTAGAGTTTTAGCTCTCTCTTCACTTACATAGAGTGCAAATGGTTCAAAAATTTCGTGTGCTTTATCGGTAAAGTCATTAAACTGTCTTGCCGGATTACATCTATAAACGATCTCGCCTTCAAGTGCCAATGCTTCATCAAACTTCTCTACAGTAGGCAGTGAAACCTCTTGATGTAATACTTCCAGCAGATAGCCACGGTTCTCTCTACCGTCATTTAGATACTCATTTGGCAAGCTGTCAAACTCTACCGCTTTGTATCCTTTCTCAACAGGAAGTCTCTTTGTCCAATCAATAGTCTCATTTGGAGTATCATCAATAAGCTCTTTCATAATATCATTGAGTTCATATCCGCCATACTCAAGTGCAGCATTGGTTGGAACAACTCTTTTTGAGATATTTGTCAATGTTCCCTCTTGCTGATTGAGTGCAGGCATATCCAAATCACCATTACCAAGTGCTGAGAGTTTAAAGTCACCATTCTCATTATAGCCTATGGTATATCCACTGGCCTCATCATCAAGGTCACAGATTAGTGCTACACCCAGTGCATTGGACTTAGGTGGTGTCATCACTACATCCATATCGCATGTCGCTTCTATGAGTGCTACCAGTTTTGCCAGATTTTCTGCTCTCTTGTGGTAATAGAGGTCTTCCCCTATCATGAGTACAAATGACTCTTTTTTCTTTAACATTTTTGCAAATGTATCAGGGAACTTTTCAGAGTCTCCACCAAGCAGATCAATCAGTCCATTTTTTTCAACGGTGATCTCTTTTTCAACTGTCTCTTTAACCTTTTTGGAAACCTCCTCCTCTTCTCCTGTCTCTTCATTGAGTACCATCTCTTTGATCGTCTTTTCAACTTTCTCTTTTACAATCTTTGTTTCAGAAGTTTTAAACAAATCGATGTACGATTTCACCTCTTCAGAAAGTCTCTTCTTATCAGCAAAAAGATCCAAGATAAGATAGAGTACCGCCTCTTCAAGTCCCACTTTATGTGTAAAGCACTCTACACTCTTACCAAAGGTAGGGACAAGTGTATCTTCTACTGGATGGAAGTAGAGTCCTGCACCCTTATTCATCTTCTGTACATTATTAAATGCATGTTTAAGTCCCGGAGAGTCATGTCTTAGTGCTACACCTACAGAGATAACAAAATCTGCCTCTTTCATAATCCTGTTTGGATCTGTAGAGTAGAGTGAAGAGCCTGATGCTTCCTGATAATACTTTAGGAATTTCTGGAAGGCTCTTACTTCCGGATTGTAAAGCTTTATGCCCATTTTCTCTTTAAGTGTTTGAAGCATCAGTGCCTCTTCATTGGTAATTAAGGCATTAAAACGTATTGTCTTAGCTTTTTTAAACGCTTCAACCGCTGTAGCGAAGGCTTGCTCATCTTTTTGTACACCTCTATTCTCAAAGTCATAAGCAAAACGAGCAGAACCATCAAGAGAGACATAGTTCCACTCATTGGTTACACGGTAAATTTTCTCTGATCTCTCTTCAATAGAGGTTGGTTTGACCTCATAATAGATCTGGAATCCATCACTAGAGTGTGGTGCCACAGCCGGTACTCTTGTCAAATCCCAAGCATTTGTAGTGTAAACAAAGTCTCTACTTACCAATGCTCCTACCGGACATACGGTAATACACTCTCCACAATCAGAGCAGTTAGTATAATCTGTACCATTACTTGGAGCAATAATAGACTTTTGAAGCTTATTCCACATAGCATAAGCATCTTTTGGCATACTCTCTTTATAGGATTTATCGAGTGTTGCACCACCTCTTTTTACTGTTTTTAGTGCAGAATCACCAACCATATCTTTACATACAGTAACACACCTTTCACATACAATACAAAGCCCCGGATCATAATGGAGTACAGAACTCCAATTTTTTACCTCTCTCTTTGTATCTGCTATCATGTATGATTGGGCATCCACACCCAACTCTAGCGTATAGTTTTGAAGTTCACACTCACCGCTTTTGTCACATACACCACACTGAAGAGGGTGATTGACATCATAAACTTCCATGATAGCACGGCGCTCTTGCAGGATATTTGGTGTATCAACTGTAATCTCCATCCCCTCTTTTACTTTTGCATTACATGCATATACCTGTTTTCCATCAGCCTCTACAAGACAGAGACGACATGCCAAAGTTGGCGAACATCTTGTCAAATAACAGATTGCAGGGATAAAGACATCATTAGCACGAGCAACATTGAGAATATATTCACCCTCTTTTGCCTTATACTCTACACCATCAATTGTTACATTCACCATGTTTTCTACTCTTTTTACTTCGCTCATATTAGCTTCCTACTTTTTCAAAATCTAACCTGCTAAACCTATAAGAGGATAACAAAGAGGCACTTAATCCTATGTCAAAAGTAGGGTTGAGTGCTACTGTTCCTTTCATAGATGTATCAATCTTAAACACACGAGAAAAGTAAACACCATCAATTACAAAATTGATACGCTCACCATCTTGAAGTTTTGTAGCTATTGCAAACTGTTTTGAGCCTAAAAGAACGGCTTCCTTTTTTAAGAGACTACACTTTGCTGTAAAAGCTGAGAAGTGCTCTGTTGGATTGCAGTTATAGACTACCGCACCATCAAAAGTATCCATCTCTTCAATCTCTTCGAGTCTCTCATCTACACTCACCTCTACATCATCAAGCAGATATCCTCTATACTCTCTACCTACAATATCAAAGTAATCAGGCAGAGTATCAAACTCCTCTGCCCTGTACCCTCTATCTCTTGGTAATACTTTTGTATAGTCTATAGTATATTCTGCATTTAAACCTAATGTATTGGCAATGTCATTGAGAACATACCCACCGTAAGAGAGTGCCACATTCATAGGAATTACCCGCTTATCAATTGTAGTAAGTGTTCCCTCTTGCTGATTGAGTGCGGGCATATCCAAATTGCCATCCCCCAATGCAGAGAGAGTAAAATCAGCCTTAGCATTATAGCCTACAGTAAATCCTTTGGCTTCATCATCCAAATCACAAATCAGTGAGACACCCATAGCATTTCCCGATGGAGGTACACATACCACATTAAAACCTGCATACTTTTCAAGCAGTGCAAGAAGTTTTGCGATATTTTCCGCTCTTGGATGTGCATAGAGGTCAGAGCCTACTACCAAAGAGAAGCCCGATTTTTTCACCAATGAGTTACGAAGAGCATCAAGCTCCTCTTCACCTACATTGGACTCAGCAGAGAGGTTACCGATATCAAGATCATCTAAAAACTCTCTTAGATTTGCCGGAATCTCCACATCCTCAAGGAGTCTCTCTACTAGAAGTGCTGCTACTGCCTCTTCACTCCCTACCTCATACTTGATGAACTGGGTGACAATATTTTGTATCTCCAAATTCTCAATTGGGTGCATATAGGCAACTCTGGCACTATGCCATTTACTTGCCATATTGATATGATACTTTACAGTTGGAGCATCATCATTGACTCTTGTTCCAAAGACAATGATGCCTTTTGACTCTGAGATACCTTTGAGTGTACCTAAGTAGAGTGCTTTACCGCTTATAGAGCCGTACGCTTGCATAAACTTCTGATAGGCTCTTGCTTCGTGCGATATGAGTCTAAAGCCCATTTTCTCTTTGAGATTTTGTAAAATATATGCCTCTTCATTGGATATCATGCTGGAGAAGATGACACTTTTTGCTCTTTTAAATGCCTCTATAGCCCTATTAAATGACTCTTTATCTTTAGTTACATTCTCATTTGCAAAATCAAACCCAAATCTACCAGCACCACACATTGTAGTAAACTCATAACTATTGCTTACACGATATATCTTATCGTTCTTGACTTCATAGTTCATCTGACATCCGCCACCACAGTGAGGACAGGCAGAAGGAATCTTGGTAAGTTCCCATGCATTGGTTGAGTATTTAAAGTCTGTATTGACCAAAGCACCTACAGGGCATACGGCTGCTGCTTCACCCAAAGAGGCATAATTCTTCTCTTTTTTCACATTGATGATCGTAGAAGAGTATCCGCCAAACTTTAATTGAAGTGCTTCGTCTCCTGTAATCTCTGTAGATACCCTTACACACTTTTCACACATGATACAAAGGGCAGGGTCATAAGAGACATATCCCCAGTTCTCTACAGGCCTGTACTGATCACGTGCGGTAAAGACTTGCTCTTCTAAACCAAACTCCATCGTTTTATTTTGAAGGTCACACTCACCGCTTTTATCACAGACACCGCACTCAAGCGGATGATTGACATTGTAGAGTTTCATAATGTTCTGACGCTCTTTATGAAGCTCTGCATTTTGCGTGTTGACAACAGCACCATCGGTTGCCTTCTCCTGACAAGAGAGGATAGCGCCATCCACACCCTCTACATTTACTACACACATACGACAAGATCCAATAGGTTGCACCTTGGTAAGGTAACACATCGTTGGGATGTAAATGTTATTCTCTCTTGCAATCTCTAAAATAGTTTTTCCAAAGGTACTTTGACACACTTTACCATCAATGGTTACTGTGATTGCTTTACCCTTATTGATCGAATTATGTACACTCATATTACACCGCCACCATAGAGATGTAGTAACAACGCATACAACGCTCAGCTTCTGCCAATGCCTCTTCGCCTGTGAAACCGAGGTTGACCTCTCTATTGTTTGTCTTTCGCTCTTCTACACCTAGTTTTTCACTCTGTGCTCTTGGAAGTCCGGGCATCCAACCGGTGATCTTCTCATTTTTGTCATAGACTTTAAGTTTTGCCAGATGATCTTCCATAATCTCATCATCTGTAAGTGTGCATTTGCCATCATATATATAGCGACTAATTACTGATGCGGCTCTTCTTGCCTGACCTACTGCATTTACAATAGTCATAGGACCATACTCACAGTCACCTGCTGCAAAGAGTCCAGGACGAGATGTCATATAGTCTCTACCATTGGTAAGAAGTGTATTCCATGAGGTAAGTTCAACCCCCCACTCTTCAGGTATAAGCTGCAAGTCTGCTGCTTGTGACACCGCCGGAATAAGATAGTCACACTCTATCTCAAAATCTGCACCCTCTATCTTGACAAGTTGAGCTCTTCCACCATTTGGATCGGGAACGAGTTCAAACCTGTTGACTTTGAGTTTTGTAATATTCTCTCCATCATCAAATATCTCTTCAATAGCAGAGTGGAAGATAAACTCAACACCCTCTTCTACTGCTTCATGGTACTCCTCATAGGTTGTGTTGCGGATAATGGTCTTCTCATCGCGTCTATAGAGCATAATCACCTTTTTGGCACCCTCACGAACAGCACACCTTACCACATCCATAGAGGTAAATCCACCACCGACACAGACAACTGTTTTTCCCTTAAACTCATTGGATACCGGAGAGCCAATGCCATACTTATTCCATAGGTTTACCTTGTCAAGCATATCAATCGCACCCCAGTAACCACCCATTTTATGGTTTTCATTCTTTGCACATACTTTCTTGGAGAGTCTTGTACCAAAAGCAAGCAAAGTGGCATCATACTCTGCATCTATCTCTTTGAGACGCTTAGCATCTACACGATGATTGTTTGTGATACTTACAGCTTCCATCTGGAGTACAAGATCAATATCTTTGTTGTATTTATCCACAGGCATACGATACTCAGGCACCCCTACAGATACCTCACCGCCATTGACCAGAAGCTCTTCAAAAATATCCACTTTGATACCCTCGAGTGCAAGATAGTATGCTGCGGTAAGTCCCGCAGGTCCTGCACCGATAATAGCCACTTTTTTACCGTCATTTCTAAGCGGTTTAGGCTCTTTTGGATGCAACCAAGAGAGTTCATGGTCTGTCTCATAGTCTGCACCCAATCTCTTAAGCTCCATAATAGAGATAGGTTCATCAAGATTCGCACGACGACAGGCATCTTCACATGGGTGAGGACAGACACGGCCACAGGTATGTGCTAGAGGCATTGTCTGTCTTGTCGCAACAAGTGACTCTGTAAATACCATGTCTCTTACACCTTCAATATATGCTGGTATATCCACATGTGCAGGACACATATCTGTGCAAGGTGCAGTCACTTTAGCAATATAAGAGGTATCACCACCATAGTGTTTTGAGGGTTTTTGCTCATTTATACACTCATCAAACTGCTCTTTATAGTGCTCCATCAAATCTAAAATAGGTTTAGGAACAGTCTTTCCAATCTCACACTTTGAGGTAGTCATCATTGTCTGACTTATCTCTTTAAGGTGTGCTACATCATCATGCGTACCTTCACCACGTGCAATTTTGTCGAGCAAATCATACAAAATCCTACCACCCCATCTACCCGGTGCACAGCGTCCACAGGCTTCAGAGTACTCCTGGTACTGAGCTGCATACTGTGAAGCAAGCTCAACAGCATCAATATCTTCATCAAAGATGGCTACACCATCCCATCCGATAAATGCTTTTGAGTCTCTGTCTCCATGGTAAGTTTCTGGCAACTTAAACTCTGTTTGCTTCCACTTATTAGGGGGCTTACCACGATTGTCTATAAACTCATCCCTCCAAGTAGAGAATACTATACCTAACATACTATTTGGCCTTCTCTTCTTTTACTGCTTCTGCTTTGTCAACAGCAGCTTTTTGTGCAGTTTCAAGTGCTGCCAAGCGCTCTCTTTTTGTCTCGTCACTCACTTTTTTTACAACAATAGTCCAGTCTACTTCATTAAACTTCAGTGAGTTCATCAAGTCGTGACCACTCTCTTTAATGACATCAGCAGACTTTTGGATAGAAGAGAAATCTCCTACTTCAAAAAGGAATATCCCTACTTCATCCACTTTTAGACCTTTATCGATAAGTTCTAGCATTCTGTCATAAAAATCATCTTTTAAATGTCTTAAATCATATCTTTTCATACTCTCTCCTTACCGATCCACTTCACCAAATACAATATTGGTTGAACCAATAATCGTAACGACATCTGCTATATAAGTACCCACTAAAATCTCTTGAAGCAATCCTGTATGGAAGAAACTCGGTGCTCTACACTTTAGTCTATAGGCATACGGCTCACCTTCTGACTTGATATAGAATCCAAGCTCACCTTTTGGAGACTCAGTTGGAACATAGACTTCCCCTTTAGGTGGTCTCATACCTTGAGTAACTAAGACAAAGTGTTGCATCAAGGCATAGTTTTGTGTCATAATCTCCTCTTTAGGTGCGGAGATATACTGTGGGGCATGTGCCATGAGTTGCGGCTCGGTCTTTGCATACATAGGGATAAGCTGTCTAATCATTCTAATAGACTGCTTCATCTCCTCCATATAGAGTCTGTATCGACCGTAAGAGTCGCATCTGTCACTCACAGGGATATCAAAGTCAAGCTCTCCATAAAGCTCATAAGGCTCCTCTTTTCTAATATCATACTTTACACCCGACCCTCTAAGCATAGGACCTGTACAGCCCCAAGAAAGTGCATCTTTTGCAGAGATTACCCCTACATCCTCCAGACGCATTTTCCAGATTCTATTCTCTGTTAAAAGTGCCTCATAGGTATGCTCAAGCTCATGCTCTACTTTGTCACAGAATGTTGCTAGGTTTGTAAGCCAGTTGTCCGGTAGGTCAAGAGGTACACCCCCTATACGTACAGCAGAGTGGGTCAATCTCGCTCCACAGTAATCCTCCATCAAATCCATTGCAAATTCACGTTCACGGAATGCATAAAGGAAGACTGACATTGCACCCACATCCAGAGCATGTGTTGCTATAAAAAAGAGGTGAGAGATGATACGGTTAAGCTCAAGCAACATCGTACGAATAACCTGTGCACGTCTTGGTGCTTCTATACCTAAAAGCTTCTCTACTGCCAATGCATAGGCATAATTATTGGCAGTTGAGGCAATATAATCTAATCTATCTGTTGTAGGCAAAAACTCATTATATGTCATATTCTCTGCCATCTTTTCGATACCTCTATGAAGATAGCCGATATTAGGATAGGCTTTTACCACCTCTTCACCGTTGAGTTCTAGTACAAGTCTTAGCTGACCGTGTGCTGAAGGGTGCTGAGGACCAAAGTTGATGACCATAGTGTTGTCATCACGCTCAAAATTGAGGTTTTCAAAAAATGGGGTTAATTTATTTGGCTGTTGCATCTTCCCTCCCTACTTTCTCTCATCTAACTGTTTAGATGATTTGTTGTAATCTACTAACACAGTTTGGCTATACTCAATAGGATTCTCTTTTTCACACTCGGAGATATCTGCACCAAATGGTACTTCATACCCTATTCTTGAGAAGCGTTTTGTATCGTATCTATCTACTCTTGCAGTATCTCTATTTTCTGGACCAATTATATCTCTATACTCTTTACCGAAAATCTTATCTACTTCATACCATGAAGCAAACTCATCTCCTACCATAGGATAGGTTTTAAGAAGAGGGTGTCCCTCCCAGTCATCAGGCATAAGAATACGCTTGAGGAAAGGATGGTTATTCACTTTTATACCAAACATATCAAATATTTCACGCTCTGCAAAGTTGGCTGATTTGAAGAGTCGTACAACACTCTCTATCGCTTCGCCTTTTTTCAGACGGCATACCACTCTTACTCTTTTTGCTTCATTGATGTTAAGCAGTTGATAGAAGAGTTCAAACTCACCATCTTTTGCAAGGTAATCTACTGCTGATTGCTCTGAGCACTGTGTATATCCACACTTTTTTTTGAGTGTTTTAAGAACAGAAAAGTTCTCTTTTGCATCAATGTGTACTACAAGTTGCCCTATCTCAATATATGACTCTTTAACATACTCACCAAGAGTATCTACAACATCTGCAAAGTGAGAACCAGCCTCTACTTTCTCTCTAGGGACACGGGGTGCTACCCAAAATCTGTCTGTATAGTAAGGTTTCCTCTGAACATTCTCTTTTGGTATATATTTTCTCATTACACTAACCTCAAGTTCTGTTTTGTATTGTTATTCATATTTGCAGACTCTCTTCTAATCTTTTTTTGAAGCATCATCAGTGCATATTGAAGTGTCTCCGGTCTTGGTGCACAACCAGGAAGATAGATGTCCACAGGAACAATACGGTCCACCCCCTGTACTGTGGCATAAGTATTGAACATACCGCCTGTATTTGCACAAGAACCCATAGAGATGACCCACTTAGGCTCTGTCATCTGATCATAGAGTCTTCTTGCAAACTCTGCATGTTTCTTTGAGAGTGTCCCTGCTAAAATCATCACATCAGCCTGTCTAGGAGAAGCCCTGAAGATCGTCCCCATTCTATCGAAGTCATAACGTGACGCTCCTGATGCCATCATCTCAATTGCACAACAGGCAAGACCATACGTCAATGGCCAAAGCGAGTTTGAACGTCCCCAGTTTACGAGTTTATCTACCGAAGTCAATGCTATCGGTAAACCAGCTGAACTGGCATAATTTACTTGATGCTGTGCCATTCAAGTGCTCCTTTCTTCCATGCATATACGAAACCAATCGTAAGTAGTAAAATAAATAGTATCATCTCTGTAAAACCGAACCAACCGAGCAATTTAAAGTCAATCGCCCATGGGAACATAAAGATAATCTCCACATCAAACAAGATAAACAGAAGTGCTATCAAGTAGAATTGTGCAGAGATACTATTTGGTTGTTTTGTTACCTCCGGCCCACACTCATAGATGGTCAATTTAAGCTTTTCCGTATCAAGCTTTGCTAGTTTTCTACTAACAAGTCTTGCCAAAAATAGTGTGGCAGGAAATGCTACAGCTGTTAACGCAAATAGAACAAATACACCAAAATATGGGTGTTCCGTAATTACATGAGTCATTATAATTCCCTTTTTTCGATTGAATTCTCCTCTCGTTAAAGCGTGCCTACATAGCTATAGGTCATTATCTAACGTGAGTATTCTCAGAATATAAAACAAATATAGCCAAAAGATTATTAAAGTGTTTGTGTCTTAGAAAGCTTTAAAAGATTACTTTTATGGATGTAACAATGCGAAACAAAGAAATAGCTGTTACAATATCAAAAAATAAAAGAGAAGCCATGCTGAAAACATACACAAATATACTCTACTGGATAGCCATGCTAGGACTGGTTGTCTATTTTGCCTATACAAAAGGGTGGATATTTGCCAACTTTGAGTCCATCTCTGCCAAACAGGCTAATAGACTCTTGGAAAATGATGAAAAATGTAACACTTTTAGATGTCAGAACCATTAGGTGTAACTTTCTATAGCCTATTATGCAACAGGTTTAATATAGAAATCCAAAAAGCCAAAGAGGTATTTTATTTTTAAACCCTATTTCAATATCATCAGATGCTACAAATGAATTGTCAATATCCCTAATCTGTTTAAAGGATTTATTTTTACCGCCTATTTCAAAAATATATCTATCATCTACCAAAAAATCACCTCTATCTACATAGTAAAGCGAATATCTATAAGATACTAAAGAGGTAAAAAAAGTCTCTCTAACTGTTCCTACATTGCTATTATTACAAAGTGCTTTAAAAAGATTTGTATTTGAGAGATACAACTTATCTGGTTTTTGCATAGCCTTAAATCTCTTTGCCTCATAGATAATATGCCTTAAAAGCTCTGCACGATGAAGGTAGTCTATATATTTATATAAAGTTACTTTTGAAATGCCAACCTCTCTTGAAAGGCTTTCCATAGAGAGTTCAAGCGGTTTTGATAGACAAATGGTAATAAGTAATTTTTTTAAAATCTCTATTTTTGCAGGTGGAACATTATAGATAATAGCAATATCTGTATGCAAGATTGTATTTATTGAATCTGTAATTTTTTGATAATAGCTAATCTCATCACTAAAATAGTATGGATATACTCCATAATCCAAATAGTCTCTATATAGTTTTAAAATTTTATTAGTTTTAAGTTTTTCTATTATCAAATTTGCTATTTCTAAATGATTGTTTAAAATATCATCCAACAAAAAGCTATCTAACTCTATATCTAATTTAAGCTTTATAAATTCTCTTAAAGATAAAATAGGCAGTTTAAACATTGAATATCTTCTAACAAAAGAGGGATTTGTTAATTTTACAGCAGATGAGCCTGAAAAATAGATTTGAATATCTAAAAAATCATAGATAGATTTTAACTCCTGCTCAAAATTTTTAGCTTCGTGTATCTCATCTATAACAACACATTTTCCACCATACCTATAAAAAGTCTCTACAAATTCAAAGAGTGAAATATCTGTAAAAATTGGATGGTCGCAAGAAATATATAAAATCTCATCTTGTTTATAATCTAACTCTTTTGCTATTTGAAGCAAAATTGTAGTTTTTCCTACACCTCGACTGCCATAAATTCCTACTATTTTGCTTTTTGAGAGTTTTATCTCTTTATATAGAAATCTTCTATATTTTGGAAGTGATAAAGAGAACTTCGCAAATGAAAGTTTTTGTGCTTTTTCGAGTAGATTTAACACTTTTAAACCCTTATCGTTCAATCAATGAAACGATTATAGCATAATTTTGTAAATGATATGTAACATATATTTTGAAACTGGTCATTTTTTTCATCAAACAAATTTATATAGTTTTCAATATTAGACATTGTAATTCTTGCCATTATATTCCTCATTAAGTTTTTATAATTCTCAATATAAACTCATAATCCAAAAATACTAACATAGATAAAAGAAACTCCTACACCTTAAACCCCATACTCTTAACCCCCTCAAAACTAGAACCAATCTCTTTTTCTATCTCTTCAAGAAAATCTCTATTGCTAAATAGACTTTCATCTCGTACTGCTACTTTATAGGCTGTATTTTTAATAATGAGATTAATCTGCCCTCCTGTGAGTTCATATTTGGCAAGCTCTTTCATGTCAAAATTCTCATCATAATCTGCATTCTCAGGGAGCATAAACTGCCAAAGTCTTAAACGCTCTTTTTTACCCGGTTTTTTAAACTCAATCTTGTAGTTAAAACGTCTTGAGAATGCTTTATCTATATTACCAAGTAGATTTGTAGTAGCAATAAGGATACCTTCAAACTTCTCTATCTGTTCTAAAAAGATGTTTTGCATCTGGTTGTGCATCTTATCTGCACTGGTGCCATGCCCTTCACTTCTGGAACTTAAAAACTGGTCTGCCTCATTGAGCAGTAAGATAGGCTCTACCTTTGCCTTCTTACTCAAATCTTTAAACTCATCAAATATTCTACGAACATTCTTTTCACTCTCCCCTACATACATAGAGAGAATCTTAGAGCAATCAAAAGATAAGATAGGCTTTTTAAGTCTCTTTGCAAGACTCATAGCTGTCATTGTCTTTCCTGTTCCTGCCGGACCATAGAAGATGATCCTTGCATCAATACCCTTACGCTTCTGCTTAATCCCCCACTCTTTTAACTTTCTAAAGACCTCTTTATCTGCCTGTTTTACCACATTTTGTAGTGTCTCTCTTGTCTTAGGGTGCAATACTACATCATCAAGTGTAGTAGTTGGTTTTAGATACTCAAATAGCTCTTGCTCCTCTATAAGTGAATCCAATTTTAATTTTGTAACTTTTTTACTCTTTTTAGGGTGTATAATGCGTTGCATCACCTCATCTTGAAGATAGAAAGAGCGACTCACACCTCCAAACATATTGAGTATCTCTTCATAATCGATAATATTTTCAGTAATGAGTTTTGCACCATCCTCAAGCAGAGAGCGATTCTTTATCTTCTCATACTCATCAAAACTAATCAACTCTATGAGGGTATTCATATCTCTAAACTGCCCCTCACCTCCAGAATACTCCTCCTTCAATAATGCTAAAAATATACGCCTCTCTCTCTCATCCAACTCCTTCTCTTTAAAGAACTCCTCCACTACAATTGGTTTATCGGTTATCTTTAGACGCTCTTCAATCCTTGTTGTTAAAAGTGTCAATCTATTTTTAAGGCGTCCTATACTTAGAGAGTTGTCAGCCATACCATGTTTAAATGTAGCTATCTTATGTAGAAGCGAAACCATATCAAACTGATCCTGCAGATACTCAAGATGGTCTGTATATGGTTTTATCTCTGGTAAAAATATCTCCAAAGAGCCCTCTTCGAGCAGACGCAATAGTGAGATACTTGGTGATACTGATGTATTAAGAAGCTCTAGTGTAGATGTCTCATGGGCTTTAACTTGTCCAAAATTCATCTGAATTATCCACCCTAAATCAAGAAGGTTTTTTACAAGTTCAAGCTTTTTAAGATAAGCATACTCCTCAGAAGAGAAGTTATCTTGTAACATCTCCAAGACAGATATCTCTTCAATACCCTTTACATAGCGTTTACAGATATACTGTATAAGTTGTGCCTCCTCTTTGGTGCACTTAAGATGTTCATAGATAGATGATTTTTCTATATCTTTTGCTTCGATAAATTCGATAAGATGTTTCACTAAAGTTCCTGCATGAACCATATATTCAGAGGGTTCATTTTTGATTTGAGTATATCATATAAGAGATTAGAGTTCTTTATGATAAACAACAATATGTTACAATCCAGCTTGTGTTAATATTAAGATCTATTATTCAACGCTCTACAAATAAAACTAAGCAAAAATATATACAATTAATCAAGGTGGAGGGGTATATCTAATACTAAATACTTACTATAAATGGTCTACTTGCCATAAAATATACTTACATTTACAAAGTGATAAGTATAAAAAATAGTTTAATTATTTAGAGGATTATATAGTTATTAAATCATCAATTGATAAAAGGTTCTATTTATGAAAAAAAATGTCATATTACTGTTCACTATCTTTATAATAGTTTTACTCACCAATCTATTCAGTAGTGATTTTGAAGAGATTATATCAAGAGTTATCTATGCTTTTGAACACTCCTCTGTTATTAAATTACTCTTCTACTTTGGATTACTGCTATCCTCCATATTCTCTTTAGTTCTTCTCATTTTAGCAAAAAGTAAAATGATCTATAGAGTCTCGATTATTGTTATCTTTGCCACATTTGTTATCAATACTATTTTTGTAAAGATGGGACATAACTTTAATGCAGATGATGCAAGTCTTCTATTAAGAGAGTATGCATATGCCGGTGATGCTTTAATCACATTTCTGCCTATTATTCTTAGTAGTTTACTAATTGCAACAATTATAATAGCTATTTACCATTTTATAAGAGTAAAAATAGATATACGATTTACAAACAGATATATACTTTTAATAATACCTATAATATTTTTAGGAGTTCTATTTACTACCTTAAAAACTAAAGGATTTTTCTATTTTCCATCTACGTATAATATTTTTTCAAATCTTCTCTATGCGGTAAACCATCAAATCTATCATGGGACAAAAGATAAACCTGTTTTAGAAGTAAAACACAAACCTCTATTTGACAATATCATATTTATTGTAGATGAGAGTATTAGAGGTGATCTCCTCTCTTTAAATGGATACAAGGAGAAGACAACACCTTTTTTAGAAAATCAAAAAAATATCTATAATTATGGATGTTCTGTCACAACAGCAAACTGTTCAGCTCAGTCCAATATCATCATGCAACATGGTACCCAACTTAACAACCTTCCTAGTACAGATAATACTCTGACAAAAAGAGCAAATATATTTCAATATGCTAAAAAAGCAGGCTATAAAACAGTTTTTATAGACAATCAAAACATTACAGAATCTCCTATGAATTTTATGTCAAAAAATGATTTTTTATATATAGACAGGGAGTATAAAGTCCAAAATATATATAGGAATAGTGTAGAACAATATTTAATTGACTTTAAATCTATTGATATATTAAAAAAAGAGCTTACCGATACTAATCGTACTTTTATCTATCTTGAAAAGCTTGGTGCACACTTTGCCTATGAAGACAAATCACCCAAAAGCCATAAGATATTTCAACCTACTATGGATGGATTAAAAAACTTAAATGATAAAAAAGCACGATTAAACAGTTACTTAAATAGTATCTATTGGCAAGTAGATGAATTTTTTAAAGTATTGAGTGATAAACTGAAAGATAAAAATGTACTTATTATATATACTTCAGACCATGGGCAGGCACTTGCTACAGATGATACTTTAGATGGTGTATTGAGAACACATTGTAATACAGACCCCAATATATATGAAGCGGTAGTACCTTTTTTTGTCATGGTTATAGGAGAGAAGTATCATGAAAAATTCCAAAAAATATTAAACCAAAACTATGAAAAAAACTATGATAATCTCTCCTCTTTCTATATTTTCCCTACAATATTGACACTTATGGGGTATGATAAAGATGAAGTAGTTAAAAACTTTAACAAAACAATATTTGATAATGTAGCAAATGAAAAAAAGGTTTTTGTCACCGGAAGCCTATGGGATAGATCCTTTTTTGGTACACATGATATTACAGATAGATTTATGAGTGCAGTAGAGAGAGAAGATTAATCTACTCTTAATTAGATAGTATCTCTCCTCTAACTCTCTCTTTAAGCACACGCTTAAGAACTTTGCCTGTTGCATTTTTAGGTAACTCTTCTACAAAATAGAGATGTTTTGGTATTTTATC
>CAZOBE010000003.1:0-27104 GCA_964578205.1 uncultured Sulfurovum sp. | reverse complement strand
AATGTGATGGGCTTTAATAAAGATACCTCCATGAAAACCGATAAGGCAATCGCAGAGTTCTTTGCCCCGGAGTTTAGAAACCGTTTGAGTGCTACCATTGAGTTTAATGCACTCTCATTGGATATACTTGTGACGATTGTCGATAGAGAGCTTGACAAACTCAATATCTTGCTCAAAGCAAAAAAAGTAAAAGTGAAACTTAGCAAAAAGACTAAAGAGTACTTAGCTAATGAAGGCTATGATAAGCGTTACGGTGCAAGACATATATCTCGAGTAATGGATGAGAAAGTGAAAGAAGCACTTACTGATGAGATACTCTTTGGGAGGCTCAAAAAAGGCGGGACTGTCAATGTAAGTTTTAAAAACGAAGCATTACAGTTTGTTTTTGATGAGAGAGAATAACGTATTGTTGGTAGTTTAATATGGCTTCGATGTTTGAAGAGGAAAATTATCTCATACCGCCACTAGGGATGTCCTACACTTTTCCAAGTCCCCGTAATGCGTCAGATGAAGGACTTTTGGCTTATGGTGGAGACCTCTCTCCGGCTAGACTTTTAACAGCATATCGTAAGGGGATATTCCCCTGGTATAGCCTCGGTGACCCCATATTGTGGTGGTCACCAAACCCTAGACTTCTGCTCTATCCCAAAAACTTCAAACTACGTAAATCATTTCGCAGAGTTCTGCGTAGTGGTAAATTCAGCGTTACTTTTGACCAACGCTTTTCAGATGTCATCAGAGAGTGTGCTACTCTTCCCAGAAAGGGACAAGAGGGTTCATGGATAGTACCCAAGATGCAAGAGGCATATATAGAGCTTCATAATCAGGGATTTGCACATAGTGTTGAGGTCTATAAAGAGGGAGAGCTTGTAGGAGGACTCTATGGTATTGCTATGGGAAAAGCCTTTTTTGGTGAGTCTATGTTCTCTTTGGTTTCAGATGCATCCAAAGTGGCATTTAAAGCACTCAGTGATGTTTTAGGTGCTAAAGGTTATGATTTTATAGATTGTCAGATGCGAACAGATCACATGGTAGGTTTGGGTGCAGAGGTTATAAAGAGGGATATTTTCCTTGATATGCTGGATGTTGCTCTACAAAAGCCTAGTGATTTGGGAAGTTGGCACTATTTTTCCTGGGAGTATAATGATGGTTGATAGAGATTTAGGATTTTCCTTATGGTTGGATTTTGTAGAGAGAGATTTTCTTAAAAAGGAGTTTTCAGCTTTAATTGAGAAAGGTATTATCAACGGAGCAACAAGCAACCCTGCTATTTTTGCTTCAGCGATTACTGCTTCATCTGCCTATAAAGAGCAGTTGGAAAGTCTCAAAGGGAAGAGTGCCAAAGAGAAGTATGAAGCACTTGCCATTGAAGACATCAGAACAGCAGCTCAGGCTCTAAGGCCCAGTTATGATGAGGGAAATGACGGATATATCTCTATAGAAGTGGATCCATTCCTCTCAAATGATACAAAGGGTACAGTAGCAGAGGGCAAAAGACTTTTTAAAGCCATAGGTGAGCCAAACGTGATGGTAAAAGTACCTGCGACAGAAGCCGGGTATGATGCAATGAGAGCACTTTTAAGTACAGGTATTTCTGTAAATGCAACACTCATCTTTTCTCCCAAACAAGCACAAAAATGTCTTAAAGTGATGAAAAAAGGGATGGAAGAGTTTGAAATTTCCGGTGGAGGAAGAGTTGAAGCGGTTATCTCTGTATTTGTCAGTCGTTTTGACAGACTACTTGATAGTGAGTTGGAAAAAGAGGGGATAGAAGTTGCTAAAACAGGTATCTATAATGCAGCAAAAATATATAATCTTGTGGAGAAAAACAATACACCGAGTGTACGTACTCTTTTTGCCAGTACAGGCGTGAAAGGTGACGGCCTTCGGGCTGATTATTATATAAGAGAACTTTTAGCTCCGCATTCAGTCAATACTGCACCATTGGCAACGATAGAAGCATATATAGCAAAGAGAGAGAGAGTGCCTAAATTACCTATAGACGATAATATCATCAATGGCTACTTTACCAAACTGGCGGATAATGGCTTTGATATGGATGAAGTATATACCTCTTTGTTAAAAGAGGGACTTGAAGCATTTGAAAAAGCATTCCATGATATGCTGGAGACGTTGGAATAAGAAAATACAATGAAAGGAATTATTTTTGGAAAAAAAACTTAAACTTTATTTACGAAGTATGATTATGCATAAAGGCTCTGATCTTCATATTAAATCAGGCGCTATTGTAAGAGTACGTATCAATGGTGCTTTAAAAGTTTTGGGTAAAGATCCTTTGAGTGCAGATATGGTCGAAGATATGGCAAAAGCGATTATGAGCAAAGAGCAGTTCCATAAATTGAAAGAGAATAAAAACCTAGATTTTACCTATGTGTTAGGAGAGGAACACCGTTTTCGTGTAAATTTCTTTTATCAGATGGATGGATTGAGTGCGGTTTTCCGTATTATTCCAGTAAAGATAGCAACACTTGATGAACTTAACTTACCTGAAGTGATTAAGAGTTTTGCTCACATTCAGCGTGGGCTTGTACTGGTCACCGGGGTAACAGGTTCTGGTAAATCAACGACACTGGCTGCTATACTTGACAAGATAAACAGGGAGACACACAAACATATTATTACGATTGAAGATCCTATAGAGTTTATCCATAAAGATAGAGGCTGCCTTATTAATCAGCGTGCCATTGGAGAAGATACACACTCTTTTTCCAATGCTTTAAGAGCAGCGCTGAGAGAAGATCCGGATATTATCCTTGTAGGGGAGATGAGAGACTTGGAGACCATAGATATTGCTCTTCATGCAGCCAATACAGGACACCTTGTATTCTCAACCCTGCATACACTCGATGCAAAAGAGACGGTAGATAGAATTGTTGGTATGTTTGAGAAGGAGGAGCAGAGTCGTATTAGGAGTTCATTGGCTTCTGTACTTGAAGGGGTTATTTCTCAAAGACTTGTACCTACAAAAGAGGGTGGAAGGGCTGCAGCAATTGAAATTTTGAAAAAGACAGCAAGAATAGAACAACTTATTATGGAAGGGCGTGACTATGAGATACCGGATGCACTCTCTGAAGGGAAAGAGATTTATGGTACACAAACTTTTGACCAGGCACTCTTAGATCTGTTTCGTGACGGCAGAATAACCGAAAAGGTGATACTTGAATATGCAACAAATCCTGCAGATATGAAACTTAAAATGGAGGGTGTAGGTAAAGGTGCACTTCTTCAAGATGAGATGGATGAGAGTGATGTGAATGTCTTTGAGTTTAAAGATGAGGAGAGTTAAGAAGAAAGATTATCTTAATGAAAATTGGGTATAATCCGCTTCTATTTTAATTTTAAGGGTAAAATATGTTAGAAGGTATCGTTAGAGAGAGTATCGGAAAGAGCAACGCAAAGAAGCTTAAAAGAGATGGTTATCTAATTGCGAATATCTATGCAAATGGTGTTGATAATATTCACGCTGCATTTAAACGTGGTGAATTTGCTAGAACAGTTAGAAATAAAGAGAAGCTGGCATTCCCGGTAAAAGTGGGTGACAAAGAGTTAAATGTAGTGATTCAAGAGTATCAACTACACCCGGTAAACGGTGATGTGACACACGTAGATCTTAGAGTAGCAGTACCAGGTCAAGTAACAAACTATCTTGTACCTGTAAAAACACATGGTACACCAAAAGGTTTGAAGAATAAAGGTGTACTTGTGATGTCTAAAAGAAGAGTAAAAGTAAGAGGCGCTATTGAAGATATGCCTGCAAGCTTTGATCTTGATGTAGAACCACTTGACAGAGATGATTCTATCTTGGTAAGAGATATTGAAGCACCGGCAAATTGTCGTATCATGGAGAGAGAAGATGTTGCTCTTTGTGGTGTGATTAAAGCTAAGTAATCGGAATATAGAGTCGTGACACTTTTCGTAGGTCTAGGTAATCCAGGATCAAAATACGAAAAGACAAGACACAATATAGGCTTTAGCGTTATTGACAAACTTGTTGATGACGCTAAAGCAAGAGATATCTCCAAAACCTCTTTTCAAGGTAAACTTGCAAAAGCCTCCAATTCACTTTTTTTAAAACCAACCACCTTTATGAACCTTTCAGGTAAGAGTGTAGAAGCAGTCAAACATTTTTACAAGATAGAGCTTGATAAAATTATTGTAATCCATGATGATATTGATTTGCCATTTGGTGCGGTTCGTTTTAAAAAAGGTGGAGGGCATGGAGGACATAATGGACTCAAGTCCATCGATGCGCATATCACCAAAGAGTACCTGCGCGTAAGAGTAGGGGTAGGGAAACCAGAATACAAATCACAAGTAGTTGACTATGTTTTACATGATTTTAACCCAGATGAGTTGATGCAGCTTGACAGGCTTATCGCACATGCAGCGAAAGCTTGTACCATGTTGGCCAAGAATGATCTGAATGAAGTTAAATCTAAATATAGTCTAAAATCTATAGAGAGTCTAGGCCAATGAGTCTCTTTTCCCCCTCCTTACACTTTACCTATTTGGCAAAACATTATACAAAAAACCTCTTTGCTATCTTGTTTGGACTCTCTTTTGCTTTTGCAGCGATTGATTATTTTCAACATGTCCAGAAGCTTGAAGTTGCAACAAACTATAAAATACTCTATATCTTTTATATGTGGCAGGAGGCATTAGGACTGCTTTATCCTTTAGCTATTGTCTTTGCAGTGATCATGACAAAACTCTCACTTGTCAAAAACAATACCATGGGGGCATTTCATGCCTTTGGATACAGCAAAAAGAGACTCTTCGTACCTCTGCTTAGTGTGGCATCGGTGACCTATCTTATCTTTACACTGCTACATACGACAGAGTTCTCTTATGCTAAAGATAAAGCAGAACAGTTACTCAGAAATGAACTTCATGCCTATGATGTGAATGATCTTTTTTTTAAATATAATGATACATTTGTCTATATCAAAAAGCTCGATCCTGTTGCCAAAAAGTTGGAAGATATCACTATCTTTAAGGTAGAAGGGCATCAAGTACGTTATACCATCCACGCTCCTATGGCATTTTTTAATGGAAATGAGTGGGATGCACACAATGCTGTATTGAAAACACATATCTACAAGAATGGTGTACTGGAGAGATACACCGTAGAGCATAAAGAGAGTATCAAAACACTTCATGGCTATAAGCCAAAAATTATTGAATCACTCTATGAGGGGAGAACACTCAATATTATAGATGCATTCAATACTTGGAAACTTCTTGCTACCCAAAACCTTAATTCTGATAAAATACGTGCAGCACTCTACAATAAAGCAGTAGTCCCGCTTTTTGCCATAGCACTGCTTTTAATCCTGTTTTTTAAATTGCCTTTTCATGCTCGTATGATGAAACTAGGAGGCGTAGTAGCTCTTTCATTGGGAGCTACATTTGTTATATGGGGTATTCTGTTTGGCTTAAACAAGATAGGTGCCAATGGTGTTTTAGCCCCTGAAATTACAGCTGTTTTTCCCATAACACTTCTATGGCTATATGCAATCTATATCTATTTTACAGATGAAAAAAGAGTTGCCTGATATAGGCTAGAGCACATTTTAATCAATTTTTAGATAGAATCACCCCAAAACAGAACCCATTTTATAGGTAAATTTAGGATAATGACATGAGTATTGATTATAAAGCATTGGCAGACAAATATGGTACGCCACTCTATATTTATGATTTTGATTATATAGAGGAGAGATATACAACTCTTAAAGAGGCATTTTTGGGACATAAATCTCTTATCAACTATGCTGTAAAAGCAAACTCAAACCTTTCAGTGATTGCGCATCTTGCAAAACTTGGTGCAGGGGCTGACTGTGTTAGCATAGGTGAAGTACAAAGAGCTCTAAGTGCAGGTGTGGATAAGTATAAGATTATCTTTTCGGGTGTAGGGAAACGTGATGATGAGATACGCAGTGCGTTAGAGCATGATATTTTACTTTTGAATCTTGAGAGTGAAGCGGAGATGAAGCGTGTAGAGATGGTTGCCAAAGAGCTTGGCAAAGAGGCACGTATCTCTGTAAGGGTTAATCCAAACATTGACCCGCAAACACACCCTTATATTTCGACAGGATTGCATGAAAACAAGTTTGGTGTAGAGATAGATATGGCAAAACGTATGTATATCTATGCAAAGAAGTCAGAATTTCTGAATCCTGTAGGTATTCACTTTCACATCGGTTCACAGCTTACGAAGCTTTCTCCTATCAAGGAGGCTTGTGTAATTGTAGCAGATTTGGTACGTTCACTCAAAGCGATTGATATTGATATTAAATTCTTTGATGTGGGTGGAGGAATCGGTGTGGTGTATGATGATGAAAAGACGATTACTCCAGAAGCCTACACTCAGGCAATATTTGAAGCAACAAAAGGACTTGATGTCACACTGCTTTGTGAACCGGGACGTTATATGGTAGCCAACGGGGGTGCCTTTTTCACAAAAGTCCTCTATGAGAAAAACAATGGTGCAAAACGTTTTGTCATTGTAGATGGTGGAATGAATGATCTAATCCGTCCGAGTCTTTATAATGCATATCACAAGATAGAAGCAGTCGGTGTAGAAGGCGAAAAAACACCCGCGGATGTCGTAGGACCTGTATGTGAGAGTGGTGATTTTTTTGGTAAAAATGTACCACTGCCTCCACTTAAACATAATGATCTAGTCGTGGTGCATTCCGCAGGTGCGTATGGATTTACGATGGCAAGTAACTACAATACCCGTCCTAAATCTGTAGAAGTGGCTCTTCAGGGGGGAAAAGATAGACTCATTCGTAAGCGTGAGACGTATGAAGATCAAGTACGTTTAGAGCTTGAGTATTTAGAAAAGTAGAGGCATAAGATGACGTTAGAGGAGTTAAGGGTCAAAATAGACACAATCGATGATACACTTCTTCAACTCTATAATGAGCGAATGGAACTGGTACATCAGGTAGGAAAACTTAAAAATACTACAGGTGCACCTATTTATCGTCCAGAACGAGAACAGGCAATACTAAAGCGTCTTAAGAGTCAAAACCGGGGCAAACTTACAGATGATGCGATAGATGCACTCTTTTTAGAGATGTTTGCAGTGGCAAGAAATCTCGAATTACCGGAAGCTGTAGCCTATCTTGGACCAGAGGCAAGCTTTACACATCAGGCTGCAGAGAGCAAGTTTGGTGCTATGAGCCGTTATCTGCCGATAAGTTCTATTGGGGGAGTCTTTAGAGAGGTAGATAAAGGAACCGCCAAATTTGGTGTTATTCCTATTGAGAACTCTTCAAATGGTATTGTGAGTGATACGATTAACTGTTTGGATGAATATGACTTAAAGATTATTGCTGAAGTGATGATAGATGTGCATCTTTGCTTTGCAACACTTGCTGAGGATATAAAGTCTATTACAAAAATCTACTCTAAAGATATCGCTTTTGGTCAGTGTCGAAATTTTTTACAGGATTTAGGTTTGGATGAGATAGAACTTATCCCTGTAGAGTCTACAGCAAAGGCTGCAAAGTTGGCAGTGAAAGATAAAAGTTCAGCAGCGCTTTGTCCTTCAGTAGCCGCGAAGCTTAACAATTTGCCGATACTCTTTGAGAATGTTGAAGACCATACAAATAACAGAACCCGTTTTTTTATTATCTCCAATTTTGAAAACCGGCCTTCAGGTAATGATAAAACATCACTCCTTGTCAGGTTGCCCAACAGACCAGGCTCTTTAGTAGAGTTTTTGAATGATTTTGAAGAGGCTAAAGTCAATTTGGCAAAGATAAAATCACATATTGTTGAGGGGGAATCTATCTTTTTTATCGAGTTTAATGGACATAAAGATAATGAACGTATCAAACCTATTTTAGAAAAACACAAAGAGGCCATCAAAGTACTTGGTTCTTATGTGAAAGAGATAGATGATGTGTAGATGAGAGAGAAGAGTGAAGAGTGAAGAGTGGAGAGAGAAGAGTGAAAAGTGAATAGTGGAGAGATTGATGGTAAAATTTAATAGAGTATTAGAGAATATACAAACCTATGAAGCGGGTAAACCTATTGAACTTGTAGTCCGTGAATTTGGTATTGATGCAAAAGATGTGGTTAAACTTGCATCCAATGAAAACCCAAAAGGTACAAGTCCAAAAGTAGTTGAGGCACTAAAGAGAGATGCGCATAAAGCATATCTATATCCAGATGACAGTATGTTTGAACTCAAAGAGGCTTTGAGTAAGAGGTTTGAGGTAGCAGATGAGAATATCATCATCGGTGCAGGGTCTGACCAGATTTTAGAGTTTATCTCACGTGCACTATTGGATGAAAACTCTTCAGTGCTTATGTCTGCTGTGACATTTGCGATGTATGAGATCTATGCCAAACAGATGGGTGCGAAGATAGTACGAACTTCTAGTTACGAGCATAAAGTAGATGAGTTTATAGAGGCATATAGGGAACATAAACCTAAGATTATCTACCTTTGTACACCCAATAATCCTACCGGAGATGCAACAAGCAAAGAGGATGTCTTGGCTATCATTGATGCTGTAGAGAAAGAGACAATGGTCGTTGTAGACGGTGCCTACATGGAGTATGCCTCAGCAAAAGATGCCAAGTATGCCATCACACCCAATGATCTTCTTGGGTATGAGAATGTTATCTATCTGGGTACATTCTCTAAAGCGTATGGTTTAGGCGGATTGCGTGTAGGGTATGGTATTGCACAAAAAGGGCTGATTAGAGAGCTCTATAAAATGCGTCCGCCATTTAACATCTCTACCCTTTCACTGCTTGGAGCCATAGAGGCGTGTAGAGATGAAACATTTGTAGAAGAGAGTATCGCTCTGCATCAAGAACAGATTAAACGATATGAGAAATTTGCGGATGAAAATGGTATAGAGTACATAGAGAGTTATACCAATTTTATTACCTATCTGTTTGATAATAGATTAGACTCAACAAAGATTTCAGATGCACTACTCAAAAGAGGGGTGATTATCCGTAATCTAGCCTCTTATGGTTTGAATGCTATACGTATCACCATAGGAACCCAAAAACAGAATGATATTTTCTTTAAACATTTTAAAGAAGTGATGAGCTATGTATGTTAGGAATAAATAGATGAATATCAAAGACCACTCTATAGAAGAACTCAATACTTTGGCAGAAAAGATTAGAGAGAAGATATTGGAGACAGTCAGTAAAAACGGCGGACATTTAAGTTCAACAATGGGGGCGACTGATCTTATTGTTGCAATGCATAAGGTTTTTGATGTAACCAAAGACCCATTTATCTTTGATGTGAGTCATCAAGCCTATGCACATAAACTGCTTACAGAGCGTTGGGACAGATTTGATACACTCCGTCAGTTTGGTGGTATGAGTGGATATACTAAGCCTACAGAGTCCAAGTCAGATTATTATGTGGCAGGGCACAGCTCCACTTCAATCTCCCTGGCAGTAGGTGCAGCCAAAGCTATTGCACTAAAAGGGGAAGATAGAATTCCTGTAGCTTTTATCGGTGATGGAAGCATGAGTGCAGGGATGGTATATGAAGCACTCAATGAATTGGGTGACAGAAAATACCCTGTAGTCATTATACTCAATGATAATGAGATGAGTATTGCCAAACCTATTGGTGCAGTGAGCAAGTATCTCTCTCAGAGTATGGCAAGTCCTTTTTTTCAGAAGATGAAAAAGGGAACAGAAAGAGTTTTGGAACATCTCCCTGAGGGGGCAACCTATATTGCAAAACGATTTGAGGAGTCTCTTCGCCTTATTACCCCGGGACTTCTCTTTGAAGAGCTTGGTATCGAGTATATAGGTCCGGTAGACGGACACGATATAGAGTCTCTCATTGAGACGATGGAGGTTGCAAAGAACCTTGGTAAACCGGTGATTATCCATGCCCAAACCACCAAAGGTAAAGGGTATAAGATAGCTGAGGGTACCAAAGAGCATTGGCATGGCGTCAGTGCTTTTGATCTTAAAACGGGTAAATCGGTAAAAAAATGTAGTGCAAAAACAGCGACTGCTATTTACAGTGAAACGTTGGTAGAACTTGCAGACCATGATCCTAAAGTGGTAGGTGTCACTGCTGCTATGCCAAGTGGTACAGGGTTGAGTGCTGTAATGGAGAAATATCCCGAACGCTTTTGGGATGTGGCAATTGCAGAGCAGCATGCTGTTACCTCTATGGGACCTCTTGCAAAAGAGGGCTTTAAACCATTCTGTACCATCTACTCTACTTTTTTACAAAGAGGCTATGATCAGGTCATTCACGATATTGCATTGATGGATCTAGGGGTTGCTTTTGCCATAGACAGAGCGGGTATCGTAGGAGAGGATGGGGAGACGCATCAAGGGGCTTTTGATATCTCATTTTTACGTGCGATCCCCAATATGACACTCTGTGCACCTTATAATGAAACTACAATGAAACATGTGATGGCATTTGCAAAAGAGTACAATAGACCTTGTGCATTCAGATATCCAAGAGGTGCTTTTATCGCTGAAGATTGCCAAAGTCTAGCCTATGAGTTGGGCAAGTCTGTACTCTTACAAGAGGGAGAAGAGATTCTCTTTATCGGTTATGGCAATGGTGTAGGGCGTGCAGAGCAGACTGCCAAACTATTGAAGAAGAGAGTGGCTATTTTAGATTTGCGTTTTGTGAAGCCTTTGGATGAAGAGATGTTGGAGAGTTTGAGCAGTGCATACAAAAAGTGGTTTGTCTTTTCTGACTCAGCAGCACTTGGTGGTGTAGGATCAGCACTGTTGGAGTTTTTAAGCCAAAAGAAGATACAAGATGTACAATTGACTACATTTGAATATGGCGATGCATTTATTACACATGGTAATACAAAGTTAGTAGAGGAGTCTTTGGGAATTCTCCCTGAGCAGTTGGCAAAACGTATTGAAGAGATGATATAGCGTGGGTATTCTTGCCCGCACTGTACAAGAGATGAATTTAAATGAGCATCTTAAAGGGTTTTTATTTAAGTTCAGTGACAGTGGACAATATTTAAAAGGATTTAAAAATGGCTAACGAATACATTTTTACAAGTGAATCGGTAACAGAAGGTCATCCAGATAAGATGGCTGACCAGATCTCTGATGCAATCCTAGATTACATCATTGAAAACGATCCACAAGCTAGAGTAGCGTGCGAAACGTTACTGAGCAATGGTTTTTGTGTTATTGCAGGGGAACTTAAGACACACACATACGCACCGATGCAAGAGATTGCCAGAGAGGTGATACGGGAGATAGGGTATACGGATGCAAGCTATGGATTTGACTATAGATCTGCAGGTGTACTCAATGGTGTTGGTGAACAGAGTCCGGATATCAATCAGGGGGTTGATCAGGCATCTGGTGAGATTGGTGCAGGAGATCAGGGACTGATGTTCGGGTATGCATGTAATGAGACCAAAGAGTTGATGCCTCTACCTATCTCTTTAGCACATAAGCTTACATATAAACTTGCAGAGGTTCGTAAAAATGGGACAATTCCATTTTTGCGTCCCGATGGTAAAGCACAAGTCTCTGTGAAATATGCAGATGGTAAACCAGTTGCTATTGATACTATTGTTGTCTCAACACAACATCATCCTGAAGTGACCTTGGAAAAAGTACAAGAAGCGGTACTTGAAGAGGTTATTAAAGCTGTCATTCCCGCTGATTTGATGAGTGATGATATTACCTATCACATCAATCCGACAGGACGCTTTGTAATTGGTGGTCCACAAGGTGATGCAGGTTTGACCGGAAGAAAGATTATAGTAGATACTTATGGTGGTTACTGTCCTCATGGTGGAGGAGCATTCTCTGGTAAAGATCCTACAAAGGTAGATCGTTCAGCGGCATATGCAGCAAGGTATGTGGCTAAAAACTTAGTAGCAGCTGGAGTATGTGATAGAGTAACTATTCAGATTGCTTATGCTATTGGTGTATCAAAACCTGTCTCTATCTATGTAGATACGCACAAAACGGCAACTGTAGCCGAAGAGAAGATCACAGCATGTGTAGAAGCACTGTTTGACCTTACACCAAAAGGGATCATAGAAGCATTAGATCTTCTTAGACCTATTTACCGTAAAACGGCTGCCTATGGTCATTTTGGTAGAGAGGATGTAGATTTTACTTGGGAAAAAACAGATAAAGTAGAGGAGATTAAACAATTTCTAGAGTGTTGATATCAAATCATACTCTGTGGGTTGCGGACATTTGTCCGCTTTTTGATTATTTGCATATTTTGTCAACATATTAAAGTATTTTTTAAAAATCTTTTGATATAGTTTGTCATATTCAATTTAAGGAGAAATAATGGCAGTAATTATTACAGATATTTGTATTAGCTGTGCAGCTTGTATTGACGAATGTCCGGTGGAAGCAATCGTAGATGAGGATGATAATCCAACAGGTGAAGAGATCTATTATGTATATTCGGACAAATGTGTTGAGTGTGTAGATCACTTTGATGTTCCAGCATGTGCCGAAGCATGCCCAACTGAGGGTTGTATCCAATGGAGTGATCCGGTAGATGGTATGCCAGCTTCTGAAAATAGAGGAGAAAAGGGTCAACCAGTTATTGAAGACTAACTCCTCTTTTAAGAGATACATATAGAGTATAGCTCTATATGTATCTACTCCTTAAACAAACTTTAATCTATGTTTCGATAATATTCCGTCCGAATACTTCTTGTGAAGTAAATAAGCGCTTAGGAATATATAAGTATGGAACAGACACTATCAATCATCAAACCAGATGCAGTTGTTAAAAATGTTGTAGGGAAAATCCTTGCCAGATTTGAAGAGGCGGGACTTAGAATTGCTGCAACTAAAAAAATCAAACTAAGTAGGGAAGATGCGGAAGCATTTTACGCAATCCACGCTGAGAGACCTTTCTTTAAAGATCTTGTTGACTTTATGGTTTCAGGACCTGTAGTTGTGACTGTACTTGAAGGTGAGAATGCAGTAGCTAAAAATAGAGAGCTTATGGGTGCAACAAATCCTAAAGAGGCAGAGGCAGGTACTATCAGAGCAGATTTTGCCGATAGTATTGATGCGAATGCAGTACATGGAAGTGACTCTTTGGAGAATGCGGTAAATGAGATTAACTTCTTCTTTGCAACAAGAGAGATTAACTAAACTATTTTCTGATGAAAATTGTTTTTGATAAGGTAAGTTCAATATCTAAGCCTTTTGAAGTTGAATTGAAAGGTGTAAAGTTAGAGGGAACTTTAACAAAAAGTGGTTATCATCGTGTCATACTTGATGCTCAGTTGGGTGGAGAGGTTACACTAGATTGTGACAGATGCGGAAAAGCATACAGGCACAATATAGAGAACCATCTGAAGCTTTCACTGAGTGATGAAGTGATAGAAGATAAAGATGATTTGGATATAATAGAGTTTTTAGATGGCGTAATTGATCTTACGTACATACTTGAAAGCGAAATTAATGCACTCAAAAGTACTTATCATTACTGCGATGATTGTGACAGTGGCGATGAGGATTTTGAAGTAGAATTTTAAATAAAATAATATAAAGGATTGAATATGGCAGTACCTAAGAGACGTGTGAGTCACACAAGAGCAGCAAAAAGAAGAACACACTACAAGTTGACACTTCCAATGCCAGTAAAAGATGCTGACGGAACATGGAGAATGCCTCACCACATGAACATGACTACTGGTGAATATAATAAAAAAGCGTAATTGATGATTAAGATTGCGATTGATGCAATGGGTGGGGACTTCGGTCCTGAACCTATCATTGAAGGTGTAGTTCAAGCACTTGAAACAGAAAATTTCCTTCCTATCCTGGTAGGTGATAAAACAGAAATTCTCTCTCTTCTTCCCCAGTATTACATTGATAAAGTAGAAATTGTCGAATCAACTGATGTAATCTCAATGAGTGATCAGGCTACAAATGCACTTAAACGCAAAGACTCTTCAATCTATAAAGCTGTAGAGCTAGTGCGTAATAAAGAGGCTGATGCAGTAGTCTCTGCAGGACATAGTGGGGCGACAATGACACTGGCCACACTTCGTATCGGCAGACTTCCCCATATCTCCAAGCCGGCACTTGCAACACTGATGCCAAGCATGGTCGATACCAAAACTTTGGTACTTGATGTAGGGGCTGTAGTGGACTGTACACCTCAAAACCTATATGAGTTTGGTGCAATGGGTGAAGCGTATGCACAGAAGATCTTGGGTGTAGAGTCTCCAAAAGTAGGACTTCTTGCAAATGGTGAAGAGGATAGCAAAGGGAATGCGCTGACAAAAGAGGCATTTAAACTTCTTAAAGAGCTTAACGGTTTTGTAGGTAATGTTGAAGGTCGTGATATCTTTAACGGTTCAGTCAATGTAGTGGTTTGTGATGGTTTTACAGGAAATATTCTACTTAAAACCAGTGAAGGGGTTGTCTCAACCATCTTTGGTTTGATGAAACGCCATATTAGAAAATCATTTCCGGCAAAAATCGGTGCTTTTATGATGAAGAAAAAAGTCTTTGCCAATATGAAAAAGCAAGTTGACTATGCAGAGTATGGCGGTGCGCCACTTTTAGGTATTGATGGCTGTGCAATTGTGAGTCATGGCAGTTCCAATGCCAAAGCTATTAAAAATGCTATCTTTCAGGCAATACGATATACTAGATCAGATGTAAACAGTACAATAGAGGCACTTCTGACTCATAAGAGATAATCCATAGGTTTTATACCTGTGGATTATCTCTCAAATTTTTTGATACTCCACCAAGTTACTTATATCTATTCTTATAAATTTATGGTAAAATATATCCCTATTTTATTTAGGGCTGAGATAACTCCCTCTAGTAAGGATAACTATGTCACAAGTAACGCCGGTTTACGCTTCATTTAGGTCTATAGGTGCGTATGTACCTGAAAAGATTTTAACCAATGCAGATCTTGAAAAGATGGTAGAGACTACTGATGAGTGGATTGTAAAGCGTACAGGTATTAAAGAGCGCCATATTGCAGCGGATGATGAGTGTACAAGTGACATGGGTGCCAAAGCAGCCGAACTTGCTATAAGCAGAGCAGGCATTGCCAAAGAGGAGATAGATTTGGTTTTGTGTGCAACAGTAACTCCAGACTACTTCAATATGCCCTCTACGGCATGTATCATTTCAGATAAAATTGGTATTCATAATGTTCAGGCATTTGATATCTCTGCTGCATGTAGCGGATTTGTCTATCTTCTCTCTGTGGCAAAAGCCTTTATTGAGTCGGGAATGAAGAAAAATGTACTCATTGTAGGGGCTGAGAAGTTCTCTTCGATTGTAGATTATACCGATAGAAGTACCTGTATCCTTTTTGGAGACGGTGCAGGTGCAGCTATTATATCTGCAACAGAGTTGAAAGAGGAGAGGATCATAGATATACATGCAAGTGCAGACGGCTCCTACTCAGACTTTCTTGTAACCCCAGCCCCAGGCTCTGTGAATCCTGCGAGTCAAAAAGTGATAGATGAAGGGTTGAACTTTGTACAGATGAAAGGGAATGAAACCTTTAAACTAGCAGTCAAAACATTGACCAAAGATGTAAAAGAGATTCTGAAAAAAAACAGTATTAACTCAGAGGATATCCCGCACTTTGTACCGCATCAGGCGAACTATCGCATTATTAAAGCAGTAGGTGATGCACTTAAGATGAGAGAGGAGCAGGTAGTTCTTACTGTAGGTAAATATGGAAACACTTCAGCCGCCTCTATCCCTATGGCACTCAATGATATTTATGAGTCTGGCAGGCTTAAGAGAGGAGATCTCATGCTTTTAGATACCTTTGGCGGTGGATTGACTTGGGCAAGTGCACTTCTTCCATTTGTTGGAGAGACTCTTTTGGTTAAATAATGCGAATTGCTTTTATTGGTGATATTGTCGGTAAACCGGGGCGTTTGATGCTCAAGCATCATCTTGCACGTTTACAGCAAGAGCACTCCATTGACTATACGATAGCTAATTATGAAAATGCAAGTCATGGTTTTGGTTTAACCGAAAAAAACTGTAAAGAACTTCTAGGTTACGGCATCGACATGATGACCGGTGGTAACCACAGCTTTGATAAAAAAGAGATACTCAATCTCTTTCATACCTATCCTCTCATACGTCCTATGAATTACCCTAAAGCTACACCAGGTAAAGGGGTCTATAGAACAACACTTTTAGGTAAAGAGGTGGCTGTCTTAAATCTTATGGGGCACTACACCATGCCTTTGGTCGATAACCCGTTTACGATGATTGTCGAGGTAGTAGCATCCTTGAAATTAGAGGGGGTCAAACATATCATCCTTGATATTCATGCCGAAGCGAGTAGTGAAAAGCAGGCACTTTTACATATGCTCAAAGAGGATGTCAGTGCCATACTCGGTACACATACCCATGTGGCAACAGATGATCTGCAGATTTATGAAGGCTGTTGTTATGTCACCGATGTAGGATTGACTGGTTGTCGTGATGGGGTGATCGGTATGGAGAGCAAGGTACCGCTAGATCGTTTTTTGACAGGCGTGGGTGGGCACTTTGATGTACCAGATAAGTGTAAAGCAATTTTACAGATGGTCGTCTTTGAGCTTAACGGCCAAGGGCGCTGTATTGGGGCTGAGAAGATTAAGATTTATGATGATAAACCAAAAATTGTGACAAAAGCATGGGCAGAGTTTAACTATTCCTCTTGATTCTAACCCTCTTTGGATCAAAAAGTGAAATTGCTTTTTTGACCATAGGCTCTTCCAAGATAGTTGAGGACTCTTTCTCTTTTGATGCTTCATTCTCTCCCGCTTCAGGTGCAATACAGGAGCTTTTCATCTCAACATCTTCTATCATGGAGGCAGATGCATTACAACTCTCTTCATTTATGGCAAGAGGAGTGTCAACTTTTTTAGCCTCCACAGGGTTGTTTTGAGCTTTTTCTTTTGTGACATTGACTATTTTTGTCTCAATCCCAAAGAGCTCTTTGACAAACATATTGATGACTCCCCAGTGTGTTATGAGCAGTCTCTTATCGGCTCCCTCAGCAGTAGAACTCCATGTAAGTTTACCATCAACAAAGCTTTCAAAACCAATATTTCGTTCAAAACAAGCTCCCAAGTCATAATCCCTATCATAGATTTTTTGTATCAGTCTATCAAAGGTTTTTTGATATGGGTCTGTTTGTGTTACTTCCTCTTTTGGTCTAAGAGTAGTTGAACTGTTATCTACTCTATCCTCTTCAATGAGAGCTGTTTGGGTCTTTGCTGTAGGCTCTTCTTCAGGGGCAGACTGCTGTATCTCTTTGGTGGTATCAACACTCAGATTACCCCCTAGAGTCTCCTTTTGTATCTCCTCTTTTTTGACTGCTTCTTGTTCAGGAGGTAAAGAAGCCTCCACATCTCTTGGTGTAACTGGTGTCTCTTCTGTTGCTGATGGTGTTATGGCAGGAGCGGCAAGTACATTTGCCTTTACCCCTTGAAGCTCTTTTTCCAGAGATTTTATCATCATATCAATCTCTTTTATCTCCAAGGCTTCCATCATCTTGAAGAGTGCCAGAGTAAGAACAAACTCTCCATCACTGCCAAGTGCAAGCAAGCCTTTGGATTCGGCAATAACCCTGAAAAAACGCTCGATGATCATGGGGGTAAACTTGGTATTTTTATTGAGAAGTAACTCTTTAAGATAGAGTGTAAGCTCATCAAGTATCATCTCTGCTTCATAATCAGCCGCTATCTTTATGAAAGCAAGTATCTTTGTGTTATCTTTATGGAAGATATCATCAAGAAGCTCTTCCAAAAGGCTTGGCTCTATGATTCCTAGCATCCCCGTAACAGTACCTACATCGACAAAGTTTTTAGAGTAGACGATGGCTTGGTCCATCAAAGTAAGAGAGTCTCTGAGACTTCCTGCACCTGTTCTGGCTATAATCTCCAATGCCTCTTTTTCATACTCGATATTCTCAAGGTTGAGTATATGCTCCAGATGTTTGAGTACAAGGTTTTGTGGAATCTTTTTAAACCTAAAGTGTTGCGTGCGTGAAAGTATGGTAGCAGGAAGTTTAAGGGGGTCTGTTGTTGCCAATATAAACTTTACAAAGCCAGGAGGCTCCTCAAGTGTTTTAAGCAGTGCGTTAAATGCCTGGTTTGTCAACATATGGACTTCATCTATAATAAATATCTTATATCGTGCAGAGCTTGGTTTATATTTGGTATGCTCTATGAGGTCTTTAATATCATCAATCCCACGATTGCTTGCAGCATCCATCTCGATGATGTCCATATGGCGATTCTCTGATGCCATGATACAGTGTGGACAGGTGCCGCATGGGTGTGAGGATGTACCTTTTTCACAAAGTAATGCTTTGGCAAAGATACGTGCTGTAGAGGTTTTACCGCTTCCTCTGAGTCCAGAAAAGAGGTACGCATGAGAGAGTCTATCACCATCAAGCGCTAAAGAGAGTGTCTGCGAGACTGCCTCTTGACCTATAAGGTCATCAAAGGTGGCAGGACGATATTTTCTTGCTAAGGCTAAAGACACAAATACTCCTTGAGAAGACTCCTCGTTCCCAACGTCCTCGTTGGGAATGCATATATAAGTTTGATAATAGAAATTACACTTATAGCACTTATTAGATTTAAGTATGCATTCCCATGCAGAAGCATGGGAACAAGGTTAGATTTTTAGTAATGCAAATTGTAGTAGAAATTTACTTTTATTGTCATAATAGCATATATCTATTTATAACCCCATATTGGATATAATCTCTATCAAATAATCACAAAATGAAGCGAGAATATGATGAGTTACAATCCAAGTGAGATTGAATCCAAGTGGCAGAAAAAATGGGATGAAGAGCAGGCTTTTGAGCCCTCAAACTCTCTTAAAGAGAAGAAAAAATATATCTTGAGTATGTTTCCTTTTCCTTCCGGGCGTTTGCATATGGGGCATGTACGTAATTATACTATTGGTGATGCCTTTGCTCGTTACTATAGAAAAGAGGGTTTTAATGTACTTCACCCCATAGGTTGGGATGCTTTTGGTATGCCTGCGGAGAATGCGGCTATCAAGCATGGGAGACATCCTAAGGAGTGGACTTACTCGAACATCGATTATATGAGAAAAGAGTTGAACTCTTTGGGACTTTCATTTTCCAAGAGTAGAGAGTTTGCTACCTGTGACAGGCTTTATACACGTTGGGAACAAGAGTTTATCATCAAAATGTTTGAAGCAAACTTGCTTTATCGTGAGTCTGCGACGGTAAACTGGTGTGAGAGTTGTCATACTGTTTTGGCAAATGAGCAGGTAGAAGAGGGGTGTTGTTGGCGTTGTGACAATGAAGTGGAACTTAAAGAGATGCCTGGGTACTACATCGACATCATCAAGTATGCAGATGAGTTGCTTGAGGATTTGAAGCGTCTTGAAGGCAAGTGGCCCAGTCAGGTACTTACAATGCAAAGCAACTGGATAGGGAAGTCTCAAGGGCTTGAGTTTGAGTTTGAACTTACACAAGAGAGCAAAGAAAAACTGGGTGGAGAGTTTGAGAGATATACTGTATTTACCACTAGACCAGATACTATTTATGGTGTAACCTACTCTGCACTTGCTTCAGAGCATCCTATCGTGAAATATCTCATCGATAATGGTTTGATCGATGAGGATATCGCTAAGAAGATTACAGCTATTGCCAATATGACAGAGCGTGAGAGAGCTCAGGCAGATAAAGAGGGGTATCCTCTTGGTATCAGTGTTATTCATCCACTCACAAAAGAGGAGATACCTGTATGGACAGCGAACTTTGTTTTAGCTTCTTATGGGGGTGGTGCAGTCATGGCTGTACCTGCCCATGACGTGAGAGACTTTGAGTTTGCAACGAAGTATCATTTGCCTGTAAAGCAGGTGATTAGTGGCGGAGAGTTACCTTATATCGGGGAAGGTGTCATGGAAAACTCAGAGAGTTTTAGTGGCATGAAAAATGTTGAGGCAAAAGCAAAGATTATCGCACTTTTTGAAGAGAAGCATTTAGGTAAAGGGACAACAAACTTTAAACTCAGAAACTGGGGCGTAAGCCGTCAGCGCTACTGGGGTGCGCCTATTCCGTTTGTGCATTGTACAAGCTGTGGACTCGTGCCTGAGAAGATAGAAAATCTTCCTATTGCACTGCCTGATGAAGTTGAGATTACAGGTGAAGGCAATCCTCTTGAGAATCATCCTACATGGAAACACTGCAAGTGTCCTAAGTGTGGGGAGGATGCTCTGCGTGAGACAGATACACTTGATACCTTTGTGCAATCAAGCTGGTATCAGTTCCGTTATGCAACCAACCCTGCGAAGTGGGAGATAACGGGTATAGATAGAGATGATGTAAACTATTGGTTAGGAGTTGACCAATACATCGGTGGTATTGAACATGCAATCTTGCATCTGCTTTATGCAAGATTTTTCACAAAAGTACTGCGTGACCTTGGGTATCATGACATTGATGAGCCATTTGACAGATTGCTTACACAAGGAATGGTACTCATGGATGGTGCGAAGATGAGCAAGTCTAAGGGTAACACTGTTGACCCGGATGCATTGGTAGAGAAGTATGGTGCCGATACAGCGAGACTCTTTATACTCTTTGCGGCACCACCACAAAAAGAGCTGGAGTGGAACGACTCTGCGGTAGATGGAGCCTTTAGGTTCATCAAAAAGCTTTATGACAGAAAAGAGAAAGTGACAGCCAATACACTACCGGACATAGACCAGAGTAGTATTGGCAAAGCGTCAAAACTTGCTCGTGTAAAAGTCTATGAAGCACTGCAAAAGTCATCTGATGTGTATGAAAAGACTTTTGCATTCAATACGCTTATCGCAGCCTGTATGGAAGCACTCAATGCACTCGATAAACAAGATGACAGTGCAGTATGGTCTGAGGGGATGTATATCATGCTCAATCTCCTTGAACCTATTATTCCTCATGTTGCAACAGAACTCTCAGAGGTTCTATTTAAAAGAGAGAATTTAAAGAGAAAACTTGAAGTCAAAGATGAGGTCTTTGTACAGGAGAGCATTATGTATGTGGTGATGATCGGCGGTAAGAAGCGTACCCAGATAGAGGTAAATCCATCTGCCTCAAATGATGAGATACTATCCTTAGCAAAAGAGGCTGGGGCTAAATGGCTTGATGGTATGTGTATTGTAAAAGAGATCGTGGTACCGGGAAAACTGGTTAATCTTGCAGTAAAACCAGCTTAAAATATTTGGGTGAGGGCAAAGCTTCCCTCCAATTTTAGACTCTTAAGAGCTTAGGGGTGATGTTAATAGTATAGGAGATGACTATGTATAATAAAAATTTTTTAAAAAGAGGTAGATTACAACTACCCACTATTCACTACCCACTATTCACTCTTATAGCTCTATTATTGCTTACTGCTTGTGGATATAAACCCTCCTCCTATATGATTAAAAAGAGTTTTTCAGACAGTATCTATGTAGAGGTTTCAATAGACAGTGTAGAGCCTGAAAATGCTCCATTTGTAAAAGATGAGATCAACCGTATGGTATATACCCGTTTTAAAGGACGTGTAGTCCCAAAGGAGAAGGCAGAGAGTTATATTCATATCTCCTATAAAGGGAGCTCTTTTACACCAATTGCCTATGAAAATGGGTATGTGACACGCTATCGTGTAAATATTAGAGTAAGGTTTGATATGTTAACAAAGCAAGGCAGAGTTGTTAAAAATATCAATACTGTACATGAGGCAGATATTCAGGCAAGTTCATTACGCTCTTCTACCCTTAGAACAGAAGCTATACGAAGAGGTTTGGAGAAAGCTTTAGATGAATTTTTGGCATATGTGAGTGCTAAATCAATGAGTAATGAGTAATGAGTAATGAGAAATTAATAGATTTTCTAGACAAAAAGCCACTCTATTATAAAGAGATTGATCATCAGCGTATTCACCTTGCTTATGCAGTGCTGAAAGATGAGATAAAACATCCTCGCACGGTGCATTTGGTAGGCACCAACGGAAAAGGCTCTACAGGGCGTATGGTGGCACATTTAGCTTGGCAGTCCGGGTTAAGTGTGGGGCACTATAGCTCACCCCATATTGTAAAGTTCAATGAACGGATCTGGCTTAATGGTAAAGATAGTTCTGATGAGCAACTTGAAGATGCACATCAGAGACTCTTTAAGATACTCGGGCAGGAGATGAGCGATGCTTTGAGCTATTTTGAATATACCACACTTTTGGCACTGGTAGTCTTTGAAGAGCTTGATCTTGTGGTGCTTGAAGCTGGATTGGGTGGAGAGTATGATGCCACCAATGTCTGCAATAAGGAGCTTAGTATCATCACACCTATAGGTATAGACCATCAAGCCTTTCTGGGTGAGAGTATCGAAGAGATAGCTGCTACAAAGATACGGAGTATCCAAAAACAGCTTTTGTTGGCACCACAGCCTTATGATGAGGTTGTAGTAGTAGCTAGAGAGATTGCATCTAAAAGGGGTGCAAAGATTTTTGAGAGTAGAGAGTTGGCAGAGGAGATGCAGGAGAAAAAAGAGGCTCTTTTAACGATTGCCAAAGAGAGAGCTTGGGGTAGTTATCTTGCAGATAATGGTATGGTGGCACTACAGGCATTGGATATCTTAGGTATCTCATATAAGATAGATAATCTATTGAGTTTAGAGCTATTTGGACGCTTCTATGCTCTCACAAAAAATATCCGTATAGATGTAGGGCATAACGCTTTGGCTGCAAAAGCCATAGCCAAAGCGTTAGAGAGCAAGGTTGTACTTATATATAACAGCCTTGATGACAAAGAGTATGAAGAGGTACTACATCTACTCAAACCTAAAGTGAAACGTGTTGAGATAATCCCTATCCATTCACAAAGGGCAACAACTTTGGAAGCTATAGAAAATGCGTTAAAAAAAGTAGGGTTGGTATATAGCTATTTTGATGGAGATATCGATAGAGATGAAGAGTATTTAGTATTTGGCTCATTTTATGTCGTAGAAGCATTTTTAAAAAAGAGAGAACATGTATCAAAGTAACATATATCAATATTTAGAAAACCTGACAGAGACAAAACTCCTTATCTGCAAAGATGACAAAGAGGCTATACAGATAAGAGATGTCGCTCTCTTACTTGGCTTTGAGACTTTTGTTTTGCCTGACTTGCGTGTGGGTGTAGGAGAAGACCTTCGTGCATACAGAGAAGATATGCAGATCTTCTTTACGCAGTTAGCCAAGTACCATGCCAGCAGAGAGAGAAAACTGCTTATCTCACCACTTAGAACCCTGCTTCTCCCTTTTCCTAAGCCAGAGCTTTTTACAAGCAAAACGTTAGAGTTTGGTGATACAGTGAATTTGAATGAACTCAAAGAGACTCTATACTATTGGGGGTATCATTTTGTTGATATCACAGCACAAAAAGGGGAAGTCTCTTTTAGAGGAGACATCATAGACATCTATCCTGTTCATCTTGATAAACCTTATCGTATCTCACTTTTTGATGAAGAGATAGAATCAATTCATTACTATGATGAGAGTACGCAAAAACGCTTGCCGGAGGAACTGGAGTCTTTAGAGTTCACACCTGCATTTTTAGCACTCAGCAAAACAGAATATGAAGCATTGAAAAAGAGAGTAGAACAGAGCAGTTATGAGACTTTTGTAAAAGATATAGACTCTCTGGGGCTTTGGCATTTAGATGATTTGTCACAGAGTGCTTTAGAGCAGTTTGAGGCTATACTTGCAAGTGATGTAGATGAAGAACTCAAAGAGATATATGAGTTAAGCCAACCTCTTGTTCCTAGAGACTCCTTTTTGCTGCCAAGCATCCCGGAGGGGAACAAGTACCGTGACCTTGAAGTGGTAGACCCCAACAAACTGCTTGAGTCTCACAAAGAGAAGAAGATCACCATCATCGCTAAAAATGAGACTGTTGTTCGGGGGTCTGAGTTGCACTCTTTTGAAGGCATAGAGTTTGTCTACCAAGAGGGTATCGTCAATCTTCTAGGAGAGGGAAAACTTATTCTCTCGCTTAACAAACCACTCAAGAAAAAACGTGTGAAAAAAGCGACGCTTATCCTTGATGAGTTGAAGCCTGGTGATTATGTGGTGCATGAAAATCACGGGGTAGGGATATTTAAAGGGATAGAGAAGCGGGATGTACTGGGCTCTACCCGTGAGTTTGTGGTGATGTTCTACCAAAATGAGGACTCTTTGCTTGTACCTGTAGAGAGCCTTGAAGTGATAGACCGTTATGTAGCTGAGGGTGGGGCACTGCCTACTTTGGACAAACTTGGTAAAGCCAGTTTCAAAAAGCTCAAAAGCAAGGTTAAAGAGAAACTTTTTGCTATCGCGTCGCAGATTATCAACCTCTCTGCCCAGAGACATCTCAAAAAGGGTATTGTACTCAAGTGCAATATGGAAGAGCATACCATCTTTATGGCAGAAGCAGGTTTTGTGCATACCGAAGACCAGGAGCGTGCCATCAATGAGATGTTAGAAGATATGTCAAGCGGTCGAATGATGGATAGACTTCTTTCAGCAGATGTAGGGTTTGGTAAGACAGAAGTGGCGATGAATGGGATGTATGTGGCAGTAAAAAATGGCTACCAGGCTATGATGATCGCACCTACCACACTACTGAGTTCTCAACACTACAAGAGTCTCAAAGAGCGGTTTAGTGAACACAATATCAAAGTAGCCAAGCTCGACAGGTACTCTACGACAAAAGAGAGAAATGCCACACTTAAAGGATTGGAAGAGGGGAGCATAGATGTGGTAGTCGGTACCCATGCACTGCTCAAAGCAAAGTTCAAAAACTTGGCACTTGTCATCATAGATGAGGAGCATAAGTTTGGGGTCAAGCAAAAAGAGGCACTCAAAGAGCTGGCTGTCGATACACATCTGTTGAGCATGAGTGCGACTCCTATCCCAAGAAGTCTCAATATGGCACTATCGGAGGTGAAGAGTTTTTCAGAGATACTCACCCCGCCTATAGAGCGTCAAGGGGTACGAACCTTTGTAAAAAGCTATGATGAGAAGGTGATTAAAGAGGCTATCATGCGTGAGATGCGTCGTGGAGGACAGATATTTTATATCTTTAACTCCATTGCAGGAATAGAAGAGAAGAAAAAGGCACTGCTTGAAATTTTGCCTAATTTGCGTATTGCACTGCTCCATTCCAAAATTTCAGCCAAAGAGACAGAAGATGAGATGATGCTTTTTGAAGAGGGGGAGTATGATTTGCTGCTCTCCACCTCCATCGTAGAGTCAGGCATACACATGCCACATGCCAATACAATGATAGTCGATGGTGCAGACAACTTCGGTATAGCCGATTTACATCAACTTAGAGGAAGGGTAGGTCGTGGAGCTAAAGAGGGCTATTGCTACTTTATGGTGGTAGATAAAGAGCGTTTGAGTGAAAATGCAAAGCGAAGACTCTTAGCACTGGAGTCACACTCAGATTTAGGCTCTGGTGCAGTCCTTGCCTTTTATGACCTTGAGATACGCGGAGGGGGAAACATCATCGGAGAGGCTCAGAGTGGGCATATCAAGCAGATAGGATACTCTCTCTACCTGCGTATGCTTGAAGATGCCATACGGGAACTCAGCGGACAAGATAAAGAGGTGACACAACATGTTGATATGAAACTCTCTGTTGATGCCTATCTTAATGAAGAACTCATAGAAGAGGACAGACTCCGTCTTGAACTCTATCGCCGTCTTTCGTTATGTGAAAGTAGAGGTGAAGTGTATGAGATAGAGAGTGAGATAGCCGATCGTTTTGGAAAACTAGACACCATTACTAGACAGTTTATTGATGTGATTGTCATGAAGGTTTTGGCAAGAGAGCAGGCTATCTCCAAAGTCTCCTCTTATGGGGAAAATGTTTTTATCGAGTTTAGAGAAGAGGGTAAAGAGCGTATAGTTCTTAAATCTCCAAGTAAGGATGATGATGATATCATCGCTACAGCGATGGGTTTTTTAAAAGGAACTAAGAAATATTTAAAAAATTTAGACAAAGTTAGGTAGATTATGGCAAAGAAACAGAAAAAAACATTTTCCAAAGAGCAACTTTTATTGTTATTTCAAAATGGTAATTATCAAAAAGTTGTCTCAAAAATAAAACAGTTTAAAATAGGTGGTTTATCACAACAAGAGGTTGATGAGGTATATATAAAATCTTTAAAAGAGTTAGCAAATATACATTTAAAATCAGGAGATATCCCAAGAGCTTTAAGGGATGTTGAATTTATACTTTCAAAAGATATTAATGATGAAGAGGCACTGTTTTTAAAACTAAAATGTTTATCTTATTTAGAAAAATTTAAAGAAGCCCTAGAGTATGCACAAAGTCTATTAGATATCAAAGATAAATCAATTTTAAAGAGAGTGATATTTTATTATTTGGTTGTAAATATATATCATGATAATACTTATGATAAACAATATTTAAAGAAATTAACTATATCAAAACAAAAATATATCCTATTTTTAGAACAACTTTTTGTCAATAATATTGAAAATGCATTACAATATTTAGACGGGTGCAATCCAAAATTAAAAAATGAAAAAGAAAATATTAAAGCTATCAAAGCTATCATCAAAGATGATGATTCTTTTGAGATAAATTCTGTTTTAAAGCCACTTTATACTTTACTGCTAACAGGAGAAAGTGTAAATATCCAAAATACAAAAGCTGTTAGAGAAAATATTGGTAAAATAAAAACTATTTTTAAAAATAGTGATTTGCAACAAGCATATAATAATTTAATCAACAACATATCTGCTGTAAATTTTGATGAAATTAAAGCAATATATAAAAAAGAAAATAATATAAAATTAGTATTTAATAATATTGCTTTACTAATGGAAAAGCAAAAAGATTATTCTCAAGCATATAAAATATTTGTTTATTTTAAAGATAAATTGGTGGTGTTGGTAGAATCTTTTTATCTACTTGTAAAACTAGAACCGGTTTTAGATTCGGAAAAAACAAATCAAGTTGTATATAATTTTTTTGTAAAATATTTACAGTTGCATAAAGATAAATTTTCTACAGATAATTTTCAATATCTATTTTTTGTTGTTTATAAG
>CAZOBE010000002.1:25605-27657 GCA_964578205.1 uncultured Sulfurovum sp. | reverse complement strand
CATCCATGCACCTCACTCATAAAGCAGGTGAAAAAACATTCATAGATTTCAGTGGAATCAAAGAGGTGATAACAATAATTTTATCAAAAGAGAATAGAGTTGAGCATTTTATAGAGCTTATAGTTATTTGACCCCTCTGACCTATGATTACTAAGGTTTTGGGTATCTCTCAACCTGCTGTTTTTGGGATTATTAAGAGGAGTGTGTGATAGATTGTTATTTGTCCAGTTTAACCACGTTATACCGGTTTAGGAATAAATACAACTTTCCATAGATAGGGGTCAGTCGCCATGATAATAGACATTACACGCTTCTCTTAATAATCCTTATACTAAGAAACCTTACCTCTTTCTCCAAATCTTAGAAAAATCAAATGCTATATTACACTTGCTTAAATCAAATCTATACTCTTCTGTTGAGAAATCTCCGGCTTTAATGTAGCGTCCATCTTTAAGTTTGTAAACTTTAGCAACTTGCTTTTTAGGGTAAACAATAACATAAAATTCAACCCCCTCCTGTTGGTAAAGTTCAAATTTTAATATTTCATCGCGTTTAACTGTAGAGGGAGAGACAATCTCAAAAATAAGTTCAGGTTTTTTAGTTATCTTCTCATCAGGCTCATAGCAGATGACTAAAGTATCTGGTTTGACTACTGTATTACTTGAGATTTCCCAATCTATCTCAAAGAGAACCTGACACTCTGGACACTCATCCAACTTTTCGCTCAATTGTCGAGCTATCTTCATATTGATATTTTGGTGGGTCACCATAGGAGAGGGAGCCATAGCATAAGGAGAACCATAAATCAACTCCCAATCTCCCTCCCAGTTTTGATAATCTTCAACAGTATAAAGTTCAACATATCTCTCTACTAGCATTTTGATTATCCTTATTTTTGATTCTATTATAACATACTTGAAATCACATCATAAACGAATAACCCAATATTAACCTTCAATTAACTTCACACGAGTATACTTTTCTTGTTGGACTTCTTTTATAACTTATGCATCTGAAGATAGATTCTTTTTTATGGGTGATGAAAGAAGTCTATTTATATCTAGGAGAAATACGTGAGTCAAATTATACAAAATATCAAAACTGAAATATCAAAGGTTGTTGTAGGGCAAGATAAGATGATAGAGGGGCTTTTGGCGGGGCTTCTTTGTCGTGGACACATACTACTTGAAGGTGTACCGGGACTTGCCAAGACGACTACGGTTAATGCTTTAGCTAAGACGCTTGGATTAGACTTTAAGCGTGTACAGTTCACTCCCGATCTGCTTCCAAGTGACATTATAGGAACAGAGATCTATGATCCTTCAAGCAACACATTTAAAATCAAAAAAGGTCCTGTATTTACAAACTTGCTACTTGCAGATGAGATCAACCGTGCACCGGCTAAAGTGCAGTCGGCCCTGCTTGAAGTGATGCAGGAGAGACAAGTGACCATAGGGGATGAGAGTTTTAAGATAGACCTTCCGTTTTTGGTTATGGCAACACAGAACCCTGTAGAGCAGGAGGGTGCCTATGAGCTTCCTGAGGCACAACTGGACAGATTTATGATGAAAGTAGTGGTGGGCTATAACACTAAAGAGGAGGAGCTTGAGATTGCACGCCGTGTAGCCAATGACAGCTTTGGCAATATCGAACAAGTTGCAACGCTTGAAGATCTGACCAAGATAAGAGATGAGGTGATGCAAGTGCATCTTGACCCTGAGATAGAAGCCTATATCGTAGAGCTTGTGGCAGCGACACGTGATCCTAAAGCGTATGATTTAGAAGAATTAGAAGCATATATAGAGTTTGGAGCGTCCCCGCGTGCAAGTATCGATATGTATAAGGCTTCACGTGCGATTGCGTACCTTAAGGGGCAAGATTATGTCTCCCCTGTCGAGATAGCCTATATCGCTAAAGAGATACTGCGTCACCGTATCATACTCTCCTATGAAGCGCAGGCAGAGGATATTACACAAGATAGTATTATTGAGAAAGTATTGGCGGTGGTGCCTATTCCGTAGGGTTGAAGAGTGAAGAGTGAAGAGTGAAGAG
>CAZOBE010000002.1:0-25505 GCA_964578205.1 uncultured Sulfurovum sp. | reverse complement strand
GAAGAGGGAAGAGTGAAATTGGATAAAGAGAAGAGAGGGCGATGAATAAAACTGTTAAAAAGATTATTCTTAAAACCAAAAAACAGGTCTATGGCGATATGTTGGGGAACAACTCTTCTCTTTTTCAAGGCGAAGGGTTTGAGTTTGCAGAGCTTCGTGAGTATGTTTATGGAGATGATGTTCGTAAGATAGACTGGAAAACAACAGCAAAGTTAGGCAAACCTTTTGTGAAGATCTATAAAGAAGAACGAGAGCTAAATGTAGCTGTAGTGACGATGCTTGGAGGTTCTACCTATTTTGGTACGGTAAAGCAAAAGAGTGAACTTATCGCTGAGATTGCCGGTGTGCTTGGTTTTTCAGCAGTAAAAAATTCTGATCTCTTTTCTCACATACTCTTTGCAGACAGGCTTTATGAGATGACTAAGCCAAGTAAAAAACTTTTTTCGGTCCATAAAGCTGTGGAGGATATTGTAGACTTTAGCCCCATAGGTAAAGAGAGCGGTTTCAAAGCTTTGGTAGAGACACTGCATAACCGTCTCAAAAAGAAAACACTGCTTTTTATACTCTCGGATTTTATAGGAGAGATAGAGTTGAAACTGCTTAGTAAAAAACATGATATTTTTGCGGTGATGGTCCGTGACAGGTTTGAAGAGGACCCAAGTGAGTTGGGACATCTCAGACTCATAGATATGGAGAGCAAGAGAAGCTTTGAGGGAAATATCGATAGCGGCACGCTAAAAAACTATAAAAAAGCACTGCATGATAATGATGAAAAACTCTATAGACAGTTTAAAAAGCATGGTATTAGATTTGCAAAAGTGTATACGGATGAAGAGCCTTATGTAAAATTAATGAAAAGTATGAGGAGATAGTGATGAGGGAGCAATTGGCAACTGGCATTGAACAGTTGAGAGACATCAAACCTTTACTGGAGATCCCTGACAATAGTTACTATATTTTTTGGGGATTGGTGATTTTTGGCATTGTGTTATTGCTTTTTATTCTCTTTTTTGTGGCTAAAAAGCTATGGGAAAACAGAAAAGCAAATCTTGCAAAAGAGTATCTGGCAAAACTTAAAGAGATAGACTGGAAAGATACGAAAAAAAGTGCTTATGAGGCAACACATTATGCAAGACTGCTCGCTACAGACGAGAGAAGAGAAAAACTTTTTGAGCAGCTAGAGCCTATGTTGGAGCAGTATAAGTATAAAAAAGTGGTTGAAATGGTTGATGAAGAGATACGTAATCAATTTAATCTATATGTGCAGGTAGCCGATGAGTCAATTTAGTTTTGAATATCCTTTTGTATTGGGATTGATCTTGCTCTTTGTTATCTGTAGCGTCTGGTGTAAAGAGCGAAGCAGGGCTATCTTTTTTCCGCATGTGCAGCAGCTTATGATGCAGGGCGTAAAGAGAAGTTCTTTGCTTGCCTGGCTGAAATGGGCAGGTATCGTCCTAGCTATCGTTGCATTGGCATCACCTGTGATGACCAAAACATACACCAACAGTAAAAAAGAGGGAAGAGATATCGTTCTCATCATAGATGCAAGTGATTCGATGCGTCAGCGTGGCTTTGACCCAAATGACATCTGGAAGAGTAAGTTTGATGTCGTCAAAGAGGTAGTCGCAGACTTTATAGACAAAAGAGAAAATGACCGTTTAGGTATGGTCACTTTTGCAGATGTGGCATTTATAGCTTCACCTTTGACATTTGAGAAGGATTTTTTAAAAAATATCACCAAGATGCAAAAGCTCGGTATAGCAGGAAAACGTACAGCCATCAATGATGCCATCGTGCAGAGCTACAGTATCTTGAGTAAAAGCAAAGCGAAATCAAAAATAGCCATTCTCCTCACAGATGGGGTAGATAATATGAGCAAAGTCCCTTTTGATGAACTCAAAAGTATGGTAGCTAAACAGGATATTAAACTCTATACCATAGGGATAGGTGATGAGCGTGATTACAATGGCCCATACCTGCAGGCTTTGGCTCATGCCGGCAAAGGTGAAGCATTTGCTGCAAGAGATGCAACAACACTCTCTCGCATCTATGATGAGATAAACAAGCTTGAAGTAACAAAGATAGATGATAAAAAGATAGTACAACATACCTATCTATATACCTATCCGCTCTTTTTAGCGATACTTAGTCTGTTGTTTTTTATCTACTTTAGATCAGTGAAGGGAGTGTGAAGAGTATGATGACATTTGTATATCCGCAACTCTTTTGGATTTTGATTGTTCCTTTTATCATTTTTGCTGTTTTAGTCTCAACGAACAAAGAGAGACTCTCCCGTATCTTTGATGAGAAGGTCTTAAAGCGTCTCAGTGCAGCAGATGAGAGTATACCGCTTCTTGTAAGAAATCTGGTATTGTTTTTTGCTATTTTTTTGATGATAGTAGCGATGGCACGACCTGTCATGGAGAAGGGAGATAAAGTCGTGGAGGTAGAGGGGCTTAGCCTCATCACTGCACTGGATATCTCTGGTTCTATGCGAAGTACAGATCAGTATCCCAATCGTCTGGAGTTTGCAAAAAAGAAGATGCTCTCTTTTTTTGATGCGATGCCAAGCGATGAGATATCTGTATTTGCTTTTGCTTACAGCTCTTTTGTATTGGCTCCTTTTTCGAGTGATAAAGAGACACTGAAGCAGATGATAGAGGGTGTAGATGACAGGTATATCAATATGGGTTCAACAGACTTTTCTGCTTTAGCAAGATTGGCAAGCAGTACGCTTGAGAAGAAAAATCCAAAAATATTAGTACTCTTTTCTGATGGAGGAGATAAAGATGCACTAGGTGAGTTTGAACAGATACTTCAAGACGAGGGTATAGACCTCTATGTAGTACTTGTAGGAACGACACAAGGCGCACCTGTACTAGATGAGAGTGGTAAGCCTTACAAGATGGCAGATGGTACTATTGCTATTACGCAACGCAATGATGCATTGGGCGAGATAGCCAAAGCCAACGGTGGTGCTTATGTCATAGCAAGCAATGGTGATGAAGATATCAAACAATTGGTTTCTGTGATACGAAGCAGGTATAAAAATCAGCAACATGGTGAAGTGAAGGTCAAAGAGAGAGTGGAGTTCTTTTACTATCCTTTGGCCGGTGGCCTGTTGTTGTTATTAATCGCACTTAGTTCGATGCCAAGATTTAGGAGAGAAGTATGAGGATGACGAGAGTTTTTACTGTATTAAGTGCTATATCATATTCACTACTCACTTTTGCCAATGCAGGACTGATGGATTTTAAGGCCATAGAGAAAGCCAAAGAGGCATATGAGGCTAAAGAGTACGGTAAGAGTGCAGTACTGCTCAATAACATCGATGCAAACACTCCACAGAAACAGTATGATTTAGGTAATGCGTACTATAAGGCAAAGCAGTATGATAAGGCAATTAGAGCATACCAAAGAGCAGAGGGTGTAGATGAGGCATCAAGATTACACAATTTGGGTAACAGTTATTTTCATAAAAAAGATTTGAACAAAGCCATTGAGTACTATGAGAAGGCTTTAAAACTTCAAGATGATGAGGATACAAAGTTTAATCTTGATCTAGCAAAAAAACAGAAGAAAAAACAAGAACAAAAAAAGCAGCAAGAGAAGAAAGATAAAGATCAAAAAGAGAAGAAGAAAGAGGAAAATAAGAACAACAAAGAGCAAAATAAAAAAGATGATAAAAAACAAAATCAAGAGAAGAAAAAGAGAGACGATAAAAAGCAGCAAGAGAAGCAGAAAAAAGATCAAAAAGAGAAAGATGGCAACAAAGATAAAGAGAAATCTTCCAAAGAGAAAGAGAAGTCTCAAGATAAAAAGGGCAATAGGGATTCAGATAAACCCAAAGAGCAAAAGATGAAATCGCACAAGAATGAGGACAAAATGAGTAAAGAAGAGAAGCTTAAAGCAAAAGAGCTGAAGCGGTTACTGAAGAAGATGGGTCAAAAGAAGATGCCTACGATGATGTATCAGATGGGTGAAAATAAAAAAGTGCAAAGGGGTGCAGATGAGAAACCTTGGTAGAGCAGTACTGTTTTTAGCAGTATTTGGGTTTACTATAATCCGGGCTGCAAGTGTAGAGGCAACAGTGAGTACAAAAGAGGTAGTGCAGGGCAATGCCGTACAGCTTCGCATCAAAGCAGTAGGAGAGAGTGCACTCTTCCCTCATATTCCTGATATAAATGGCGTGCCTGTAGTAGGAAGGTCAACACAAAGAAGTATGCAGTTTAGCTCTGTCAATGGGCAAAAGAGTTCGCAGAACAGTAGTACGCTAGTGTTGTCGTTTATTCCGCAAAGAGATATGACTATCCCATCCTATCGTGTCACGATAGATGGAAAGGAGTATCACACAGAGCCTATAGCTATTAAGGTGGTAAAATCTAAAGCGCCCCAAATACAAGGTAGTGACAAGTTCTCCCTAGCAATGATAGCCCAGAAGCAAAAAGTGCTTGTAGGAGAACCGTTTCTTGTCACAATCTTTTTTTCAGTAGAGCAGAATGTAAGATTGGCAGATACCGATTATAAAAGGCCAGCGTTTAAAGATTTTTTCGTCAAAGAGATAGAAGAGCCAAGGAAGTATCAAAAAGGAGAGTATATTGTTCAAGAGCTTAGATATCTTTTGACACCCAAAAAAGAGGGTAATATTACCATAGATCCTGCTAGAGTAAAAGTAGGAGTACAAGATAGCAGCAGACGAGATATATTTGGTGGTTTCTTTGGACAACTCAGCTGGACATCTCTGGTTTCAAAACCACTCAAAATAGAGGTAAAACCGTTGCCTAAGCAGACAGACTTGGTAGGTAATTTTACTATAAATAGCACCATAGATACCCAACGAGTCAAGGCAAATAAGCCCGTCAATCTTGTTGTGAAGATAGAAGGGGAGGGGAGTCTTGAAGATTTTGATCTGCCTGAGTATAAGATAGACGGTGTGACAGTCTATAGCGATGATGCCAAAGTGGAGAGTAGATTGGTTGGAGGTAAGCTTATGAGTAGCTACTCTAAAAGTTTTGTCTTTATCTCTGACCATGACTTTAGCATTCCCTCTCGTTCATTTACTGCATATAACTATAAAACAGGTAAAGTGGAAGTGTTGAAGGTGAATGCTTATAATATAGAGGTAGAGGAAGCACCCACTTTAGCCCCAGTTGGGGTACAGAGCGGTACACCTCTGGTACGAACCAAAAAGCAAGAGAGTCTCATACAAAAAGAGACAGCCCCTACAACAGAGACCACAGGCATGGCATGGTGGATGTTAATCGTTTCATTCCTTGCAGGTAGTCTAGTGACACTATTGGGATTAAAAGGAGTACCAAGATGGAGATTCAGAAGAGATAAGAGCCCTTTCAAAGAGAGTGAAGCACTCAAAATACTCTATCCTCATACCAATAGTGATAAAGATGTAGAAGCAATGATACGCAAACTCTATGCCCGAAAAAACGGAGATAAAAGTGTAGTGATAGATAAAAATGAGTTAAAAGAGATGGTGAAGCGTTTTTGGTAGCTAAACTCAAAGAATATCATGCAACCTGTTTGCATGCTTCATCCACTCATTGAGTGCTTCCCACTCTTCATTCTCTACCATGGTACGGCACTGTTGAAGTTCACTATTGAAGGTATCTATGGCTTCAAGTAGATTTGTTTTATTCTGTTTGAAGATCTCTTCCCACATGTTGGGTGAAGACTTTGCGATACGGCTCATGTCTCTAAAACCACCGCCTGCAAGGGCGACAATATTGGTAACATCTTCTTGTTTCATCACGCTGTTGGCTAGAGAGAAACTGAGTGCATGAGGCATATGGGAGATAAATGCAGCATGTCTGTCATGCTCTTTTGCATCCATAAATACCATCTTCATATCGATATCCGAGAAGAGTGTTTTAGCTACTTTTTGTTGATGTGTACCGCTTTTCTCCATATCACAAAGTACAACCACTTTATCGGTATAAAGATCAGGAATGGCGGCAGTCGGACCAAATTTTTCTGTCCCTGTCATAGGGTGTGCTGTCACAAAATTTTGGCGTATCTCCTCAGGGATCGAAGCAGAGATCTTCTCTTTGGTACTCCCTAGGTCAATAATAGTACACTTTTCATCTATATCTTTTAGCTCCTTGGATATAGCGATAATACCATCAACAGGAATGGCTAAAAAGATCACATCACAGTGGCTGAGAGCTTCAAGGGAGTCAATGACTTTGTCCACTAGGCCCAATTCAAGTGCCTGTGTTGTGTGTGTAGGATTATGATCTAATCCTATGAGTCTAAAATGGGGTGAGAGTTTTTTGAGTGCAAGCCCCAAAGAGCCACCCATAAGACCAAGACCTACAATACCAATGTTGCTTCTTTCCATATATTAGAGCTCCCTGTATCACTTTTAGCCAAAGATTATAGCATTATTTCTCTGTTTATTATGAGCTTCTTATTGAAAAAAAGATAAACTATTAGGAAAAAATCGTACTAAGGTTGACTATAATGATGAAGAAAATTGCTCTTTTATGGATGCTGGCAGGGGCACTTCTCCTGGCACAAAAAGTGACACAGATTAAATTTGAAGGGCTTGCACACCTCTCTTCAGATATTGCGATGGAGGTTGCCGGAATCCGTGTAGGCGATGATATGAATACGGAGAAGATCAATCAATCTATCAAAAACTTTTTTTCACAAGGCTATTTTAAAGATGTATGGGTTGAGAGACAGGGCGGTAGATTAATTTATCACTTTAAAGAGAAGCTGGCTATTGCCAATATCGATATAAAAGGGTATGGTTCGGGAGATGAAGGAGATAAGCTTTTAGAGAGTATAGGGCTTAAAAAAGGTGATCTTTATGATCTAGTACGTATTAAAAGAGCCAAAAATGCAATCATCTCAAGACTTGAGAGTCAAGGATATTATGATACCGTAGTGGAAGTTGAAACAACGCCAATAGGTAAGAGCAGTATCTCTGTTGTTTTTGATGTAAACAAGGGTGAGAAGATTACTATTGAGAAGATGCATTTTGTCGGTGCTTTGGCACTGGATCCAGATACTCTTGAGTTAAACCTTGTCAATAAAGAGAGAGATTTTTTAGGTTGGATGCCTTGGAGAAACAGCGGAGAGGCAAAAGTAGATCAGCTTGAGTATGATGCCTATAGAGTCAAAGATATCTATATGCAGCGCGGATATTTGGATGCCTATGTGAGTAAGCCGTTGATGCGTGTAGATTTTAGTTCCTATCAGGCGGAAGTTGATTATCAGATAGTTGAAGGAAATCAGTATCGCATAGGAAAAATCAGTATTGTTCAGAGTGTAAAGGGTCTTAATAGTGAAGAACTCATGAAGAACCTTAGCCTAAAAGAGGGTAAGATTTTTAATATAAAAAATATGAGAAAAGATATGAAGTATCTTCAAGAATCTGTAGCAAATCTGGGCTATGCATATGCAAAAGTTTTTCCCCAAATGCATCAAGATAAAGAGAAAAAAAGAGTAAACCTTAACTATATGATAGTACCGGGAGTAGAAGTTACCATTAATGATGTACTTATATCAGGAAATGATACAACTAAAGACAGAGTTATCCGTCGATATATCTATCTTGCTCCAGGAGACAGGTTCAATGCTACAGACTTAAAGGATTCCAAGAGTGCTTTAGGTAGAACAGGATTCTTTGAAAAGGTAAATATAGAGACACAAAGGGTTTCAGCCGATAAGATAAATCTTCTTGTAAAGGTGAAAGAGGCGGCAACAGGCTCTATCTCTGCCGGTGGTGGATATGGTAGTTATGAGGGGCTTATGCTTAACGTTTCAGTCTCTGATAAAAATATATTTGGTTCTGGAATTAACTCAAGTGTAGGGTTTGATATCTCAAAGATTTCAACAAACTATCACCTCTCTTTTACCAATCCAAAATTATGGGACAGCAGATACAGTCTAGGATTTAGCTTTTATAAAAAGAAGTATGAGTATTATAACTTTACACAAAATCAGGTAGGTGGTTCTTTACTGTTGGGAAGAGAGTTCTTAAGACATATCCATGGCTCTGTAGGGATAGGATACATTGATAACCAGTCTAAGGAGAATACAAATAACATCATTACAAGTGATGGAAATATCACTTTTTATGACCCACTTGGTCTCTATAATGATCAATATAAGAAGAGTTCTCTATTTCTCAATGTTACATTTGACAATACAGATGATTTTTATATTCCAAGAGAGGGTATGATCGCTACTGTAAATTTTGAATATGCCAGCCTAAATGGCAGTGATTTCAATGCTACGTTAGGATCAGGAGAAGAGAATGGATATGGTACATTCTTAAAGACAAGCACTAAATTTGGTCTCTATTATGGATTGCGTGATTGGATAGATTATGATTTGATTTTACGATTTAAAGCTAGAGCTTCTATGATTAATAATGGCAACAATGAAAAACTTCCTATTGGAGAAAAACTCTTTATGGGAGGGATTGGAAGTGTAAGAGGGTATAACCCATACTCTCTTTCACCTTTAGCCAATCCGGATGATTCAAATAGTCAGACAGGCGGTAAAAAACGTGCCTCAGCTACACTGGAGGCGAGCATACCTCTCTCTGAAGCTGCAAAGATGAGAATGGCACTCTTTTATGACTACGGTATGATAGGTGAAAATAGTTTTAGTGAAATAAAGCGAAGTTCCGTAGGTGCAGTGATAGAGTGGCAGTCAATGTTTGGACCAATAAATCTAGTATTTGCTCATGCTCTTGATAATAAACCAGGAGATAGAACTTCTACCTTTGAATTCTCTATGGGAACAAAGTTTTAAATTTACCTCTCTTTGATAACTACTTATCAAAGAGAGACTATATCCCCAACTTACTATTTTTTGGTAATTGATTGTTATCCTCTATTACTATATTAAACGGTACAGGTCTCTCCAATGCTTTTATCTTCTCTTTTACAAGATAGAGTGATTTCTCTGAAGAGATAATCAATCTTTTATGGTGATAGCTAAACTCTATTTTCTCACCATCAGAAGCTTCATACAGATATACAGTCATTGTATAGATAAAGCTTAACCACTCCATTGTCTCCTTTGGAGGAAGAAGCTTTTTAAATATCTGATAGAGGGGCTTATTTATAAGTGTGCTGCTATGCATACGAAGAAGCATAGCAATAGTTAATATCTCTTCATGTGTAAAGCTGTAATTTAACTCTTGCATAGCAATATAGAATGCATGTTTATGTGATTTATATATATTAAGAGTTTTACCTATATTTGATAGTTTTAGTGCATTAAGTAACTCTTTTTCATACCCTCTATGGTTCTCTATCTCATCTATAAAGAGTCTATAGAGTTTAGAACCTAACTTTAATCTCTTTTTACTTTTACTCTCTACTATTTTAAATCGACTCAAAATCGATTCAATACTAGGATTTATATGGTTTGGAAATTTAAGATTATTATCTTTGAGCAAGTTAGTGAGATACACGCCCTCTCTTACCCCTACACTACTTGTTACGACCGATTTTGCACCTATATATTTAAGTATCTCACTAAAGATAAGTGTCCCTTCTCTAATTGTATCAAATCTATCTCTCTTAAGATTAAACTCTTTTAACTCTTTGATAGTAGATTGAGTTATAGTAGTAAAATAATGCTGATATCTATCTACATCATAGCTAAAGGCATGGAGTTTATCTAATGGATAGTTACTTTGCTTCATAATAGCTTTACTCAGTGTACGGGCGGTACCACCTATACCTATAGCTAACTTCTGTTTGAAGTTAAAAGGAAGTATTTTGAGCTTTTCGACTATATATGATTTTGCCTGTTTATGGATCTCTTCAAGGGGTAGTCTCTTATCAAAAAAGAGCTCTTTGAGTCTTACTGTACCAAGATTGAGTGAGTAGGTATCGACAATATGACCATCTCTTATAAGTGCTATATCTGAAGAACCGCCTCCAATATCAATGGTAATCCCTTCAGAGACAGGAAGAAGATTACTCGCTGCAACAGCCCCATATTTTGCTTCACTTTTACCATCAATAATCTCTATAGAGAGATTAAGTTCATCTTTAATCCATTCAATAAAGATATGGCCATTGGGTGCATCTCTGAGTGCAGATGTAGCAACACATATTGTGTGATTGGCTTTGTATTTTTGGATAGTTTCCAGAAAAGACTGGAGGGCTAAAAAGGCTCTTTTAATGCCAATGGGCTGAAGATAACCCCCCTTTTTATACGCACCTTCTCCGATACGTACTTTAGATTTTTGTTCACAAATAAGATGAAATCCATAGCGACTGGTCTGTTCAAAAATAACGAGTCTGGCTGAGTTTGAACCTATATCAATAACTGCGGTTCGTTTAGCCATAAGATGTTACTACTCTTCCTCTTGCAGTTTATCAAATTTGAATTTAAGTTCTTCAGCATTCTCAACATGGTCAGGATCGGGAAGGATACAGTCTACAGGACATACAGCGATACATTGTGGTTCATCAAAGTGCCCTACACACTCTGTACATCTATCTGCATCGATAATATAGACAGGATCATTCTCTTCGATTGCCTCATTTGGACACTCTTCTCTACATGCATCACACGCGATACATTCATCATTGATTAATAATGCCATTGTTCCCCTCTGTTTAAGCCATATCTGTAGTTTTCAGATACGCTTTTTGGTTATTTATACGAGTTATAACTCAACAAAGCTTATGCTTTATTTAAAAAAAATAATTTCACAGATTTTTTAGTTCTATGTTATCTTTTTTGGAAAACAAAATCTATAACCACGTCGTCTGACTGTTTCAATGGTTGTAATATTTAGTGGTTTATCCATCTTTTGACGAATCTGATTTATGGCTACTTCAATAACATTGGGTGTGACAAGTTCAGGCTCCTCCCAAATGGCATCAAGCAGTTGCTCTTTTGAGACGATTTGATCTTTATGCATTGCTAGGTGAGTAAGAACTTCAAAAGGTTTTCCTTTGAGTTCTATCTCTTCACCTTTATAGATAATCTTCTCCTCTTCAGGATTGATAATGAGATCTTCAATCTCGATGATATTTGAGGCACCAAAACGAAGTTTGGCCTCTATACGTACAAGTAAAATGTCATAATCAAGCGGTTTTCTGATGAAGTCATCTGCACCTGAACGAAGAGCCTGTATCTCACTCTCTTTATCTTCACGTTCAGAGAGAACAATGACAGATGTTTTATGTGCATCTTTTTTTATCTCTGAGATAATATCTACAACACTCTCATCTAAACGAGACCAGCTGAGAAGAAGTAAGTCATAGTTTCTGATATCAAGGTAGTATCTCCCATCATTGAGGCTCTCTGCTACATCATTTTGATAACCATGCTCGGTAAGTTTCTGAGAGATTTTTTTACTAAGTGTCACTTCATCTTCTATGATTAATATTCTCATAAGTGAAGCTCCTTTTCATTTTTTTAGGATGCATATAGAGCAGAAGAGCCCATATACGATACTTTGTATCTCTTAATCTGTTAAAAGTTAAGATTTTCTTAATTATAGCATAAAAAAGAGAATTTCTGAAAGTCTTTTTAAAAATTCCAGCTATGACTTAATGCAACAGTACATTGAGGCAGGATATTGGGTTTTGAGATTTTAAGCATGAGTCTCTGGAGTTTTGGATATGCAGTATAGAGTCTCTCTTTGATTCCCACTAAAGCCTCTTCAAGAAGTTTATAGTGCTTATCTTTGAGTTCTTTTTCTATGAGAAATACCATATCTGCATAGTCGATAAATGCGCCATTCTCATAGAGATAAGAGGCTTCTAAGTCGATGATTACACGTTGTGGTTTTTCGCGCTCAAAGTCAAGAAGCCCAATGATAACATCAAGCTTCAAAGCCTCTATATGGATAGTCATATCTTTCCCTCTTCTCTATTGATAAGTCTAATGATATTGGGAATATGTTTATAGAAGATGATAAAAGCGATAATCCAGATAGGTGCATGTGAACCGATACCGGGTACATCAGTGTATAGTATATAACTTGCAATGATAAAGGCAGTAAGTCCAATGAGAGAAGAGAGAGATGAGATTTTCACTCCTTTACTTGCTCCAAGCCATACTACAATAGCAATTAGTGCAGGAATAGGCATCATAAATAGTAATACTCCAAATCCTGTAGCTACACCTTTACCACCCTCAAAAGATAGAAATATAGAGAAGCAGTGTCCTAAAACGGCTAGAACGGCTATGGTCCAAAGTACACTCTCTGGTGAATTTAATATCTTAGCAATAGAGAGGACTACTATGCCTTTTATTGCATCTAAAAAGAGTGTAGCCGCACCAAGTTTTTTGGCAAGCGCAGGGTCCTGTGCTTTGACAACTCTCAGTACATTTGTTGCTCCAATGTTACCGCTTCCTGCACTTTTGATGTCCACCCCTGCAAATTTTTTTGCAAGCAGATAGCCAAAGGGGATCCCAGCTATAAGATATGCTGTTAAGTAGAGTATGATGTTTTGATTGAGTAGTTCCATGATTTTCCTACAATTATGATTTGTCACCTGATGAATTCAGGTTTATAGTGCAATTTTAACCGAATTTTGATAAAATAGCCAGATTATATAAACCTCTGTCACTCCCAACTTGATAAGGAATCTATATTTAAGAGTCTATTTTATGGTAGATTTTCAGATACTTGGCAGGAGCTACCCTTTGGGGCATAAGTTTTGGGATGACGTACTTTTTTAAGGATAAAGATGAATATTGATTATAGAGCTGAGATAGAGAGACTTAAAAGAGAGCTTGATGTAACAGTCGTTGCGCACTACTATCAGCGTGATGAAGTTTTTGAGATGGCAGATATTACAGGAGACAGTCTGGAGTTGGCACGTAAATGTCAAGCAGATAAAAACCCTTGGGTTGTATTTTGCGGAGTAGGGTTTATGGGGCAGAGTGTTAAAGTGATTGCTCCCCAAAAACGTGTATTGATGCCAAAAGTTGCTTGTTGTGCTATGGCACGAATGATAGATGCATCCTATTTTGATGACTCTATAAATTATATGGTAGAGCATGGTATCGCTAAGGAGAATATTCTACCCATAACCTACATCAACTCAGATGCGACAGTCAAAGCCAAAGTGGGTGAAATGGGTGGATTGGTCTGCACTTCATCCAATGCGTTTAAGATTATTGAAAAGGGTTTAGAGAGCGGAAAGAAGATACTCTTTGTGCCTGACAGATGTCTTGGACAAAACTTTGCCATCGAGATGGGACTGAAATCATGTGTGATCGGAGTAGGAGAGTGTGACCCAAAAGAGGCAGATGTTATCTGTTTTAACGGTTTCTGTTCTGTGCACCAACTCTTTACTGTAGATGATATAGCATTCTACCGCAATAAATATCCGGGCATCAAGATAGCAGTACACCCGGAGTGTGATCCTGAGGTAGTATCAGCATCAGACTTTTCAGGCTCTACATCACAGCTTATAAAGTATGTCAATGAGCTTGACCCCGAGCAGAAAGTAGCCATAGGAACAGAGTATAACCTTGTAAACAGAATGAGAAAGAGAAATACCTATGTACTCTCCTCTACAAAGCCGGAGTGTCCGACAATGAATGAGACAACCCTTAAGGATCTCTATGAGACACTTAAATCAATTGAAGATAATCAACCTATCAATGAAATTGTAGTAGATCCGCATACTGTAAAGTATGCGAATTTGGCACTTGAGAGAATGTTGGAAATTAAATAGGTGTCTATATGTTAAAAGAAGAGTTTTTAAAAGCGATGGTAGCAGAAGATGTAGGCAGAGGCGACCTCTTTGCACGCATTAGTATCAGCAAGCCAATAAGAGCATATATTGTGGCAAAAAGTGATGGTATATTTGCAGGTTGTGAATATATAGAGCCTCTTGCAAAGATGTATCATCTCTCACTTGAGTGGCATGTAGAAGATGGAGAGCGTTTTTCTACAGGGGAGAGACTTCTTTATGTGAGTGGAGACTCTAAGAGTATTCTCTCTTTGGAACGTTCTATTTTAGATATAGCTCTTCATGCAAGTTCTATTGCAACACTCACAGCAGAGTATGTAGAGGCTCTTAGAGGAAGTGGAGTAAAGTTACTTGATACACGAAAGACAAGACCTCTGCTACGCGAGTTTGAAAAGTATGCTGTACGTTGTGGCGGGGGTATCAACCACCGTATGGGATTAGATGACTCTTTGATGCTTAAAGATACCCATTTGCAAACTATTGATGATTTGGATGCATTTATGGTGGAAGTACGCCAGAAGATTCCGTTTACCTCTAAAGTAGAGATAGAGTGTGAGAGTCTGGAGATGGTCAAAAGTGCCATGAAGGCAGGTGCAGATATTGTAATGTGTGACAATATGTCTTTGGATGAGACTAAAGAGGTTGTAGAATTTAGAGATGCAAACTATCCGCATATTCTGCTTGAAGCAAGCGGAAATGTCACACTCGATACCATAAAAGAGATCGCCTCTACAGGTGTAGATGCCATCAGTTCAGGAAGTATTATCCATCAGGCAAACTGGATTGATCTCTCAATGAAGGTAGAGAGTTAACAATGGCAAGAGGGCTATTTCCTTACGAGAAGGTAAAAGCAAAAATAGAGAGTGCTAAAAGTATTACGATACTCTCTCATCTTAATCCTGATGCAGATGCATTGGGTACAGTATTGGGGATCTATGCTCTATTTAGCAGAGATAGACTAAAGAGGGTTGAGGTAGTAAATGGTTCAAAGGAGTTACCGCATTATCTCGATTTTCTCCCTAACTTTAAAAAGATTAAAGATAAGATAGAGTATGAAGATAGTCTGATTATCTCATGTGATTGTGGTTCTGTGGATAGATTGGGATTTAACCTTAATGGCAGGGAGATAATCAATATTGACCACCATCAGAGTAATACCAACTATGGAACAGTAAATGTAGTTGTAGCAGATTATGCTTCAAGTTCACAAGTAGCTTATCTACTATTTAGAGAGTTATATAGTATAGATAGCAATACAGCTACCTGTTTTTATGCAGCTTTGCTTTCAGATACACGCTACTTTACCACAAAAAGTGTCAATAAAGAGGTATTTAATGTTGCCTCTGAGTTAATAGAGGCAGGAGCTAGACCCGACAAAGTAGCATACCATTTTACACAAAGACGCTCTTTGGCATCTCTACGCATTTTAGAAAAAGCCTTAGCCTCTTTATCTTTATATGAAGGGGCAAGAGTAGCAACATTGATGGTAACAAAGGAGGATATGGAAGCTACAGGTGCTAAGATGTCAGATATGGAAGGTATTGTAGATTATGCAAGGTCATTAGCAACTGTTGAGATTGCTCTTTTTGCTATAGAGTTAGAGGATGGAGCGCGTATTTCGCTAAGAAGCAAAAGTGTAGATGTCTCTAAAGTGGCAGACTCTTTTGGAGGAGGGGGACACATGGTAGCAGCCGGGTTTACCATTATACAAAATCATCAATCACAAAACGGTCTAAAAGAGAGTATAGATATCATTTTAAAAAAAATAAAAGAGCTAGGATTAATTAATGAGAAGTAGAAATCAAGGCAGTAAGCATAAAAGAGGCGGAGCAAAGATATTAGGCGGATTACTTCTGCTTGTTTCTATTGCCGGGGCAGGGTATATCTATACTGCTCCTGAGTTTGAGAGGGTAGCACCGGTTATCCATAGTAGTGACAGTCTCTTTTGGAACCGTAAAGATCCTTTGAAAATCAGACTGACAGATAATGTCTCTTTGAAAAACTTTAAACTTATTTTAAGTGACGGTAAGCGGAGTCTTATTGTAGGTAAAGGGAGTTTTGAGAAGGGGAGCAAAGAGAAGATACTCCTTGTAAAGTATCCTCAGAGTAACCTGCTTGACCCCAATGCAAAAAGATTAAAACTCAAAGTCTCTGTAGCTGACAGCAGTCTGTGGAACTTTTTTGAAGGGAACCATAGCCAAAAGATTATAGATATCAAAGTAGATGATAAACGTCCAAATGTGAATGTGCTTGCCAACTCATATAGTATTACGCAAGGTGGAAGCGCATTGGTTGTTTTTCAGGCAGAGGATGAACATCTTGATAAGCTCTATATTGAGGCAGCAGGCAAGAGATTTAAAGTCCAGCCTTATAAAAAGAGGGGGTATTATGCCTCTTTGATCGCTTGGCCGTTCAATAAAACAGATTTCAGTGCAAAGATAGTCGCAACCGATTTAGCAAAGAACCAACGGATGAGAGCTATCCCGTTTTATCTTAAAAAACATACCTATAGAGTCTCATGGATTGAAGCAAAAGATACATTTATAGATGGAAAGATTACAGACCTAGCATCAAGTGATCCTGAATATGCAAATATTAATGATAGACTTGAGAAACTTCGGGCAATCAATGAAACAATGCGTCTAAAGAATGAAGATACAATTCATACTATTACATCCAATCTCTCTGATGAGATGTTAACTGCGTGGAAGATAAACAGGTTCTACCCGCTTAAAAATGGAAAAAAAGTGGCAAGTTATGGTGATGAGAGACACTACTACTATAAGAGTAGAGATAATGAAGTCTCCCACTCCTACCATGTAGGATTTGATTTGGCAAGTACAAAAATGGCACCAATTATAAGTTCCAACAAAGGTGTAGTTGTCTATGCCGGGGAGAATGGTATCTACGGTAATATGCCAATTATAGATCATGGTTTGGGACTCTATACACTCTATGGTCACTGCTCTAAAATCTTAGTTAAAGAGGGGGATGAGGTAGATGCAGGAGAGACTATTGCTAAGACAGGTACTTCAGGATTGGCACTTGGAGATCATCTTCATTTTGGTGTCTTGGTGCAGGGGATTGAGGTAAGACCTGTGGAGTGGTTTGATAGAAAATGGATCAATACCCATATAGATAATGTCTTTAAAGAGGCCAATAAGATAATTGATGCCAAATAGCAAATTCATAAATGGTTTATTATAGTGTGATAGACTTTGCAATCATAAAGGAATTACACTATAATTCCAAAACAGAGTCAGCATAGGAACTTGTAGTTTAGTGAAAGATATGATAAATCAAATAAAAGGAGGGGTGTTTTATGCAACAACGAACGATTAAAAAATCGGTTGAAGTCATCGGTATCGGTCTGCATAAAGGTGAGCCTGTCAAGCTTCGTCTTGAGCCGCTTGATGCGGATACAGGCATTGTGTTTTATCGTGAAGATTTGGCGATGAGCATACCTCTCTCTCCTTCAGCGGTTACCGATACGCGTATGGCAACGGTGATAGGGGGTAAAAAAGGGTACATCTCTACCATTGAACACTTTTTATCTGCTATTTATGCCTATGGTATAGATAATCTTCGTGTCATTGTAGATGGTAATGAGATGCCTATAATGGATGGTTCAGCTATCTCATTTTGCCTCTTGCTTGATGAAGCAGGCATTCAAGAGTTGGATGCACCTAAGAAGATTATCTGTGTAAAAGAGCCTGTTGAGGTAAAAGATGGTGATAAGTTTGTACGTCTTTTGCTTCATGAGAGTGCAGAGTTTAATTTTCGTATCAAGTTTGACCATCCAGTCATAGGAGATCAGAGTGAACATTTTGCTTTTAGCACCAGTGCATTTATTGAAGAGATAGCAAGGGCAAGAACCTTTGGATTTGCAAAAGATATTCAATACCTTCAGAGTCAGAATCTTGCTCTTGGTGCCACACTTCAAAATGCCATAGGATTGGATGACTATAAAGTTCTCAACCCTGAAGGGTTGCGTTTTGACAATGAGTTTGCAAGACATAAAATCCTGGATGCTATGGGTGATATGATGGTGAGCGGATATAATATTTTGGCAAAGTATGAATCGTTTGCAGGAAGTCATAAACTAAACTTCCAACTAACCTCCAAACTGCTTTCAGAGAGTAAAAATTATGAACTCGTTACAGTAGAAGAGTTGCAAAGTAGGGCATTTGAAAAAAGTTTTGCCTAAGTATAAGCTTCTTATTTGCACAATCTCTTCACCTCTTCTTTTGGGTATCTATAAAGATGATACCCTTATTAAAACCATAGAGAGTGATAGGAAAACTTCGGAGATACTGTTACCACTGTTAAATGAGTGTATGGATAATTATGATATTTCGACTATTATCTATACACGTGGACCAGGCTCTTATATGGCGATAAAACTAACCTATATTATGCTTAAAACCATAGAAATTACACGTGGTATTGACTGTTTTGGGTGCAGTGGTTTTGCTTTGAATGGTGGAGAGCCTATCAAAGCGGTAGGGAATCTCTATTTTATCAAGGAAAAAGAGACTATAATTACAAAAAAATATGAACAGCCTGTTGTAACGCATTTTGCATTACCAAAAAGTATTCATGATCTTAAGATAGATGAAGAGTCTATACCTGAGTATATACTTCCGGCTGTTTGAAACTCCAAGTCAATAAGATAATAGAGTGGGGGTTTTTTGTATAAGTTTAAGATGAAAGAGAAGAGATGTTTGTAACTGTACCGGCCACCAGTGCTAATTTGGGACCAGGATTTGATACTTTGGGTCTTGCAGTAGATTTAAGAAATGAAATTATTATTAAACCTTCAAAGTTTTTGAGTATATCTACACATGGAGAGGGTGCAGATAACCCAAAGATTAAGAAAAATACCCTTTTTTTAAATATCTTTAATGAAAACTATAGGCGATTGAGCGGAGGACGATTGGATAACTTTAGATTTGAGTTTCATAACCGTATTCCTATCTCACGTGGTTTGGGTAGCTCTTCAGCTGTGATTGTTGCATCACTCTGTGCCTCATATGTAGCTGCAGGTATAAAATATAATAAAAGAGAGATACTTAATTTGGCACTTAGATATGAATCCCATCCTGACAATATTACCCCTGCTGTTATGGGAGGATTTAATGTTGCTTGTGTAGAGGGGGATCGTGTATATAGTAAAAAGCGACGATTGCCAGACTATCTTAGGGCAGTGCTTGTTGTCCCAAATAGAACTATCTCTACAGCCAAGTCACGCACAGTTTTACCAAAAATGTATAGAAAAGATGAGACGGTCTATTCGCTTTCAAGATCAGCCTATATGACAGCACTTTTTATGAGTGAGTCATGGGATCTCTTACGCATTGCATCCAAAGATAAGTTACACCAGTCAAGACGAATGAAGATGATGCCAGAGCTCTTTGAGGTACAAAAAACTGCACTCAAACATGGTGCACTTATGAGCACTCTCTCCGGGTCTGGTTCTACTTTTTTCAGTTTATGTTATGAGAAAGATGCCGATAAAATAGCAGAGGCACTTCGGTTACGTTTTCCACAGTTTAGGGTATTTGTACGCTCTTTAGATAACCATGGTGTTATCACCAAGAGTTAAGTAATCTCTTTTTAGGTATAATACATATGAAAAAATCACAACCTATACGAATGTGCATCGCCTGCCGCAGCAGACATCCTCAGAAAAGTATGATACGATTAAAGCAAGAGAGTAATGATATAGTAGTATTTAATGGCAAGGGGCGGAGTTTTTACCTTTGTGATGCATGTAGTATAAATGAAAAAAAAATCAAAGGCTTAGCGAAACGTTTGAAACAAGAAGAAGAGCGGTTTGTTAAGTTTTTAAAGGAGTTAATCAAGAATGGATAAAGTTAAGATCCAAGAGATAGCAGATGAAGCGGGGTTGTCGAATGCGGATTTGCTGGAAAAAGCCAAAGAGTTAGGTTTTAATGTAAAAGCCGCCAACAGTACAATTAGCATGGAAAATGCCGGTATTCTCGTAGATTATGCGATTAACGGAAGACTGCCAAAAGATTTTGACAAGCTAGGTGCTAAAAAGAAGATTACAGTAGTCAAAAAGAGTGCCCAAAAAGCTGTTGAGAGTGAAACAAAAGTTGAAACAGAGAAAAAAGTTGCAGTCAAAGAGGAGAAAGAGGTTTCTCAGGAGAGTGCTAAGAGTAAAAGTGTTGAAGAGAGTGCACCTGCCAAAGCCAAAGAGGCTCCTGTAGAAAAACCTGTAGTCAAAGAGGTAAAAAAACGTAAAGGTATCTCTGTTATTCAGAAAGTTGATACTACAGTAGAGGTAAAAAAAGCCGAAGATGTCAAAGATAAACCAAAAAGAAGAACACTCTCTCGCGGTGGTATCAAGATTGTTAGAAAAGCAAAACCGGCTCCAGTAAGAGCAGCAACAAAGATATCTATGGGTGATCAGACACCTCATATAACAAAGAAAAAGCCTAAAAAAGTTGCTGAAGCCAGAGTAACTGGTGAAAAACTGGATATTATGGGGGGGAATATCGGCAGTGATATAAGTTCCGGCTTTGAGGAAGAGGAGGTAGTACTTCTAGACTTCTCAGATAAAAATATCTATGAAGATATGATGAAACAGGAGCAGAAACGTAAAGAAGAGGCTAAAAAGAGAGAAGCAGTGGGTATGGGTACTCAAGGCAAGCGTCCATTCCGTCCTCAACAAAAACGCTCCATTAGACGTGGAGGCAGTAAACGTAAAAAGTATGAGAAAGAGGAGAATAAAGAGATCGTTACTTCTATAGAGATCCCTGAAAATGTAAGAGTGTATGAGTTTGCTGAGAAGGTAAACAGAAGTGTCGGAGAGGTTGTTAAAGTACTTTTCGCACTTGGAATGATGGTGACAAAAAATGACTTCTTAGGTAAAGATGAGATAGAGATTCTCTCTGAAGAGTTTGGAGTTGAAGTCAATACAATTAATCCGCTTGATGAGCTTGATTATGTGAAAGTATATGATGCCTTAGAAGATAAAAACCTTGAAGAGAGACCACCGGTCATTACCATTATGGGACACGTTGACCATGGTAAAACATCACTGCTTGACAAAATCCGTTCATCAAAAGTAGCCGACAGGGAAGCAGGCGGTATTACACAACATGTGGGTGCCTACCAAGTAGAGAAAAATGGCAAGAAGATCACATTTGTAGATACACCAGGCCACGAAGCTTTCACCCAGATGCGTTCACGTGGTGCTCAAGCTACAGATATTGTTATTATTGTTGTTGCAGCAGATGATGGTGTGATGCCTCAAACCAAAGAGGCAATCGCACATACAAAAGCAGCAGGTGTGCCACTCATCGTTGCAATCAATAAAATGGATAAAGAGAGTGCCAACCCTGATAATGTGAAGTCTCAACTTGCTGAGATAGGTGTAATGCCAGCAGAGTGGGGTGGTGAGTATGAATTTATTCCAGTATCTGCACACACAGGAATGGGTATTGATGATCTACTTGAGACTATCCTTTTGCAAGCAGAGATGATGGAGCTTCAAGCAGACTCAACTAGAGAGGCAAAAGCAGTTGTTATAGAGAGTTCTCTGGAAAAAGGCTTTGGACCGGTGGCAAATGTTATTATTAAAAACGGTACACTTCGTGTCGGTGACAATGTCATTGTAGGTAAAACATATGGTCGTATCAAGGCTATTAAGTTAGATGATGGAAGCAGTGTAAAAGAGATAGGACCAAGTACACCGGCCGCGATTGTAGGATTAAATGAAGTACCAGGTGCCGGTGAAGCGCTTGTGGTAATGGGTTCAGATAAGGAGGCTCGTGAATTGGCTGAAAAGAGAGCAGAGTATGATAGAGCAAAACAGCTCTCCAAAACTACAAAAGCATCGCTTGATGATCTCTCTGCACTTATTGCCGAAGGACAACTCAAATCACTTCCTGTCATCATTAAGGCAGATGTACAAGGTTCACTTGAAGCAATTAAAGGCAGTTTGGAAAAACTGAGAAATGAAGAGGTAAAAGTCAATATTATCCACGAAGGTGTAGGTGGTGTTACAGAGAGTGATGTGACACTTGCAGATGCAAGTGAACATACAGTGATCCTCGGATTTAATGTACGTCCGACCGGTGCAGTGAAGAAGAAGGCTAAAGAGCTTGGTATTGAGATTAAATCTTACGCTATTATCTATGATCTTATAGATGATGTCAAAGCACTTCTCAGTGGTCTTATGAGTCCGGTCATCTCTGAAGAGGTTACAGGGCAGGCAGATGTTCGTGAGACATTTGTAGTAGGTAAAGTAGGGACAATCGCAGGTTGTAAGGTCTCTGATGGTGTTATTACTAGAGGAAGCAAAGCAAGACTTATCCGTAACGGTGTGGTTATTTATGATACTGTCATCTCTTCTCTCAAACGCTTTAGTGATGATGTAAAAGAGGTAAGAAACGGTTATGAGTGTGGTATCATGCTTGAGAAATATAACGACTTAAAAGAGGGTGATGTTATAGAGACTTATAAAGATGTTGAGGAAAAAGCAACACTATGACCCAAGAAGAGATCAAACGCCATCGTGTAGAATCAGTGCTTAAAGAGATTATCCCTGAAGCACTGGCAACTCTTGATGATACACGTATCAATTCACTTTTAGTTACAGATGTAGTCTGCTCCAAAGGGAGATCAGATGCAAAAGTCTATCTTGATACCTCATTTTTAACCCAAAAAGAGCAGAATGAAGCACTAAAACAGTTGCGAAGAGTAGCAAGTTATATACAAAATCACTGTAAGCAGAGTGAGGGGTGGTTTAGAGCACCACGTTTTACATTTGAATTTGACCATCAATTGGAGAAGGTGAGTCGTATGGAAAATCTCTTTAAAGAGATAGCTAAACGAAAGAGCAGAGATAAGAATGATATAAAGAGTGAGGATAATCAAGATGAATCTTGAAACACAAATTGCTAAAATCATAGAAGCAAATGGTGCATCGCTGTATGATACTGAAGTTGTAACAGAGTTTGATGAGACTATCTTTCGTGTCTATATCACCAAAGTAGGTGGTGTAGAGCTTGATCTCTGTGCTGCTATCTCAAATGAACTCTCTCCTTTTTTAGATGTCCATCCTCCTATGAGTGGAAGATACCGCTTAGAGGTCAGCTCTCCTGGTATAGAGAGAAAACTGACAAAGCCTGTACATTTCAAAAATGCTATAGGGGAAAAAGTGAAGCTTAAAATCCTTGGTGGTGATAAGTTCAAAGGCGTACTGCAAAGTGCTGACGATGAGGGGATAGCAGTAGAGACCAAAGAGGGTGAAGAGAGATTTTCTTATGGACAATTAGGTACCGTTAAAACGTATTTTGACTGGAATTAACATTAAAAGAGGGTGAGTATGCATTTTGATGAGTTTTGTATGCAACTTGCTCTCAATAAAGCGTGGAACTATCAAGGGTTAACCTATCCCAACCCTGCTGTAGGGGCTGTTGTTACTTTAGATGATAAGATATTGGCTGTTGAGGCACACCAAAAGGCAGGAACATCTCACGCAGAGGTGTTGGCACTTCTTGCCTCTTATGAAAAACTCACCCAAAAAGAGATTGACTTTAATAGACTGGATTCTCAAAAAGCTCATCAATTTCTACTAAATTTAACTAAAGGGTTTTTTAGTGCATGTACCCTCTATGTGACTTTGGAACCATGTTCTCATCAAGGAAAAACCCCATCTTGTGCTAATCTACTTAGAGAGTTAAAACTTAAAAGAGTTGTTGTAGCAACACAAGACCCTATAGATGGACATGGTGGTGGCTCAGCGATGATTGAAGAGGTTGGTACACTATTGAGTGTGGGTGTACTTCAACATGAAGCCAAATGCTTGCTTGAACCTTTTATGATATGGCAGAAGAGAGCTTTTGTGCTTTTCAAATTGGCTCAAACTTCCAATGGGCGCATTGGAGGAGGGTATCTGAGTTCTAAGAGCTCTTTAACGCATGTACATCAGCTAAGAGAGGCTTGTGACCTTCTGCTTATAGGTGGCAATACGGTAAGGGTAGATAGACCAACTTTAGATTGCAGATTTATAGAGGCTAAAGCTCCCAATGTGATGATCTACTCTAAAAGAGACAACTTTGAGAGAACTATCCCTCTTTTTGGTATAGCAAATAGAGATGTAAGCGTAAGTGATAATTTAGATTTTCTCACCCAACCCTCTTTTGTACTGGTAGAGGGTGGGGAGGGTATGTTGAATGCTCTTAAAGAGAAGATAGATTGGATGTTGATCTATCAGACTCCTAAGCTTTCTACCAATAATTTAACCTATAATATCGATATGAATTTAAGTTTTTTATATCAAGCCAAAAAAGGTGTAGATTTGATGATATGGAGTAAGAGAATAGATGAGTAATACAGAGAATAGACAAAAAGAAGAGAAAAGAGCAAAACAGGAGAATATCGTCACTATGTTTGATGATATCGCCTCCACCTATGATCTTACCAACAGGGTTTTAAGTTTCGGTATCGATAAACAGTGGCGTAAAAAAGGGTGCGATAAGGCATATGAACTCTTAGGCAAAAAAGAGCTTATGCAGATTACAGATGTGGCTTGCGGTACAGGTGACTTGCTGTTGTACTGGAGAGAGAGAGCTAAAAAACATGGTATATCTGTCAACAAGTATGTAGGAGTTGACCCCTCTGTAGGTATGCTCAAAGTTGCCAAAGAGAAAGTCGATTTTGCAGAATTCCTTGAGGGGAAAGCACAAGAGTTACCCGTAGAAGATGAGGGAACCGATATTATCTCTATCTCTTATGGTATTAGAAATGTGGTTGACAGAGTAGAGGCACTTCAAGAGTTTAACCGTGCGCTTAAGCCAGGTGGAATGGTAGTTATTTTGGAATTTACCAAACAGGAAAAAAGCGGGTTTACCTCCAAACTGGTTGATTTTTATATGAAAAAAATCTTACCGACAATTGGTGGATTTGTCTCTAAAAACTATGCTGCATATCGTTATTTGCCTGATTCTATAGAAGAGTTCTTAACTACAGAGATGTTAAAAGAAGAGTTGGAAGAAGCAGGATTTGAGATGAAGTATGTCAAAAGCTTCTCTATGGGTATCTCTACACTGCTTGTAGCGCAGAAAAAATAGTTGTAGCGTAGATATTCCTCTCTTAAAGAATCATATTTTGAAATTTTTGTATGGGTAGGAATACCCACACTACAAAGGAAACAGTTATGTCTCAGGCGATGATGAGTGTCTCCTCACTCAATACCAAAATAAAATCTCTCCTTGAAGCGACCTTTATGCATATCCTTGTTGAGGGAGAAGTGGCTTCTATCACCTATCATACAAGCGGACATGTCTATTTTTCCATCAAAGACAAAGAGAGTGCCATTAAGTGTGTCATGTTCCGTTCCAATGCAAATAGACTTAAATTTCGTATCGAAAAAGGGATGCATATTGTCATAGAGGGCTCAGTAGGTGTCTATACCCCTAGAGGCGAGTATCAGTTTTATGTTGTACATGTGGAGCCCTATGGTAAAGGTGCATTGGCTTTAGCCTATGAACAGCTTAAAAAGAAGCTCAAAGAGAAGGGTTATTTTGATGCCGTAAGAAAAAAACCCATTCCCAAAGTCATTCAAAAGATAGCCCTTGTAACAGCCAAGCAGAGTGCAGCACTGCATGATATGTTGAAGATCATAGAGAAACGGTGGCCGCTACTTGAAGTTATCATCGTAGATACACCGGTGCAAGGTGAAGAGGCACCTTCACAGATAGCAAGAGCATTGCATTATGCAGACGGGCTTGGTGCAGATGTGGTTGTTGTAGGGCGTGGAGG
>CAZOBE010000001.1:21137-30751 GCA_964578205.1 uncultured Sulfurovum sp. | reverse complement strand
ACTATGAACAATATAAAGGAGTAGTTTTGGATAAAAAAATAGGACTATCAAAGTTATGTATGATGAACTTGTACATGAGACAGGTATGAGCAGAAGAGATGCTCTTAAAGTTATGGGTATAACAGGTGGTGCTGCTATGATGATGGGTGCACCTACAAAGGTAGAGGCTTCAACTACAGATAAAAAAGTAAAAATTGTTGTTGTTGGTGGTGGTGCTGGAGGTATTATGGCAGTAGCACGTTTAATTAAAGCAGCATCTAATGCAGAGATTGTATTGATTGCACCAAATGAAGTGCATCTATATCAGCCGGGACAGGTATTTATGGCTGCTGGACTCTATTCAGAGAGTGATATTCAAAGAAATAATGCAGATTTTGTTCCAAGTGGTGTTAAGTGGATAAAAGATGAGGTAGTAACTTTTGACCCAGATAAGAATAGTGTGACTACCGCTAAAAATGGTGATATCTCTTATGATTTTCTTGTTGTTGCAACAGGACTTCAATATGACTATGAGAGAATTGAGGGGATGAGTAGAGATCTTGTTGGTAAAAATGGTATCTCTTCGGTATATCTAAATGACCCAGTAGCAGGAACTGCAACGGGAGGAACTGCAACGTGGAAATGGTTTAAAGAGATGAGAGAGGCAGCAAAAAAAGCCTCTCCTTCAAAACCAATCAATGTCTCTGTACACAGCCAGATACTCCTATTAAATGTGGTGGTGCACCACAAAAGATACTCTATCTTAGTAATGATAACCTAAGAGGTAATGGTCCTGAAGGAGGAGAAGATGTACATATGAATGCTAAATTCTCTTTCTGTAAAAAAGGTAATAAACTCTTTGGTCTTCCCGGATATAACAATACATTGAAGAGGTTACGCCAATGTATGGCAATATTACTGACCAGTGGAACCATGTCCTTCGTAAAATTGATGCAGAAAAAAAGATAGCAACGTTTGAGCATACATATCAAACTAAGGGTAAATATGATGAAGACCTTGAAGAGTATGAGATGATAGAACATACTGAAATGGTAGAGATGCCTTATGATTTTATCCATATTGTTCCACCTATGAAGCCAGTAGATGCTGTAGCAAATTCTCCTTTAGGATGGCAAAAAGGTTCAGCTAAAGGTTGGCTGGAGTGTGATAAGAATACTCTACAACATAGAAGATACAAAAATGTATTTGGGATAGGTGATATTCTTGGTATTCCTAAAGGGAAGACAGGTGGTTCAGCAAGACACCATGGACCAATTCTTACAGAGAATCTTATATCTGTTATTAATGGTAAAGAGCCAACAGCAAAATTTGACGGTTATACAGTATGTCCTCTAAAGACACAATATGGCAAGATAATGTTAGCTGAGTTTGATTTTGATGGTCCTGCACCATCATTCCCTCTTGACCCTACAGTTCCAAGATGGAGTTGGTGGGCTTTTGACCTTTACATGCTTAAAACAATGTATTGGCAACTTATGATGAGAGGTTTAATGTAGTGGTTATAAGAGAGATAAAACTTTTTATTTTTCTTCTATTTTTTTTAGCAATATCCATGTATTTTCATGCATGGATAGACCATCCTGTTGAGCACCTTATGGCTCTCTCCTCTGCAGGATCATATAGTATTATGGCAATACACCCTTTATTTTTTACACTTATTTTTTATATATTTTTTGTGATTTTAAGAGGGGTTGTAAGATTATTTGTGAAGTAGTGTGGGCGAATGCCCACACAATAGATGGGACTATATAGGTAAAACCCTGATGTTCTCATCAAGTTTTTCTTTAAGAATATTCTCAATAGCAAAGAGTGTACCGGTACTTGAACTTGCACATCCGCTGCAAGCACCAAGGTATCTGATGTAGATATCAAAATTTGCACCATTCTCTTTAATATCAAGGATCTCCATATCTCCACCATCCATAATAAGCATTTTACGGATGTTCTCATCGATGACTCTATCTACTGCCTTAATCTTTTGGACAATTGTCATTTGAGCAAAATCTATACTTTCACCACTACCTGAAGCATCTGCTGCTTTTGCCATCTTCTCTTTTTCATACTCTTCAAGCAAGTCAACAAGGTAAATATCTTTTTCTTCATGTCCGCCGGGGCGTATACATGATTTACAGAAGGCTCCTGCTTTGGTGTAGTCAGTGATCTGTTCTACTGTTGTAAGGTCATTTAGACGAATCACCTCTCTTAGTGTTGAGAGGGTAACACGAGCACACTCACATACAATAATATCATCCTCAAAGCTCTCCATATCAACACCTTTATATTGTGCAGCAGCCTTTTTGATTACATCGTATGCCATCACTGAGCAGTGCATTTTTTGAGGTGGAACGGCTGGAACATCAGGAGTATCACGCATCGCTTTTTCTACATCGATATTTGTGATTTTAACAGCTTCATCTACCGTTTTATCCTTACAGAGTTCTGCCATAGTGTCTGAACTGGCAATAGCTGTACCACAACCAAAACTCTTAAATTTTGATTCCAATATAACATCTGTTTTTGGGTCAACTGCCCAGTAGAGTCTTACAGCATCTCCACAACTCTCTGCACCAAAGTCAGCTACAATGAGTTTAGCACCCATCTTCTCTGCTTGCTCTTGTGTAATCTCACCCATATTTCTTGGGTTATTCATCAAATCTGTTACTTTTTGGCTATACTCATCCCAGATGGTACCACCTATTAAATTATCAATTCCCATTTTTTATCCTTATTTCTATTTACATTTTTTCTACCGATAAATAAAATACCGGTTCCAAATAGGTAAATCTTAATGTCCTGCATCAAGTCCACTCTGATGACCTTTAGGTGCATAAGAGTATGTGCTAGAGATACTTCTTAGTCTCTTTACAGCTTTTTTGACTGCATCAAGTGTATAGTCTATCTCCTCTTGTGTTGTGTAGCGACTGAGTGAAAAGCGTATTGCAGTATGAGCAAGATCAGCCTCTGCTCCAATAGCTTCCATGACAGGGTTGGACTCCAAGTCCTCACTTGCACATGCTGAACCGGTACTTGCAGCTATACCTGCACAGTTGAGATCCCACAACATTGCTTCACCCTCAATACCTCTAAATGAGATGAGAATGGTATTTGGTGTTCTTTTCTCTCTAGGGGTAACAACAAATGTATCTTCAATTTTGAGTAGCTCATCTTCAAAAGCATCTCTCATCTCTTTTATTTCACTCATCTCAAAGTCAAGTGCATCTACAGCCTGTTCGATGGCTTTACCCATCCCTACAATACCGGGAACATTGAGTGTACCTGAACGGTATCCACCCATTTGTGCACCACCATGAAGCAGAGGTATAAGTTCTCTTCCCTTTTTAATATAGAGTGCACCTACCCCCTTTGGTCCATGAAACTTATGTGCTGACATTGTAAGATAATCTACATTTAAGCTCTGAACATCTACTGGTGTTTTACCTATGGCTTGGACTGCATCTGTATGAAAAAGTACATTGTACTCTTCACAGATTTTCCCTATCTCTTCCACAGGAAAGATAGCACCTGTCTCATTATTTGCCCACATTACCGATACAAGAGCAGTCTTCTCTGTAATATATTCTCTTACAGTTTCTGCCTCTATCATACCTTCATGGTTAATAGGCAGATATGTAACCTTGCATCCCATACTCTCAATAAACTTTGCAGTAGCAATAACTGAAGGGTGTTCTACTTCGCTTACAATGATATGGTTTTTTCTTCCAGTGAGGATATACTCAAAATAGATACTCTTCAGTACCCAGTTATTACTCTCTGTTGCACATGATGTGATAACGACGCTATCCTCTTTAGATGCGTGAATTCCTGCATAGATCTTCTCCATAGCCTGTTTGATGGCTGGATGTGTTTCACTGGCAAAACCGTGTAGTGAATTTGGATTACCATACTTTTGTGTAAAATATGGCTCCATCTCTGCAAAGACATGTGGATCTACGATTGTAGTGGCATTGTTGTCTAGATAGACTCTCATACTATTCCTTTGAAAACGATATTCAATTTTAATTCAGACAATTTTTGTCCTAATTGTTTTTATACATATTACGCTCTTTTTCTTAAAATAAGATAAATAGGAGGATTATATTCCTAAATAGATTAAATTCGCTTGATATATCAAGCGATACTGTGAAAGTGTGTTAGAAATTGGAAGGGGTTGGTGTATTGATAAGGTTATAAAACTCATTTCTGGTACGTTCATCACTTTTGAAGAGACCCCGAAGTGCAGAACTGATAGTGGTTGAATTGATCTTCTGTACTCCTCTCATCTCCATACACATATGACGTGCATGTACAACAACAGCAACACCTTTTGGTTTGATAGTCTCCAAGATAGCATCAGCAATCTGCTCTGTCATCTGCTCTTGTATCTGCAGACGTCTTGCATAGACATTGACGATTCGGGGAATTTTAGAGAGACCTACCACTTTGCCATCAGGGATGTAGGCTACATGTACCCGCCCTATGATAGGCAGTATATGGTGTTCACACATAGAGTAGAACTCAATATCACGTACAAGAACCATCTCATCATTGCTGGTACTGAATAGGGCTTGGTTGAGTATCTCTTTGGGATCCTGCTTATACCCCTCTGTGAGAAATTGCAGAGCTTTGGCTACACGATCGGGAGTCTTAAGCAGACCCTCTCTTTTTGGATCTTCACCTAAAAGTTCCAAGATTTTGGTAATAGCCTCTTTAAACTCCTCTTCTTTGTCCATATTGATATCCTAAATTATTCTTTTTTGGATTGTATCGAAATATACTTTAATAATTTTCCTACTATTCTCTTCGAGATAGTCTCTTTTTATTCCAAATTCCTTTTTTATCAATATTTCGCTAAAATCACGGGATTATTATATAAAGGATTGTAGTGAAAGTTACAGTAAAGAAAATTGATGAGGCAAATGTACTTGTAAGTGGTACGATAGACAACAAAGCTATTGAGGAAAATATTGATAAACTTGCTAAGCAAGCAGGTAAAGAGATGAAAATAGATGGCTTTAGAAAAGGAAAAGTTCCTGCATATGTTGTGAAAAAACTTCACGGTGAAAAACTGGCTCAAGATGCTGAGGGTGAAGTGCTTAGAGAGCTTATGGATGCCGGTATGAAAGAGGCAGGTATCAAGACAGAAGATATGCTTGGCCAACCAACTTTTAAAAAGTATGAGAAGAGAGATAACGGTATAGAAGTTGAGTTAGAGATCTCTATTAGACCTACATTTGAAGCAGAAGGGTACACAGATGTTGTTCCTGCATTTGATAAACCTGAAGTATCAGATAAAGAAGTTGAAGAGAAATTGGCCGAAATTGCAAAACAACAGGCACCATTTGAAAAGATTAAAGAAGATAGAGCCGTAGAAGATGGAGATATGACACTCATTGATTTTGAAGGTTTTATTGATGGTGTTGCTTTTGAGGGTGGAAAGGCTGAGAAGTTTAATCTTAAGATAGGTTCAAACCAATTCATTCCGGGATTTGAAGAGCAAATCATTGGTATGAATCATGATGAAGAGAAGACAATTACTGTGACATTCCCAGAGGAGCATCCATCTGCAGATCTTGCTGGTAAAGAGGCTGAGTTTAAAGTTAAGCTTCACGAGATTCAGGAGCAAATGACACCAGAGATTGATGATGAGTTGGCAAAAAAACTGCTTCCTGGTGAAGAGAATGCAACTGTTGAGATGCTTAAAGAGAAGGTAAAAGAGCAGATTGTATCTGAAGCTGTCTCTAAACTCTACAATGAAGAGCTTAAACCAAAATTGATGGAAGCATTGGTAGAGAAGTTTGATTTTGCATTGCCAAACAATATTGTTGAGCAGGAGATAGATGCCAAAGTCAACCAAAAAGCACAAACGATGAGTGAAGAGGAACTCAAAGAGTATAAAGATAATGTTGATAAAGTAGAAGAGCTTCGTAATGAGGTAAGAGAAGAGGCAAAATCAAGTGTAAAAGCGACATTTATCGTAGATTCACTTGCAAAAAAAGAGGAGATCAGTGTAGATGATCAAGAGGTCACTAGAGCGATTTACTATGAAGCGATGATGAGTGGTCAAGACCCACAACAGGTGATCAAATATTATCAAGAGAATAACTTGCTTCCAGCAGTTAAAATGGGTATGATAGAAGATAAACTTTTCTCTAAATTATTAGGTTTAGATAAATAACTTTTGGGTGAGCAGGTAGCAACTAGCAGTGGGCGGTTGTTACCTGTTAACTATTGTAGTCTATATTTGAGTTGATTTTACAAATCTATTTAACTATATACTAATTATAAAGGTACATTATGAGCTATATTCCATACGTAGTAGAACAGACAGGCAGGGGTGAGAGATCTTACGATATCTATTCACGACTGCTGAAAGATAGAATCATTATGCTAAGCGGTGAGGTCAATGACCAAGTTGCATCTACAGTTGTGGCACAGTTGCTTTTTCTTGAAGCACAAGATCCCGATAAAGATATCTACTTCTACATCAACTCCCCGGGCGGAGTAATTACTAGCGGACTCTCTATGTTTGATACCATGAACTATATTAAGCCCGACATTGTAACAATCTGTATCGGACAGGCCGCTTCCATGGGTGCATTTTTACTTGCTTGCGGTACAAAAGGTAAAAGATATGCACTGCCACATGCACGTATTATGATTCATCAACCTTCAGGCGGTGCACAGGGACAGTCAACAGATATCCAAATCCAGGCACAAGAGATTCAAAGACTCAAAGATACACTCAACGAGATTTTGGCAGAACAGACAGGTAAGAGTGCTAAAAGAATAGAGAAAGATACAGAGAGAGATAAGTTTATGTCTGCAAAAGAGGCAGTAGAGTATGGTCTTATCGATAAAGTTCTTACTAAGAGTTTTTTATAATGTATACTGTGGTAGAAGGCTCACGTAACAGATTGTTTTAGTAGGGGGAGCTTAGATGGTTAGAGAAGTAGTTATTTATCCAGATAAAAGATTAAAATTGATATCTGAAGAGGTCACACTGTTTGATGGAGCGCTACATGATCTGTTAGATGACATGTACGATACTATGATAGCAAAAAATGGTGTGGGACTTGCTGCCATTCAGGTGGGTGTTGACCAAAGAGCACTGATCATCAATATTCCTTTAGAAAATAAAGATGGAGAGCATGATCAGCCTAAAGAGAATACTTTAGAGATGATAAATCCTGTTATCATAGAGAAAGATGGTTCCACAAAGTTCCAAGAGGGTTGCTTATCAATCCCCGGTGTCTATGAAGATGTGGAACGTGCAAAACATGTTAAAGTAGAGTATTTTGATAGAAATGGCAATAAACAGGTGATAGAAGATGACGATTTCCTTGCCATTGCAATACAGCATGAGATAGATCATTTGGAAGGTAAGGTATTTATTGAAAAACTTTCGTATATAAAACGGAAAAAGTTTGAAAAAGAGTGGAAAAAAAGAAAAAAAGAGCTCTAATAAGACTCTTTAAATTTGGAGTGAGAGAAATCTCACTCTATTTTAAACCCCTTGTGCGATCATCGCATCACCGACACGTTTAAATCCTAAGATATTTGCACCGGCAATAAGATTCATTCCAAGATTGTATTCATCACAGGTCTTTTTGATATCTAGATAGATATTTGACATAATGTCCTGAAGTTTTTTGTTTACCTCTTCGAGTGAGAAGTAGTTAAGAGAGTTATTTTGGCTCATCTCCAATACGCTTACAGCAACACCTCCGGCATTGGCAGCTTTGGCAGGTGCAAAGATGACACTGCTCTTCATAAAAAGATCAATAGCCTTTGGAGTCGTAGGCATATTTGCCCCCTCTGCTATCAGTTTTACATCATTAGATATGAGATGTCTAGCTCCCACTTCATTAAGCTCATTTTGTGTAGCACATGGAAATGCTGCAAAACATGGAATCTCCCACACATAACTAGAGTTATCTCTGTACTGCTCTTTTTTGACATAGGTAGCATTTTTTCTCTCTAGTGCATAATACTCCAGAGAGGCTCTTCTTTCAAGTTTGATCTTTTTAAGAAGTTTCAGATCGATGCCGTTACTGTCATGTATGGCACCTCTGGAGTCAGAACATGTGACAGGGATAGCACCCAAGTCATATAGTTTTTCTATAGCATGTATAGCTACATTGCCACTGCCACTTATCGTACAGATTTTACCTTTTAGTGTCTCATTTTGTTCTTCAAGCAGTGTCTGTGTAAAGTAGATGAGCCCATGACCTGTGGCAGATATACGCCCCTGACTCCCCCCCAGAGAGAGCGGTTTACTGGTGATGATACTGTCGTATGTGTTGGTAAGTGTCTTATACTGACCAAAAAGATAACCTACTTCACGTTCCCCTACTCCAATATCACCACCTAGCACATCGATATCTGAACCCACACTGTTATAAAAGGCAGTCATAAATGATTGACAAAACTTCATGACCTCTTTGCTACTTTTTCCTTTGGGGTCAAAGTCGGACCCTCCCTTTGCTCCACCAATATGGAGACCGGTAATGGCATTTTTAAAGATCTGTTCAAACGCAAGGAATTTTAAGATATCAGGGTTCACACTACGATGAAAACGTACTCCACCCTTATATGGACCAAGAGCATTATTGAATTGGATTCTATAGCCGTTATTCACCCGTATTTGATTATTGTCATCCAGCCACTCTATCTTAAAGCGGATCTCCCTATTTGGGTAAATGACCCGTGGAATGATATGGTGATCAAGATATTCAGGATGTTTTTTAATAAGTGGTTCAATGGAAACCAAAACCTCTTGAAGAGCTTGAAAAAAATTTGTGTCATCTTGACAATTGGTAGATTTGGCTATTTTCATAGTCTTTTCAATATAGTCCATTGGTAGCTTCCTTTTTATGCAATAGTGACAATTATATTATAATTTGACTATTTTTATACTTTACTCGTTCCATATCTCCCGATATGGAATGTCTACCAATTCAATTGACCTTATGCTTGTACTCTCTTTGAGATATATGGGTCTATGCCTCAAGAGAGATAGTATAGGTTTATGATTTATTTAGTATAAATATCTCTTCTATGTCCTATAGTTACAACTAAAACAATCAACTCACTATTATTGATTTCATATATAACTCTGTAGTTTCCAACTCTTATTCTATAAGCATCTCTACCGACTAGTTTTTTTGAGTTATAATAGGGGTCATTTTGTAAATTAAAAATTCTGTCAATAATTTTGCTTTGAAATGGTTCAGTTATTTTAGCTAATGATTTTTGAGCGTTTCTTTGAATTTGAATTTTATATTTCAAGATAGAGTACCATTTCTTATCTCTTTTATTGCTTGTTCAAATGAAATTACTTCATCTTTTTCTTTTTTAGCTTTGTCATAAGCTTCAATATCATCTAACTCTTCAAGTTTTTTTATAATATTTTGCCATTCATCAATTTTTATGATTACTGCTTGTTGTGTGGATGTCTCATCTACTATATATTGAGGATGTAATGCTAACATGGTGATTCCTATATGATATTAGACTTTTTGCATATAGAGTTATGCAAGAAGTCTATTTGATTTTTAATTATATCGTAAATTAGACTTCCTTACTCGTTGCTGATCTTAATTCCAATAAACCAA
>CAZOBE010000001.1:0-21037 GCA_964578205.1 uncultured Sulfurovum sp. | reverse complement strand
AATAAACCAAAGTGTAATTTGGTCGACAAACTCTTAACTATTGTGTTATACTTAAAATAATAACAAAATGAGGCAATAGAAGATGGAAGCCATACAATATGAGTACCTGCCAAACTACAATTACGAAGATTATAAACAGTGGGAAGGAGAGTGGGAACTAATAGCCGGTGTTTCCTATGCGATGGCTCCTGTACCGGTGAAACGACATCAGATGTTGGTGGGGTATATCTTTAGTGAGATTATTTCCAAAGCAGAAGAGTGTCCTGAGTGTGAAGTGTTGATCGATTCAGATTGGAAGCTCAACTCCAATACCGTGTTGAAATCTGATGTGGCTGTCGTGTGTCATGATAGCAATGAAAAATATATCTCGAAAACACCGGAGATTATCTTTGAAGTGATTAGCCCCTCAACCGCTCAAAAAGATGAAGGATTAAAATACTCGATCTATGCAAAGGAGGGTGTTCAATACTACATTTTGATCTATCCTGATGATTTGATTGCGAAAGTCTATAAGAATGAAAAATCTAGCTATCAAAAAGTAGGGGACTTTGATAGAGAGATAATCTCTTTTGATGAAGTAATATGTCCTTTTAGTTTTGATTTCAATGCTATTTTTGAAAGGTTTCCCCAAATCCGTAAATAGAAAAAACATGTCAATTTGACATATTTTTGTACTTTTTTGAGAATTTGCTTCATAATTGTTTGATGGATACAAAAAAGAGATAGAGGAGAGTAGCAAGATGAAACAAAAAGAGAAAAGCAAGAGTATCGTCAATAGACTCACAAGTGCTACACTTGAAGGGATAAATGCAAAAGTTATTGAGGTGGAGGCAACCTTTACAAAGGGTTTGCCGGGTTTTACGGTAGTGGGACTTGCCAGCAATGATATTCAGGAGTCAAAAGAGCGAGTAAAGTCTGCACTCCTTACCAATGCGTTTGTTTTTCCTCCTCTAAAGATTACCATCAATCTATCTCCTAGTGATCTTAAGAAGAGTGGAACACATTTAGATCTCTCTTTGGCACTTTTGATCGCTTTGTATAAAACAACGATAGAGGAGGAGGGACTTTTTATTTTTGGTGAGTTGGGACTGGATGGAAAGGTAAAGACAAGCTCTATGCTCTTTCCTTTGGTTTTGTCTCTCAAGGAGCAGGGGCTCATTAAACGGGCTATTGTGCCAAAAGAGTCCATCACCTATCTGAGTCATATATCAGGTGTAGATTTTATGGCAGTAGATACCCTGAATGAGGCTATAGAGATACTTAAAAATAAAAATTTTAAAGCAAATGTACAGGCATTTTCCTATGACTCTGAGAGTTTTGTCTTAAATGGGAAGAGGTACTATTTTGAACGTAACTATGAGAGTGACTTTTTAGATGTAAAAGGTCAAAGTGTAGCTAAAAGGGCTTCTCTCATTGCCGCTTCAGGGATGCATAATTTTCTGATGGAGGGTAATCCGGGGTGTGGTAAGAGTATGATTGCAAAACGGATACAATATATTCTACCTCCACTTTTTGAAGAGGAGATGCTCTCTATTGCCAAACATCAATTCCTAGAAGGGGTAACACCCAACTTTTTAGCTGTTCGTCCCATAAGAGCACCACACCATACAGCAACTTTGGCATCTATATTTGGAGGAGGTTCTACAACTGCTAAAATTGGGGAAGTAGCTCTTGCACATAAAGGGATACTCTTTTTTGATGAGTTACCCCACTTTTCTAAAAATATTTTAGAGGCACTCAGAGAGCCTCTACAAGATAAAAAAGTACACATAGCAAGGGTCAATGCCAAGATAGAATATGAAGCAGATATTATGTTCGTAGCAGCACAAAATCCATGTCCTTGTGGCAATTTACTCTCTAAAAGCAAAGCATGCCGATGTAGTGAAGTAGAGATAAAACGTTACCAAAACAGACTCTCTGATCCATTTTTAGACAGGATAGATATCTTTGTGGTGATGCAGGAGGTACAGAGTTCAGATAAGCCGGATATGAGCTCTAAGCAGATGCATCATGAGGTCTTAAAGGCATTCAAGATGCAAAAAAGCAGAGGACAGCAAAGACTCAATGGTAAATTGACTGAAGAGGAGATAGAGATATATTGTCTTTTAGATGAGAGTGCAAATCAGATTTTAGAGGGAGCCATAAGTAAATTTGGACTTTCACATAGAAGTATTGCAAGTGTGAAAAAGATAGGACGAACTATTGCAGATCTCAATGGACATAAAAAGATAGAGAAGATAGATATACTTGAAGCGTTGAGTTACAGAAGAAGAAAATAGGGATATAAGCCCTATTTTTAGTAACTATCTGATGTTACGCACTTTTTCCATTTTTAAAAATTCCCTCTTCATTTAAACCGCGATCTTGTTTCTCTCTTCATTTTTTTAGAAAAAACGAAGCAAAAAAGCGTCGTTATTCTCGAATCGCTTCGCTTACAAGGTCGTTCATAACGACAATGCACACTCCGTGTGATTTTATAATAGGTTATCTCTTAATGCGTAACATCACTAACTATAATGCACAAACCAATTTAGTAATCATAAAACCACCCATAACCAACCATATAAACATAGCTGAGGCTGTATAGACAGGGGCAAGGCCTAAGCCTTTAAATTTGGCAAAACGGGTTCCCATACCAAGAGCAGTCATTGCCATAGTGAGAAGGAAAGTATCTACCTGGTTGATGAGACTGACGATATTTTCAGGTACCAGATGAAGAGAATTAAATCCTGCAACACCTATAAAATAGACAGCAAACCAAGGAATAACAAGTTTTACACCGCCAGTGACACTACCATCTTTTTTTGCTGTATAGCTCAGATAGATACCTAAAACAATAAGCATAGGTGCAATCATAATTACTCTTGTCATCTTTACAATGACTGCATTGTTTGCCATCTCTATGGGTGCATTGGGTATAGAAAACGGTACAGCAACTACTTGGGCAACTTCATGGATGGTTCCACCGACATAGATACCAAACTCTTTGGCACTCATGTGTAAAAATCCCGTAGCATTTTCAAAGATAGTGCTATAGAGTACAGGATAGAGAAACATTGAAATAGTTCCAAAGAGTACAACCATAGAGACAGCAATAGCTGTTTTATGTTCTTCAGCTTTGAGTACAGGTTCTGTAGCAAGTACAGCCGCCGCACCACAGACAGAGGCACCCGAAGCTGTAAGCATAGATGTATCTCTATCCATACCAAATACTTTGTGTCCCAACCATGTACCCAGTATAAATGTACTAGAGAGCATAATGAGTGAAACAAGGAAGCCCTCCAATCCTACTTCAGCTATCTGCTGAAAGGTAATTCTAAATCCATAAAAGACAATAGCAAAACGTAGTATTTTTTTAGCAGAAAAGACAATACCACTCTCCCATTGGGAAGGAAGATGATTGTGGAGTGTATTGGCATAAAAAATTCCTATAACAATACCAATGACCAAGGGGGAGAGTCCTAAAGTTTTAATAGGACCCAGTCCTGCAATAAATGTTGCTGCAGCTGCAAAGATTGCAACAAAGAGGATACCACTGAGTGTACCTTTACGATTTTGGGGAGAAAAAGCCATAATTAGAATCCTTTTTTTAATTTTTTATCAAAATTACTTATAACATTTTTGAAATTCTACTATAATTTTGATATAATATGAAATAAATAAAATACAAAATGATAATAAATTTTATAGAATGAAAGAGGTAATATGAAATTAACCCTTAGACAGATGCAAATTTTTTTAAATGTTGTTTTATCAGGACATTTAACTAATGTTGCCAAAGAGATGAAACTTAGTCAGTCAGCTATTTCAATGTCCATTAAAGAGTTGGAAAATATTTTAGGTCGTCCCCTGTTTGACAGAATCAATAAAAAACTTGTACTCAATGAGGTAGGTAGAGCCTTTTATAAAGAGATAGATCCTATCTTTAAAAAACTCTCAGATATTGAGTATGAGTTTAAAAATTCAGAAAATAGAGGGATGATACGTGTAGGGGCAAGTACTACTATTGTTGACTATTTGATGCCCTCTATTATCTGTAGCTATATGAGCTCCTATCCTGATGTGAAAATCACCCTCAAAGAGGGAAACACCAAAGAGATTACACAAATGATTCAAGAGGGAAGCATTGATGTTGGTTTTGTAGAGGGGTTTGTCTCTGGTTCGGACATTGTAAAAGAGAAGATAGGGGTGGATGAACTTATTGTAGTAAGTGCCAATGAGAATTTAAGAGGCTCTTACTACATAGATGAGTTGGCAGATAAAAGATGGGTACTTAGAGAGGAAGGCTCAGGCACAAGAGAGGTCTTTTTGGACTATATTAAAGAGAAGGTTGATAATTTGAATATCTTTTTGGAATTGGGACATACAGAGTCTATTAAAAGTATTTTGATGAACCGTGAATGTTTGACCTGCATCTCCAGAATTTCTGTTGAAAATGAGATTAAAGAGGGCAAACTACATCAGATAGATGTGAAAAACTTTGAGTGTAAAAGAGACTTTTTGATGATTTATCATAAAGATAAATATCATAGTACACTTTTTGAAAAGTTTATATTCTTCTCTAGAAAGTTGATAATACAGATGTTGGATAGTGATAAGAAGTCTCTCTTAAAGAGGAGCTAGAAGAGCTTTTTGATATTCATCTATATAGTTAAGATTTGTAAATGGTTGAGTTTTATCAAATTTAACATAGAGGCTATCTATATCTTTTATAAGATTGTATAGCCTATAGTTCTTCTCTCTTAATCTCTTTTTTGCTACAGGGAGTATAGAGCTTCTATATATACTACAGAGAGGCTCTAAGCCATTGGGACTCTGTGCAACAATAGCATCATACCCACTTTGTCTATGTTTTAAGAGAGTCTCTATAATAGTCTTATCTACAAAGGGTGAATCAACACTTAAGATAAAGACCTCATCTACTCTCAATCTCTCAAAGATAGAGATAATTCCTACCAAAGGGGAACTCTCTTGATATGAATCATAAATAGTCTCAATATCAAAATCAAATTTATCCTCTTTTGAAGAGATATAGACCTCTTTAAATACTCTTTTTAGTTTATGATACTGAAATTCACTGAGTGAACTATAGCCACCAAATGGGAGCAGTGCTTTATCTCTACCCATACGGGAGCTCTTTCCTCCAGCAAAGATAACAGCTACTATATCATGCTTCATTTGAATATACCTTTTTTGTGTTTTTGATGTATTGATAATACCACAAATGAGACAAAAGTAATCATTGCTTCTATTAAAAACATCTTCTCTCCATATATTTGTCCGGCAAGTATGGCACCTACGGAACCACCTAGTCCAAAAGCGATGCCCAGAAAAAACTGCTGTGCAAGTTTTTTCTGTGTATAGAGTGAAAAAACATAGGTAATAGCAGCGGTATGGTAGAGTGCAAAACTGAAAGAATGAAGAGATTGGGAAGCAAAAGTGAGGATTACAGAGTCAGGGAAAAGGTAGAGTATCAGCCATCTTAGTATAGTGACAAGTGTAACAAACTGCAAGATATTGAGCAGATTTTTTTGTAACAGTGGTCCTTGAAAATAGAGCATGACAATTTCACAGATGACGCCAAAACTCCACATCCAGCTTGTCATTTCCAAAGAGATGCCATGTGCTGTCTCATAGATGGTAAAAAAGTTGTAAAATCCTCCAAATCCTACCTGCATTAAAAAGATAGAGACCCAAAATGCCCAATATCTCAAGAGAGAAAAGGAGGCATCATCTTGAGCTCTCTGATGTGTTGTAGTATCATACTTTATTAGAATAGCACCAAAGAGAAGAGTAAAAAGTGCCATAGCACTCAGATAGTAGAGGACTTGATAGGGTGACTCCAATACGTTACCCAGCCAGAGTGCAATAGTCATAAAGCCCAAAGAGCCCCAAAGACGCACTCTTCCATAATGGCTTTTGGACAAAAAGGCAAGTGCAATAGTCTCAACATAAGGAAGAGAGATACCCATTACCGCACCAAAGAGAAGGTTGGCAAGCAGATAGCTCCAGATACTCTTTATGGTGGCTAAAAATAACAGTGTACCTGCAAAGGTAAGCACAAGTGAAAGCAGATAGACTTTTGGTGTCAGTTCCAGGTAGTGACGAAAAACAAAAGGGAGCAAAAATCGCATAAAGGGCGCTGCTGCATAGACAATGCCAACTTCAAAGGCAGTGTACCCCAGCTCAAGCAGGGTTTTTGGCATAAAGATGACATAGACCCCAACAAGAGCAAAGTAGAAAAAGTAGTATGCCCCAAGCAGTGGGGATAGAAGCGCACGTTTTTGATGCATATCTATGTGGTATAGATAATAGCCGTACGGCTAAGAAGATCATGCAGTGTTTTATGGTCTTTTCTGAAAAACATCATAAGCCATCCAAAAAGGCTGAAAAAAGATAGAATAGCACATAAATTTCTAAAGATGATAATGGATACTGATGGGGTTTCTCCTGTAGTTTCATCTATAATCTTCACATCATAAGCACGGTATCCGGGTGTTTGTGAGGTTTTTATCATAAAGAGTGTCTGCACGATAATAAGTGGTATAAATATATAAATCCAACCTAAAAGTTTATGAGCCGCAAAGCCTTCCCGTCCATCCATGACCAGATAAAATACAATATACATAATAGGCATTAAGAGCATAAAACTGTCGGTTAAAAAGGCTTTTATTTTGGTAGAGGCTTTTGCATAAGGGTAGTGCAAAGAAGTGTCTGTTTGCTCAAGAGACTCTTGTGATACTTTTCCTCTCTTAATATCCCTAAATCGTTGTTTTTTTAATGGCTTTTTTGACATCTTCATTCCTCATTCCTCATTTTTCACTCTCCACTCTCCACTCTCCACTCTTCACTACATATTCGGTCCAAGACTCATACTAAAGATAGGAAGGAGCATTGCTGAAACAATGACACCTACAACAAGACCAATAAAGAGCATCATAAATGGCTCTAAAAGACTCAAAAGCAACTTAAGCCGGTCTTCATTCTCCTCATAATATAGATGAGAGACATTATCTAGAATATGTGCTACCTCACTTGACTCTTCCCCAAGGGCAAGAGACTGCATAAAGTTTCGCTTGAGTTTTACCCCTTTGGTGAGTTGCAGTGCATTAGAGAGTTTGTTTCCCTCCATCACTTTGACGGAGGCATCTTCAAAAAGTGCTTTGAGGGCAAGGTTGCCAAATGTTGCTGTAGCGAGTTTTACCCCATGTGCATAAGAGACCCCTGAGCTTAACATGAGGGAGAGAATGTAGGAGAATCTTCCCAACTCATGATTTTGAATGAGTGTACCTAGTACAGGGGTTTTAAGCAAGAGAGCATCTACTTTTCTATGAAACGTCTCTATGTGACTATAGGCAAGTTTAAAACTGATGATAAAAAGCACCACTCCTACTATAAGAAGTATGTAGTGTGCGGTCAAAAAGTCACTGATCCCAAGTACAAACTGTGTGATAGGAGGGAGTTCCTGCCCTGTATCTTTAAAGATATTGGTAATTTTAGGTACGACAAAAGAGATGAGAAAACCACTCATGCCAATCGCAACGATAAAAATGAACAGAGGGTATGCCATGGCATTTCCTACCTGCTTCTTTACTTTGCTTTGCGAGGAGAAGAAGTTTCCCATATTTGTAAGCACTTCGACCATCTTTCCGCTCTGTCCTGCAACATTTAGACTTTGAAGGAAAAAATCCGGCATTGCATAGACCTTTTGTGAGTTGAGAGCATGGTAGAGTGACTTTCCTTCGTCTATCATAGTCTTCACGGAGTTGAGAAAAGAGACATACTTCTTTTCACCCTCATGCTGGTTTTCAAGCAGTTTGATGGCAGTAAGTACTGTCATACCGGAGTTGAGGTAAGAGGAGAGTTCCTTGGAAAAGGTACTCAGCAGTTCACCGGTCATTTGGCGTTTAGAGAAGGCTTCAAGAGAGAGTTTTTGTGTAGGAGTAAGGTTCTCGTAGTAGATATTCTGGATGCGAAGCTTTTGTGAAGCCTCTTCTAGGCTACTTGCGGTGATACTGCCCTTCACCTTTTTACCTGTTTTGTCAAATCCTTTATACTTAAAAAGCATCTACGCGATAGTCCTTGCTATGAATTAGTGATATTATAACTTTTTTAGCTGTATCTTGCTATAGTAGTATATAAACCAAAAATTTCTTTATATTCCCACCCTTAACGGCGAGAGTTACGGAACGGGTTCTAAAAGTTACCTATCTTAAAATGAAAATAAGAAGAGGAGTGTTTCTCTTTAAGCATAATCTCATTAACAATAGCACTAGGTCCCTCTCCACCATCCTCAATAGGTGAGATATTGAGTGGTTCGGGTATGAAAATATCTCTTGTAATCTCTTTTAAAATCTTTTTACTGTTAAAATTATCAATTTTAAAATACGGATCTAATATGGTATAGGCATCTATCTTCTCTTTATGATATTTGAGGCTATTTGGTGTAAGATAGAGAGAGTCTTGCAGAGAGACTTGATTTCTTTGTGAAATATACACAGCTTGAGATCTGCTCTCCTCTAAGAGTTTTAAGATTCCCAGTATTACTCCTGAGATAAGTATGACAGAGACAATGACCTCTATAAGTGTAAATGCTCTTTTGTGTCTAATAGCTATCTCTCTCAATAGAAATCTCCCAAGTTGGATAGAAGTTGACTGTTTTTGAGCCATAACTCTTTGGCATCTTCTATAGAGTCTGTTTTTTGTGGTTTTCCAAAAAAGGCTGGCAGAAAATAGAAACCATTTTTATTTTTTAGAATAATTTGCGTACTGCTCCCGTTTGGATAGAAATCAACTATCAGACATATCTTTTTATCATTATAGCGACCATACTCTAACTTTAAAAGATTATCTTTTTCATCTAATGTATATGATTCTGTTTCACTTAAATCTATGTTACTGTTATAGGGATAAAAAGCAGAGTCAATACCACCTTGACGCAGATAACATAAATGGCACTTATCGACACAAATCAGGGTGGTGTGACCTGAGAGAAGCCCTGCTTTGGCAAGTGTAGATTTAAGGTTGAGCGGTGTAAGTGATTTGGGTTTGCTCTCCTCTTTTTGTAAAGAACTAAAAACAATAAAATAGACTAAAGAGATAAGAAATACAACAATAATTAGTTCAAGAAGGGAAAATCCTTTACGGAGCTGTTGTATCTCTTTTGGATGCATCGGGACTATTTTTTACATTGGCTGTAGAAGATATCAGCACCCTCGTCTGTACCACCCTCTTTTCTGTCTGCTCCAAAACTGATAATATCAAATGTATTTCCTCTTTTGACATAGGTAAATGGCTGCTGCCATGAATCTTTGGGCATGGTCTCAAGGTATGGTTGTGGTGAGTAGTTGGGGTACTTGTCTGGGTCTGGGTTGCTAAGAAGTGCCTCTATACCCTCTTCTGTATCGGGGTACATGCCGTTATGCAGTTTAAATGTTTTAAGTGCCTGGCTAACTGTACTCATCTGTACACATACAAGATCTCTCTTTGCCTGTTCTCCTCTACCTATAAGATTGGGTGCTACTAATGCCGCGAGTATTCCGAGTATTAAGATTACCACAAGTAGTTCAAGCAGAGAAAATCCTTCTCTGCTTTTTGAAAGTATTTTCATATCAATCCTTAGTTTGCTTTGGTATAATCATTGTGAAATTAGATTTTACTTCAATAGAGCTTTTAGAAGGATAAAACAGAGTGTGCAAACAGAGAGAGGGCATTGTGCTTTTTATTACCTTATCGGTAATTGCAACTATTATCGCTCTTGTAGGGGTTGTCTTTGTCTATCTTGATGAAGCCAGAGAGGATGCAGGTAAGACAACGGCTTTGGTGCAGGGAGATCTCTACTATACAGATATTATAGAACTGTTTAATAAGTTTAAAGATAAAAAAGCACTCTTTACTACACTCTATCTCTCCCCTGTCCCTTTAGTCTCTGAAGATGGCAGATTTTCTGTAACGCTTTCGTGTCATCCTTTAGCCAATGGGGTGAATATAAATTGGTTGGGATGGGAAGATAATCCAAAGATGCAGTTACAGTATGATACAGCAAAAAATATTTTTGATGCGATTGTAGAGAATTATAGTTTGAAAGATGGTGAGAGGTTATATGAGATGTTGCTTGAAGAGATAGGAGGCAAAGAGCAATTTATTCCAAAAAAGAAAAGCAGACTCTATCAAAAAAAGGGTATTATATCTTATAAACAGTTTAAGGCTATTCTTAGCCGATATAGATTTGAAGCGGATGACCCCAATGTGAGCAGAGTACCTTGGAAAAAATTTTTTTCATTTAGCCATACGGCAGATAAGATAGATGGAGACTATATCTCACCGGAGCTTATTGCTCTTATGTTCAATATAGATATTGCGCTGGTTAAAGAGGAGTGGATAGAGGGTGAGACAAATCTAAAAACATTTGTGCAAAACAGTGGAGGGGAAGAGTATTATTCCAAACTTTTTGTCAAAGAGAAAGCGTTTTTGGAACATGTAGTGTGTAAGGTGAGTTACACATATAACAAAGAGAGATTTAACTTTGGATTTGTAGATATAGACGGAGAGGTAAAAGATTTTGAATTTTACGGGAAAGAGTAAAGCATTACTTTTAATACATAAATCAATGCAGAGTGTTTCATTATCTCATAGTATCAATATAATGGTAACACCACAATTTTATACATTAAAAAAAGAGCCACTTCCAGTGAAGTATCTCTATCAGGCAAAGAGAGTAGCACACTCACTCTTTGATGGTCTGCTTGAAGAGGGAATAAGCTATAACTATTTTGTCTTTAAAGAGGGTAAAGAGTGGGTATTTATCGCTTATGATTTGGCAAAGATTACAGACTTCTTAGTCTCAAAAGGGATTAATCCACAGCAGGTCTCAAAGCTCTTCTTTGCACAGCAGGCACTCTCCTTCTTCTCCAAGCCACTCTCTTTAGGAGAGAGGGAGGCACTTGTAGTATTTGATAATACAGTGGTTGTTGTTCCTAAAGAGATTTTAAAAGATGAGAGGGCTACTCTTGTTTTTGATAACACCTTTACACCTAAAATAGGTGTAGGTTTGCATGATACATACGGTTCACTGCTTAGCCTAAAACACTCTGTTGCACTGGTACTCTTTTTTATACTCTTTGCAGGGATGTCTGTTGTGGAGGGTTGGAGATATGCAAATGCCTCAAAAGAGGGAGCAAGAGAGTTACAGGTACTCTTTGAGAAGTATCCTTCTCTTCAGAGCCGATATGCCAGAGAGAGTATAGCTGAGAAGTATAAACATATTGACACTGTTGAGAGAAGAAAAAGAGATATTGTCAAAACACTCTCAGATATGATTTTCAAGGGTGTGACACTTACTTCATTGAAATTGAATGAGAGAGGTTTTAAAGCAGAGTTTGCATGTGAGCGTGCGAAAGTCTCAAAAGAGCTAAAAGCGTTGGCAAAACAGAAGAGATTTAATACTTTGGAAGTTTCTGGGAGCAATGATCTGAAGATAGAGGGGAGTTTATGAGTTGGAAACGATACCAAAATGAGTTGATGGTACTTCTGGCACTTATAGTGATGAGTGGTGCACTTCTTTATAAAAATGGGCAGATCTCTTCCCAGGTACAAAAAGAGGTAGCACTAAAGCACTCCATTACTGAATTGAGAGAGATTATTGCACTTAAAAAGGTATGGGCAGATAAGAAGATATCTACAAGAGTAGATAAACTCAAAGCAGTTATCCCTGAATCTAAACTGAAGTGGAGCAAAAAAGGTAGGAGAATCACTGCTATCTATGAGGGGTTAAGTGCTAAAGAGCTTAACAAACTTATCTCCAAAATCCTCAATCTGCCAGTAGAGATTAGAGAGCTCAATATAGAAAAAGAGGATAAAACCTATCATGTGGAGTTTAAATGCAAATGGTAAAAAATATTCTCATCGCACTATGCATTATCTGGTTTGCTCTGCTTGTTTTTATGCCAAAGCGGGAACTCTACTATCAGTTGGAAAAAGAGCTTGCAAAAGAGGAAATAATCATCAGTGGCGAAAAGATAGAGGAGGGGTGGTTCTCTTTAACACTTAAAGAGCCATCTGTTTATGTTAAGGGTATCAAGATAGCAACTATTGAAGAGATAGATATTTTTACACTGCTCTTTTATACAAAAGTAGAGCTAAAAACTCTGTTGCTAGATAAGTCTCTCAAGGCAATAGCACCACAGCATACAGAGTATATTGTGCTATCTCACTCTCTACTATCTCCACTTCAGGTTTTGCTTGATGCACAAGGAGAGTTTGGTGCAATCAAAGGGTATGCTGATTTACGCAAGAGGAAAATGAGTCTTGATTTTATTGAAGCAAAAGAGATAGGTATAATAAAATCTCAATTGAAAAAAGATGAGAAGGGGTGGCACTATGAAAGATCTTTTTAAGCCACAAAACTTTAAAACTTTTCTTATATATTTGCTACTTCTTCTTATAGTCAAATTGGTCTGGTTTCTGGTTGAAGTGGTTTGGTTGAGTGCAAGTGGGGTTGAGTATATTGAGCAAAAGAGTATCAAACCACTCTACTATAGAGTAAAATTGACACCAAATGAGATACCTGTTCCCAAAAAACAGATATCTAAAAAGGTAGTTAAGGCAGTGAAGGTAATAGATAGTATGAAGGGTATAAGGCTTTTGGCTATCTATAATGCTTCAGATACTACTGTTGTTACAGTAGAATATAAGAAAAAGACAAAAGTCCTCTCTAAAGGAGATACTATTAACGGTTTTGTACTAGATGGTGCAGGGGGTAACTATGCCACTTTTAGCAAAAATGCAAAAATCTATACGATAGCACTCTTTGAGGGAGAAAAGGGGGTAGGTGAGGTAACATTCTCATCATACTATGACACAAATACTCTATCTAAGAGATCTTTTGACCTACTGCATGGTGATGTAATTGATGCAGGAGATCATAAAATTATAGATAAATCTCTGATTAAACATTATGCACAGAGTATAGATGATATTTATAAAAATATCGGTATTGCTGATATAAGAAAAGGTAATGAATTACAATTTCGTATCAGCTTTATACGTAAAGGGAGTCCATTTGCAAAACTTGGTCTAAAAAGAGGTGACATCATCAAATCTATCAATGGGCAAGAGATAAATAGTTATAATGCTGCGTTTACTATGTATAAAAACATTCAAAATATTGATAATCTGACACTGGTTATCATAAGAGGAGAAGAAGAAATGGAGTTAGAGTATGAAATTAACTAAGATAGTGTTGAGTTTATGGCTTATTTTGTCTATAGTATTATATGCCCAAGAGGAGAAGGTAGATGTAAATTTCCGCAATCTCAGTGTAAAAGATTTTATAGAGATGGTCTCAAAGATTACACATAAAAATATCTTAATAGATGGTAACCTCAAAGGTAAGATCAATTTTATCTCGGCTACACCAATCAAAAAGAGTGCTTTGATCCCTTTGGCAAACTCTATTCTTAGCGGGAAAAATCTAACTATTGTAGATCAAGGTGAGTATTATAAAGTAGTACAGGCAAATAATGCAGCAGGAGAGGGGTTGCCTGTAAGCAGTACTATTGAAGGTGATACGATGAAAACTGTTCTATTCCCGCTTAAAAACTCCAATGCAGCAGTGATTCGTGCCAAGATTAAGCCGCTTCTTTATAGGGGTGACAAGGTTATATCATTTAAAGAGAACAATATATTGGCTATTACCGCTAAACCTAAAACATTGGAATCTATTGCAAAGGTGATTGATGTACTGGAAAAGGGGAGCAAAAAGAGAGCTGTTGTAGTAAAACTGCAAAACTCTACAGTCAAAGAGCTATTTGCCAATATACAAAATATTTCCAAAAAACTATTTCCCCAAACTATTGAGATAGAGAAGGTAGATGTCTTTAAAGATGAAGCAACAAACTCCATCATATTGGTAGGAAAAGAAAGCAATAATAAACGTTTGATGAAATATATTAAACAACTGGATATTAAAGGAGAGAGTACGACACAAAAGATGTATGTACTGAGGCTTAAAAACTCCAATGTGGAAGAGATGGAGAAGATCTTAAGCAAACTGCTTTCTCAAATGAACAATATGACACTCTCAAAACCTCTAAAGAATGGTAAAAAACCCCAAAAAGCTATGGTAGTCTCCGATATAGAGAGAAATGCTCTAATTGTACTTGCTACAGCAGAACAGATGAAAAATATTAAAGAGACAGTTGAGAAGATAGACATACCAAAAGTGCAAGTCTATGTCAAAGCACGCATTGTTGAGATCAATACAAATTTAGCAGAGCAGATAGGTCTGCGTTATGGTTTTGAAGGTGGAAAAATTACTTCACAGGGGCTCTTCTCTGCAGCTTCAAACTTGGGTGCATCTTCATTGATGATCTCGCCTACACTATTGGGATTTTTAAATACACAAACCACACAGTTAGATAACAATGGAAATGCTATTACTACAACAGATAAACCTTTTAAATTCAATTCCGGTATCTCAGAAGTATTTGCATTGGGAGCAAAGATAGACCTGCTTAAACAGAATGGTGCAGCACACATTCTTAGTGAACCATCAGTTCTATGTACTAACAATAAAGAGGCGACTATTCAGGTAGGACAGACTCAGTCTATCTTAACCCAAGCACAACAATCTACACAGGGACAGGGTAATATTATCAATAACTACTCAAGAGAGGATATTGGAATTACTCTAAAGGTAAAACCAAGACTCTCTAGCAACAATAAAGTCACTCTGGAAGTAGAAGCCGAGATAGAAGATATCTTACCGGGCTCAAGTGCCTCTGCAGACAGACCGACAACAACCAAGCGTAAAGTTGTGACCAATGCCATTGTAAATAACGGAGAAACGATTATTTTAGGTGGATTGATGAAGAGTTCAGGGGGTAAAGATGTAACAAAAGTACCACTTTTAGGCGATATTCCTATACTAGGTGAACTCTTTACCTCCAGAGGTGGTGCTGAGAGTAAAATCAATGTTGTCATCTATCTTACACCTTATATTGTAAGAAAGAGTGATGATCTTCAGCGTCTTAGAAAAGCTTTGAGTGAATTAGAGAGTATTCAGACAAAATATAATAACTATGTGCGGAGAGGATTAGATAAAGAGAGAGGTTATGAGGAGGGTGAAACTACAAAGGTAGTTCGTGCCAGTCGTAGAATACGAAGAGACCATACCAGTAACCTTAGCATACTTGAAGAGGCAGAGGAGTAGAGATGCATTTCCCGCGTCTGCAAGATATTAACCTTGAGCCTCTATGGGAAGAGGAGATTAACCATAAACTTGCACTAAAACACTCTCTGCTCTTTAGTATAGTTGATGAGAAGAAGATATGTGTGGTAGAGGAGGAGACACTTAGTGATGCTCTAAACTACCTCTCTCAACTCTCACTGGAATACCCTATCTATCTTTTAGATAAGGAGAGTTTTACCAGACTCAAAAATAGATTTTTGGAGATTCAAACAGGGTCTGACTTTGAAGAGATATCTACAACTTCAGATGAACTCATAGAGGTAGAGTCAGACCTTTTGGAGTTTATCAGTAACTCTCAAGACCTCCTTGCAAGTGAAGAGTCAGCTCCTATCATCAAACTGGTAAATTCTCTCTTTTTCCAAGCCATTCAAAAAGGGGCAAGTGATATCCACATCGAGAGTGGAGAGCGTAAGGGAGAGGTACGTCTTCGTATGGACGGGGCACTCAAAAAGCATATTGATTTGGAAAAAAATATTATTACTCTTGTAATTAACCGTATCAAGGTCATCTCGAACCTGGATATCTCAGAAAAAAGAGTCCCCCAGGATGGTCGTACACAGTTAGCCATCTCAGGCAAGACTATTGATGTAAGGGTCTCTATATTGCCTACCTATTATGGTGAGAGAGTAGTAATGAGGATACTTTCTCAAAGTGAAGATATTCCTACTCTGGAAGATTTGGGTTTTGCAGATGATGTAACCAAAGATCTCTATAAGCTTCTTAACCATGCACATGGGATGATACTGGTGACAGGACCTACAGGTTCGGGTAAGTCAACTACGCTTCATGCATGTATTCAACATATTGCTACACCTGATAAAAACATTATTACAGTAGAGGACCCCGTAGAGTATAATGCAGACAATATCAGCCAAATACAGGTAAATGCCAAAGCAGGATTGACATTTGCAGCAGGATTGCGTTCTATCTTGAGACAAGACCCCGATATCATAATGGTAGGGGAGATTCGTGACAGTGAAACAGCAGATATCGCTTTGCGTTCAGCATTGACAGGGCATCTTCTACTCTCTACACTACACACAAATGATGCAACCTCTGCACTGAGCCGTCTGATGGATATGGGGATAGAAAACTTCCTTATCTCTTCAACACTCTTAGGTGTACTTGCCCAAAGATTGACAAGAAAACTCTGCACAGAGTGCAAAAGAGAAGATTTTTTGGCACCGCATATCACTAAAGAGCTGGGTATTCCTCAAGAGAGACGCTACTACCATGCCGTAGGGTGTAAAGCGTGTGATTTTACAGGATATAAAGGGCGACAAGCCATTGGTGAATTGTTTATCGTAGATGATAATGTAAAAGAGATGATGAAAGATGGACTCAATGACCATCAAGTCAGAGAGTTAATGAAACAGCGTGGGATGAAAACTATATCAGACAAACTAAAAGATATGCTTGTAGCAGGTGAGACAAGTTATGAAGAGGCTATTCGTGTTGGGCTAATGGATGGATAGATAGATGTCTAAACAGAGAGCATTTACTCTATTGGAGGTTCTCATCTCCATAGCACTGCTTAGCATTGTACTTCTTGCACTATATAGGGGTGTCGATATGCTTCGTAGCTCCAATCAGCACCTCTTTGAGTATCTGGAAAAATCAAAAAAAGTTACAAAAGCTGTCAAAGTTCTCTATCTTGATCTGCTAAGTTCCAACGGCAATATCAGTATCAAAAAAGATGAATTTGCCAGAGTCTGTATAGAGCAGACAAAAAACTCTCTTTATGAATTACCTTCTGCAAAGGTCTGTTGGGTAGTCCTTAAAAATGAGCATACTCTGCTAAGAGTAGAGGGTAATAACTATACTCTTCCTTTAAACTCTCAAGATAGAGTAGAGATAGATAGTGTGATGAAAGATATAGAACTATTTGATATCTATCACCAAAAAGATAAAATTTTGGTTATCTTACAACAAAGAGCAAAAGAACCCATAAGTTTTATGATACAGGGTATCTTACAGCCTAAGAGAAAAAAGAAGAAAAAACAAAGGTGAGTTTAATGGTGTATTGGTAGAATTATAGAGGAGTGATCGTAGTGAAGAGTGAAGAGTGAAGAGAGAGTAGTGAAAAGGAGGAAAAAAAGATAGTAGCAGGTGCTTTAGCACTCATAACAGGTTGTAGTCTCTATGCAGAGACAGAGATGACTCCTATGCAAGATGGCATAAATGGAGCTAGAAATTATGATGTGGGATTAAGAGCAGGAACTTTAGGTGCAGGAGTGGATATATCAACACCTATCAATGAGAAGTTAACAGTAAGATTCAATATTAACAGTTTTAACTACAGTCGTACAGAGGAGATTGATGGTATCAACTATGATGGAGATTTAAAGCTTTTAACTGCTGGGGCGCTACTGGACTATTTTCCATTTGAGTCAACATTTAGACTCAGTGCCGGAGCATACTATAACAACAATAAGTTTACAGGAACAGCAAAACCATTAGGTCCAATCACTATCAATATTAATGGTAGAGATTATACTGAAGCAGATGTTGGACGATTAGATACTAAAATCACATTCAATAAATTTGCACCATATCTAGGTTTTGGTTGGGGCAGTAATGCCAATAAAAAGGGGTTTGGATTTAGTTTTGATATAGGTGCTATGTATCATGGTACACCTAAGACAGATTTGAATGTTGTAATCAATAATAAAAATTTAGAAAATCAAATTAATGAAGATGTAGAGGCAGAGAAGAGAAGCCTTGAAGATGAGATAAGCAAGTATAAATTTTACCCCGTTGTGATGATTGGTGTTAACTATACATTTTAATCATAAAAAGTAGCCTCTGTTGAAGCAAAACCAGGGCAGAAGCTTAGAAGTTAATTTTTGCTATAATAGCAGGAAATTTTTACAAGGATTCAAAGGATGTGTGCCCAAAGAATGCAAAGAATCATACAGGCAATACTCTTAGGTTTTATTATGGGATTGGCAGGTGCCCAAATGTTTAAAATGGCATTTTTGCTGATGTTAGCTATGATGATTATGCTTCTAGTAGCTGGATTTACCGGATTTTGTCCAGGGCTTATCCTCTTAGAGAAGATATTTCCTCCTTGTAAATGTGAAGAAAACAAAGGTTAACAATGTCAAATATTTCATATAAAGATGCCGGTGTAGATATTGATGCAGGTAATGAGTTTGTAGAGGCTATTAAGAGTGATGTCAAATCAACATTTGATAAAAATGTTATTGGAGGCATCGGTTCTTTTGCCGGTGCATATGCACTACCAACAGGTTATAAAGAGCCTGTGATTTTATCTGCTACAGATGGTGTGGGAACAAAACTCAAGATTGCTATTGAGAGTGGTAAATTGGATACTGTCGGTATCGATCTTGTAGCGATGTGTGTCAATGACCTTATTTGTAATAATGGTACACCAATGTTTTTCCTGGACTACTATGCAACAGGTAAACTTCTTCCTCAAAATGCCAAAGATGTGGTGGCAGGTATTGCAGAGGGGTGCAGACGCGCAGAGTGTGCACTTGTAGGTGGTGAAACAGCTGAAATGCCAGGTATGTATAGTGAAGATGACTTTGACCTTGCAGGGTTTGCAGTGGGTATCGCAGAGAGGTCTGAGATGGATACTGTAGCAAAGGTTAGAGAGGGGCAGGTACTTATTGCTATGCCAAGTTCTGGGGTGCACTCAAACGGTTATTCTCTGGTGAGAAAACTCTTCTTTAATAAATTGGGAATGACTCTTGAAACAGAGTTTGACGGGAGAGCATTGGTTGAAACTCTTCTGGAGCCAACACGAATCTATGTAAAAGAGTATAAAGCCAATAAAGAGTATATCAAAGCCTTAGCACACATCACAGGTGGAGGAATTGTAGAAAACCTGCCACGTGTCCTGCCTGAAGGTATCAAAGCAGTGGTAAAGAAAGACTCCATAAGAGTACTTCCTATCTTTGACTTTATGGCACAATATGTCGATGAAGAGGAGATGTACAGAGCATTCAACATGGGTGTTGGTATGGTATGGATTGTTGAGACTGAAGATGTAGATGCTGTACTGGCAAATACCGATGGTTATGTAATTGGTTCTTTGAGTAAAGGTGAGAAGGGCGTTGAGATGGTTTAATCTCTCTTCGCCTCTCTATCTAACTCTCCTGATCTTAACTTCTCAAGATACAGTTCCAAATCTTTTTTTATGTCACCACTCAAGATATAGAGACCAAGGATATTTGGCAGTGCCATTGAGAGAATAAGCATAAAACTGAAATCGACCATAATTCCAGTATCTACAATAGTTGCCATAACGATAAAACTCAAAAAGATTAATTTGTAAATCACGGAACTTTTAGTACCAAATAGATATACCCAGGCTCTCTCTCCATAATAGGACCATGAGATCATGGTACTAAAGGCAAAGAGAAAGATTGAAAATGAGAGTACTGTAGGGAACCAGCTAAGTACAGTACCATATGCTACAGCTGTCAATGCAGCTCCCTCTTTTGCCTCAATTAGACTACTATAACCGTTGGCAGGGTCCCAGACACCTGTGATGACAATAACAAGTGCTGTCATAGTACATACGATGACGGTATCGATAAATGGTTCATAGAGTGCTACCATCCCCTGGCGTATAGGATATTTGACTTTTGCAGGGGCATGTGCAATAGGTGCTGACCCTAAACCTGCTTCACTGGAGAAGACGGCCCTTTGGAAACCCTGCACAATAACGCCAATGATACCACCGCCAACAGCAGAAGGGGCAAACGCTTCAGAGAAGATTAAGCCAAATGCATCTGGTATCTTTGTAATATTTGCCAAGAGTATCCAAAGAGATGCACCAATATAGATAGTAACCATTAAAGGGACAATCTTTGAAGTGGTATCTGCAATACGGTTAATCCCCCCTATAATAACTGCACCTGTAAGTGTGGCTAAAATAACACCAAATACCCAAGGGTTCTCTTTTATGAATCCCACTTCATTCCCTATGGCACTTAAAGCTTGTGAAACCTGAAAAGTATTGCCTCCACCAATCGCCCCTCCAATCATAAAAAGTGCAAAAACAACTGCGAGTACTTTTCCAAATCCAGCCATACCTTTTTGGGCTAAACCTTTAGAGAGGTACTCCATTCCTCCTCCCATAATAGTACCATCCGGGAGAAACTCTCTATATTTGAGTGAGAGTGATACTTCAGTAAATTTAAGTGACATGCCTAAAAAGCCTGCTACAATCATCCAAAATGTTGCACCCGGACCACCAATAGCAATCGCAAGTGCAACCCCTGCAATATTTCCAAGTCCTACAGTAGCTGAAAGTGCTGTAGTCAATGATTTGTATGGTGTAATAATTCCTTTATCCTCTTTGGTAGAGTAGTCTCCTTTAATAATATGATAGGAGTGACGAAGCATCTTTAGATTGATAAACCCCATCTTAACAGTGAGATAGACACCTCCTACGATTAGCCATGCGACTAAAAAGGGTATAGAGGTTCCCTTAACCTGTCCAAAAAGAATATCAAAGAAGAGTATCGTCTCTAAAAAGGAGTTAATTGAGTTAAAAACTTCATTCATAAATATCACCTTTATTGTGTAATTTCCTCTTTTATTGTATAAGATATTTTTTACAGATGGCTTAGGCAAGAGGGGAGGTTAGAGAGACTTTCTAGATATTTTTTAAAAAAAATCAAAAAACTCTTGACAAATAATAACCTTTTAACTATAATTGCACTCCATTTTAAATATGTTTAACAGATTTAAAATATCGGAGTGTAGCGCAGTCTGGTAGCGCACCTGGTTTGGGACCAGGGGGTCGAAGGT